>CALIHW010000150.1 GCA_938020525.1 uncultured Granulosicoccaceae bacterium | reverse complement strand
GGAGGCTTGCTTGATCACCGTGCAGGCACTATTAACCCGATGGGCTATTGCCGTGGATTAGCACGCGCTGCTATGGGTGCTGGTGCTTCTATAAGCACTGGGGCCAGAGCAACCAAACTCACCAGAAACAATGATGAATGGTTGGTAGAAACTGATCAGGGGGAACTTCGTGCAAACGCGGTAATTCTTGGTACCAACGCCTACACAGATGACTTATGGCCAGACCTTAAAAAAGTCTTCACCATGATTCACTACTTCCAGTTGGCAACCACGCCACTAGGTAAAGACGCGTCACACATTCTGCCGGGCAAGCAGGGGCTGTGGGATACCGCGCAGATCATGTTTAACTATCGCCGTGATGCATTTGATCGATTGTTAATCGGCAGCATGGGAACCATTGTTGGCGGTAAGGATAAAGGCTTGTCACAGCGCTGGGCCAGAAAACAGATTAAAAGAATTTTTCCAGATCTCGGTGAAGTTGATTTTGAAGAAGCCTGGTACGGTCAAATCGCGATGACGCCTGATCACCTGCCACGGATATATGAACTTGCTGAAAATCTCTATACGCCTATAGGTTACAACGGGCGCGGGATTACCACTGGTACGGTGTTCGGTAAAGCGATGGCAGAATTACTAACAGGCGC
The DNA here is from genome assembly GCA_938020525.1 of uncultured Granulosicoccaceae bacterium. Lineage (GTDB taxonomy): Bacteria > Pseudomonadota > Gammaproteobacteria > Granulosicoccales > Granulosicoccaceae. The sequence goes on along the minus strand of CALIHW010000150.1, from coordinate 61,922 downwards.
GGACAAAGCAGACCTGCCACTGCCTATCACTCCACTGACTACTGTCCCCAGTGCACCGTTTTACAAGCGGTTATACCAAACGGCGTTTACGGCAAATCAACTTATTAGAAGTGTCTGAACGGTTCTACTGAATAAACTACACAAGGTTAATACAAATGTCTGAAAGTCCATTGGCTTTAATTACAGGTGGTGCTCAGGGTATCGGTTATGCATGTGCGGAAGCATTGGCAAATGATGGTGCGCGACTAATACTTTGCGACATCAATGAAAAAGGGGTTAAAGCTGCGGCAGAAAAACTAGGAAATAATACTGTAGCGATTACTTGCGACATGGGAGATGCGGATCAGATATCAGCCATGTTCGATCAAATAGAATCAGATCACGGTACCGTCGAGATCCTTGTTAATAACGCAGGTGTTGCGATGCCTGGAGATTTTCTGGAAACATCACTTGAGCAGTTCAGGAAAGTCATAGATATCAATTTGGTCGGCACCTATGTAGCCCTGCAACGTGCTGCGAAAAGTATGGTAGCCAATAAAGTTGAAGGCTCGATTATTAATATGTCATCGATTAATGCGGTGGTCGCTATCCCATCCATTGCTGCTTACTGTGCGTCAAAAGGTGGTGTCGCACAGTTAACCAAGTCAGCGTCCTTGGCGCTCGCGCCTTATAATATTCGTGTTAACGCCGTCGGGCCTGGCTCAATAGATACCGAGATGCTTGCTGGGGTCAATGCGAACCCCGATGCGATGAAAATGGTGATGTCCCGTACTCCGTTACAACGCCTTGGAGATGCGAGTGAGATTGGTAATGTGGTGGCGTTTCTGGCCAGTGAAAAAGCCAGTTATGTCACTGGAGAGACCATCTATGTTGACGGTGGTCGTTTAGGTATGAACTACACTTGCTAGATGATTCGGTGTGATCAGCTTGAACAGCAGACTACTTTGGCAAAGGGAATTGTAATTTCTTATATGACCTCGCCATTCCGGTTGGTCAGCTATGAAATGATCAAAACAATACTTCAGCATTTGATTTATGCACCACAGGCATGGATCAAATGGGGCGCTTTCAAGCGGATGCATTGCAATATATTAACGCCTCCATTGAGGCGGATGAAAACTATTGCCTGCCGTTAATTGTGAAAGCCATTATGTTAGCGGGAGCAAACGATGCGCGCTTTTGCGAAGAGATTTGGCAGGTTCTGCATAAGTCAGAAAATATGTTGCCTATGGACAACGGGTTTGAGTCAGGTCTGGTAGAAGCAGTAAGGCTAAGCAGCAAAGGTTGTGGAGTGGAAGCTGCAACGCAGTATGATCGGATGTTACGTAACTCACCCGACAATCTGTTTCTGCATGTGCTGGCTCAGGAGCAGACATTCTGGCTAGGTGGATGCGTAGTATCACAGAGCGTGCGGCACCAGCCTGGAGCCAAACACATAAAGATTATCTTTCAGCAGTATGTCTATTCCAGTTCATCAAGCGATACATTTGCATAAAATTTATCTGCTACCTCTGGGTGTGACCGCATTCTGGTCTTAAGTGTATTCGTACCGAATGTTGAGTAAACTGGATTTTCAGAGTCTTCGTTCTGTCCGCCTGTAGCCTCTGCAGCCAAGGCTTTTGGTAACGCGATTGGCTCAAAGCGAGCATCCAGTCGCGGATTAACAAAGTAGGCTATAGAGATACGTTGTTGCCCTGGTGGCGGGCTGACAACCTGGTGCGCAGTTGCTCGAAGGTAACCATTGGTGGCTGCTTGCATCATCTCTCCGAGATTCACAACAAATGTTCCGGCTCGAGACTCTACATCGACAAGCTTTTCATTACTCATTACCTGCAAGCCGGGTATAGAGTCCTGAAGGATCATGGTGATCAGGCCTGTGTCGTTGTGCAATCCAAGACCCTGGCCACTACCAACTTCATCCGGTTGTGATGGGTAGCGTATAATTTTCACGCGTGTGTATGGATCGGGGGTCATTCTGCTATCAAAGAAGTTTGCATCCTGTCCCAGCGCTACAGCCAGTGCTCGCATTAGTGCTAAACCAACTGGCTGCATTTGTGCTACCCAGGCGTTTATGGATACAGACATATCAGGCAGGCTCGCAGGCCATTGATTCGGGCCGCGTAGTTGTAGCCACGGTGGATCTTCAGCACATAGATTGGGTGCGGGCTCTTCCGGGCCAACATCCAATTGATCGCGCCAGTCTACGCGACCGTTAGTACGTTCATTTTTAAGTAGCGTGTAGCCACGGAATGCCGCTGAACTGCCGATGGCAATAGCCTCTCGCTCAGCCAGAGGCAGTGCGAAGAATTTATTGGCTGTTGCAATAGCATTGTTGTTGATGTCTTTAGCGACGCCATGGCCCTTTAAATAAAAGAATCCGGGTCCGTGGCAGGTTTTGAGCAGCTGATCGATAAATTGCAGCGATTTCTCACTCGAAGGATCAGCCAGATAATTTGAAATATCCAGTTCAGGCAACATAGGTCAGAGTTGGTATCAGGCGAGGTATGACTCTACCGCTTTTACACACCGTCGCCAACTGGCCTGTACGCCGACTGCGCACACAGCCCACAAAGTTGATAACCCAAAGTTGATTACACATAGTGTCTCTTGCATGGATCCCATTCTAGTCTCTCAGCCATAATGGCCTGCTGCCTGTATGTTTACCGGTACAAGCAGCATCAACGCACTCAGCCAGCGTGCCGAAATGTATGCCACGCTTTACCAATGCTGGCCCGTAGTGGGCATACTTGCCTGAATTTGTCATTAGGGTTCTCGCAGTGGGTGGTATTACCGGGTCGGTGATCATGCACCAGCAAGTATCCGTTATAAACTGTACGCCGAAGGTTTCGAGCGTCTCAATACTTCCCTGGGCCTTCGCATTAGCGTAAACAGCTCTTGCAAGGGTTACCATAAATTTTACATCCGGGTGTTTGTTACGACCTTTGCATAGAGTTGCAAGCTTAATGCATTCAATCTGTGAGAAATGCGGGTTGCCCAGGCATATGGCGTCTACGGTTGAGGTGTCTGCGCTATTGAGTTCCTGGAAGCTTGTCAGTAAATTATTTCTGGTTACGGTGATTGCATTGTCGAATAGTCCATTTTGTTTGCAATACTTTAATGCGGTTACTGCCTCCGGTGTGATTCCGTCCATATGAAACATACTGGAAGAACCGGTAGTGGCGTAGGCTGCGCTGAATGCTTTTAAATCATCCGCATCAGGAGCTGAACCTTTTAACCCGGTTATCATCGGAATATCATTTCCGGCATGTAAGCCGATGTAGTAACCAAGTAGCGGCCAAAAAGACTCATCCGGTTTGTTGATGGCTTCAACGTTAATACACACAGTCGGGTTTCTACCGCTATTCAGATGACTGCCGCTTGCGGGTGCTCGTCCGGTGAGTGCGATAAACACATCGAGAAAATCCGGATACTTTTGCGTTCTGGCGCCGATGACGCTATTGGCATACATCACAGCATTTGATTCAGCCCATACGATCTGCTCACCAAAAGACGGAGCGGTATCGAGAAGATAAGGGGCGCACGTATAACTGAGTTGCGCACCCATTTGCATGTAGACACTACCAAGGTCACTCGCAGGCTGGCCTACTGCATCACTGATGCCCTGTTGTCGCCAGTTACGTTGATCAACTGAAATGGCGTTCAGTGTTGTTGGTATTTTGAACCTGGCTTCCAGGTGCTGTAGCTCGGTTGCGAATCTTAAACTTGAAGGGCCATGATAGATGCATGCGTCAATATGTGCTTGGGTTACATCAATTAATGCTTTTGCACCTTGAATATTAGCTATCTTGAGCAGAATCTCCATTGCCATGCCAGCGGCTTTGCCTTGCTTACCCTGCAGGATTTCTAGATCAAGTGATGTCAAAGCGATGCTTGAATCTACCGATGCTCTTGCGTCTTCAGGTGCCGGAGATAAGGGTATTTCCGTAGGCAGCTCATCGCTTGTGTTTCCAACATACATCTGACCGCAGTGGACCATCGCGGTGGAATATTGATTCAGGCTTGCAAATTCTGATCGTGATAGACGCAAAATTGGCAGGCTACGCTGGAACATTGCCTCAGCCACGAGCACACCCAACGTTAAGATATCTTCAGCCTCCGAAAATATTAATGCCGCAGGCGCACAATCGTTGAGGATAAGTTCAAGTAACGCACCGCTACCGGAGCATGAACCCCGACCATTGGGGATTGCCAATACAGACCCTGAGATATTGGTGCCGTAAAGGGGATGGTGCTGATCAATCACATCCCCTGTGGTGGGTTCGACGCCACCCCAGAAGCTCAGGCCGGTATCTGACGTGATTAATGGTCCGGTTGCTGAGCCATTCACCAGCACGCTGCCTTCAATCATTGATTGTCATGGCCTTTGGCATAGCATTGTAAATTGTCCGGTTGTGGCAGCATAAAGAGCACCACGGCTGTTGCAGGATAGTCTCAAACCTTACCGGCTTTTACACACTACTGCCAGCTAGTGAAAGCACTTAGTCAGGTGATAAAAGCACCTGTGATGTTTTGATTGATGTCAGTTGGTATACTGGCTACGGTGCACAGTCCAGTGCCAGTCGTCGTCTGTATATGCACGTTCAATCTCCGTTCAAGAATAGGCCAAAGTGTTTTGGAGTCTGCATTGAAGTCTGATCGTCCGAATATTATTCTGGTTATCGCAGATCATGTCGCTTTTGCTGGCCACTACGGAACTGAGCGTTTTGATTATCGTTGGCCAGTACTCGAGTCACTCGCATCGGATGGCGCCTGGTTTGACAATGCTTATGCAATAACACCGGTTTGTACGCCATCGAGGGCGAGCCTGTTAACCGGCAAGCGACCGGACAAACACGGCTTGCGGTGGAACTGTGAATACCCGATTCCATACAACCGAACCGAGTTTCGGAATGACGAAGTTCTGTATTGCCAGTTACTGGCGCAAACGGGTTATCGCAATCACTATGTAGGTAAGTGGCACTGTGGCACTGAGCGCGGCCCGACAGACTATGGGTTGGATGGCTGGAGTCTGCCAGAGTATGGAAACGTGTACTCCTGTGATGAGTACCGGCAATATTTAAAAAATATTGGTGAACCACATCCAAGCTGCCATATTGAACACCACCTTTTAAAACCCGAGCTCGATGGTACGGTTGTATCGATGCAGCCTGATGAGCCATGGGATTTTATGGATGGTGCAGGAGTACTGAGTGGTTCTAAGGAGGTACATGAGCAGTTTTTTGTCGCCAATATGGCTAAAGAAAAACTGAAGAGCGTAGTCGCAGAGAACTCGCAAAGTCCTTTCTCTATGGTAGTGAGTCTGTGGGGGCCGCATCACCCGTATTATCCAAGTCAGGAGTATGCGGATCTTGTTAATCCTGCGGAAATTCCGCAATACCCGAGCTTTGCGGAGTCGCTTAAAGACAAGCCTTTAAGATATAGGGTACAACGTGATCTGCGTTGTCAGCATCGTGCAGGAGAGCGTTGGTTAGCACCTGAAATCTGGCAAACTGTACTGGCAAGGTGTTATGCATCTGGGTTACAAACCGATGCGGCAATTGGGCGAATAGTAACGCAGATAAAAGAACTGGGTCTGGATGACAATACCTTACTGATTGTGACTTCAGATCACGGTGATGGAATTGCTGCTCATGGAGCAGGGTGGGACAAGTATTCATCTTTCACAGAAGAGGTAGGGCGAATACCACTGGTGATGCGGTGGCCTGATAAAATACCGGCAAAACAGAAAGTGACAGATCCTGTAAATCTTCTTGATGTGACAGCCACCATGCTTGCTGTCGCTGGTGCTGAAGCAGATCATCCCTTAAGCCCCGACGGTGAAAATCTGCTACCGTTTATCAGTGGAGCTGAATCGCGTAAGCAAATGATCTGTGATCACTTTGGACACTCGGGGGATGTCTGCTTTCAGAAGATACTCTACGATAATGGATGGAAGTATGTATCCGCCTACAGTGCCGGTGATGAGTTATATAATCTTAAGGAAGATCCCTACGAATTGACCAATCTGATAGATGATGAAGTCACATTTGACCGACAGCATCAGATGCGCGCTGTCATTATTCAGCACTATGAACAGCGACGCGAAGAGCGCGAGAATTGGCACCCGCAGGAGTTTTGGGAGAAAGGCATCGTGTATTCGTCACCCGAATGGCCTCGTGATGAGACGCTGCATTTGTACCAGTTAAAGGTACAACAAGAGTGCTTTCAGAACAGGTCGGATGAGCGTTAAGTGGGAGTCTTCTGTTAGTGTACAGTATCGAAGAAACTGCACATATGAGCCGAGCTTTCCAAGGGGTCGGGTGTATGGAAATACTTGCAGAGATTCTTTCAGAAATCCGTGTTGACGCACAGAGTAAGTGATCATCAGCAAAAAAACACAAATAGCGATCATTGGCGGTGGGCCTTCTGGTCTGCTGTTGTCGCAGCTATTAAACCTGTCTGGTGTTGATACCGTAATTCTTGAGCGATCCAGCCGTGAACATGTGCTGTCCCGTATCAGGGCTGGAGTGCTTGAGTCCGGTACCGTTGATATGCTGCGACAGGCCGGTGTATTCGAACGCATGGAAAAGCAAGGGATTCCACATAATGGCTGCTACCTGACAGACAGCGATTTAATGGTACACATCAACTTCAGGGAGTTGACTGGAAAGCAGGTTTTAGTGTTCGGGCAGACTGAGGTCACTGCAGATTTATACGCAGCGCAAGACCGGATGGGCACGGAGATTATTCACGGTGTGGAAGATGTGAAAATCAATGATCTTGGTCAGACTCGGTCTAAAATAGATTACACAGTTAACGCAACTCGGACTAGCATCGAGTGTATGTATGTTGCGGGCTGTGATGGTTTCCATGGTGTCAGCCGAAATACTATTCCGGCCACGGTGAGACAAGAGTACGAGCGCGTCTATCCATTCGGATGGTTGGGGGTGTTATCGCAGACGCCACCCGCAAATCATGAGCTTATCTATGCGAATTCACCACATGGATTTGCATTGGCATCAATGCGTAATGAGAATCTCAGTCGTTACTACGTTCAGGTGCCAATGACTGATAAAGTAGGAGACTGGAGTGATGAACGTTTCTGGGAGGTTCTGAAGCAAAGGTTGCCAACTGAAACTGCACAATCAATGATAACCGGGTCGTCGATTGAAAAGTCTATTGCACCTTTGAGGTCGTTTGCATCTGAACCGCTGCGCTGGGGGAACCTGTTTCTGGTGGGTGATGCGGCGCATATAGTGCCGCCAACCGGTGCTAAAGGTCTGAATCTGGCCGTGTCCGATGTTTTTTATCTGCACAGTGCTTTGATTGATGCGATCAAGACTCAATCTAGAACGGGGATTGATGGATATAGTGACAGAGCACTCGCCAGAATCTGGAAGAGCATGCGCTTCAGTTGGCAAATGACAACCATGTTGCACAGATTCGATGATGAGGATAATTTTGCAGGACAGATGCGTCGGGCGACTCTTAGCCATCTTGCGCACTCAGAAACAGCGCGCCGAGAACTTGCGGAAAATTATGTAGGGCTGCCGTACTGAAGGCTTTACTGAAAGGCCGTACTGGTACTGGAAGGCAATTACAAAGCCTGCAATATTCGCTGCCAGTCGCATGCATCTTGTTGACAATTTGTTAGTATACTAATGTAAAATTAATTAGAATGGATGGAATATTTTCACTTCGAAATTGTTATACCTGGCATGAATGAGAGAAATCTACAATGAGTCGGGTCCTGGCTGCCCTGCATGGTGGTTTTGGTCGTGTATGTTTGTACGAGAAGGATCGTGCAGTAGCGGTACATGCCCACAGAGAGGTTCATCTTATTTTTCATATCGGTGGATCGACGCACAGACTGATGGTTTCCGGGCGACGTCTGCGGGCAGATGATGAAAATGCCATTGTTATAAATCCACTCCAGCCGCATGGTTCCCTGAGCGCTGATCCCGGGCAGCATATGATTAGTCTGGTTCTTTACATTAAGCCCGAATGGTTCAACGCCATTAGCCCCGAATCTGCTCGCACACTTGAATTTGGAAGTAATTCTCTACCTCTGAACTATAAGATCAAAAAGTCGATAGACAGGATCGTAAGGCTGCTTATTCAGGGGGAGCGTTCGGGTCAGTTCGATATGCTGGTGTTTGAACTGATCAGTGCCTGTCACGAGCAAAGCCGGACACTTGCGCCGACGGATATAGCACGCAGCGAAGGACCACGCATGATATTCAGTGACCGACGTATAAACACTGCAATTACGATGATGCAGGAGCGTGTACATGAGTGCAGCGCAGATGACTTTGTTTTAACTAATATAGCGCGTGAGGCCGGGCTGTCGCGCCCACATTTTTTTAAATTATTTCGCAGTAATACAGGCGTAACACCCAAAGTATATATGAACGCGTTACTAATTGAGCGTGCTCTGGACAAAATCACCAATACGGATCATTCCGTGACATCGATTGCACTGGATCTGGGGTTTGCGTCGCAGCCGAGTTTCAGTAGATTCTTCAGGGCAAATGTCGGCATTTCGCCGACATCGTATCGACAGGTAGCGTCACTGGTAGATTAGTGTACCTTGAGTGTCACAGCCCATTAGCGGCCACTAACGGTGCACATCTAGTCTATAAAGCTGCGGTACATTCTATAAATGATACGGCTACAAATGATCTGCCTGCAAATGATCTGGTAGTGTTCTATTCTCCTTAATCAATTCTTGCTCGTCATAAAAACCAATTAGTATTCCTGGTGGTTCTTTGTCTTTGGTCATGCGCTCAACGTCATCGGCACTTTTGGTGATGCGATTATGGTGCTTGCGCGTCCATTCGAAATAGTGTTGACTCATGCGATCAAGTTCCTGCGCGTACGCAGGATCCAATGCCAGATCATGTACTTCGTGAGGGTCTGTTTGTAGATCAAACAGCATTGGTCGCATGGTTTCTACATGTATGTATTTGTACCTGCCATCGAATACCATGACAAGCCGTGCGTCGGCCTGATCCACGCCTACTTCAATTCTTGCGTCACGTGTGGAGTAGTCGTATTCAGAAACACAGTAGCGGCGGAAATCTTTTTTCAGATTGTGCAGCAGAGGCTGCAGCGATTGTCCCTCCATTATGTGTGGCTTGGTATCACCACCAAAGAACTCCATAAACGTCGGCGCGAGATCTATGCCCTCGATCAATTCTTCAGTGGTGGTTCCGCGTGTTGCATCTGCCATTGGTCTCGGGTCGTAGATAATCATTGGTACGCGTGCAGATGAATCGTAAAAGAGATCTTTTTCACCCATCCAATGATCACCCATGTTATCACCATGGTCAGAGCAAAAAACAATCATGGTGTCTTGCATCCTGCCGCTGTCTTCTAAAAAAATTAGCAGCCTGCCTATCTGATCATCAAGTTCCTTGATTAGGCCCATGTAAACCGGTGCAACTATATCTCGTACTTCATCACGTGAAAATGTCTTGCTAACCCGCATGTTCATCCACGCCTGCAGCAGTGGATGATCTGTTTGAAGCTCGATATCTGTACGATTAACCGGGGGCAGGTCAGCAGCACTGTACATGTCGTTATAAGGTGCAGGTACCAGATAAGGCCAGTGCGGTTTGATATAGCTCAAGTGACATAGCCAGGGTTTGTCTTCGTCTTGAGCTTCAATGTATTGCATGCCGCGTGTTGTGAGCCATGTGGTTTCTGAATGCTCCTTTGGTACACGTGCAGCGTAGGGTGCATTCTCTAACAGCCAGCCAGATCGTAAGTCTCCATCAGGGCCTATCGCGGTGTTGGCCCATTCCTCCCAGGGGTTGTCTCCATCCATGCCGTGTTCGCGCAGGTATTGATCGTAGTCTTCACCGTGGCGGTTTGGGTAGTTGGTAGGGTTGGTGCCATCATCTCGAACAAAAACATCAAACCCGCATTCACTCACCAGTGCACCGATGGTGCTCTCTGGTTCGATGCCTAAGCGTTTCATGCCTTCCTTGTCGGGTGTCATGTGTGTTTTACCGACAAGCGAGCACTTGACGTCTATTTCTCGCAGGTGATCACCTAAAGTCGGTTCGCCGACTCTTAGCGGAAATCCGTTCCAGGTTGAACCATGACTACGTACGTAGCGTCCGGTATAGAAGCTCATTCTGCTCGGTCCACAAATAGGGGATTGAACATAGGCGCGGTTAAACTGCACGCCCAGTGAAGCGAGCCGATCGATGTTTGGTGTATCTATGTGTTTTGCACCGTAACAACTGAGATAGTCGTAACGCAATTGATCCGCCATAATCCAGAGTATATTCACTACACAGCATCTTCAGTTGCAGTGCTGACATTCTTGTTACGCATGGTGTGAATGGTGAGCAATATTACTGCTGCTATCAGTGCTGGTGCATGAATTTCCATTGGTTTGAACATTATCAATAGTGCAATACCTAGCCGAAGGGCTATTTCCAAAGCAGACAGGGATTTGCGGTCGAAGGCTGCAAGCGCACTTGCAAGTAAATACAACGCCACTGCAAGTCTTACCAATAACCATAGTAGTAATCCAAGATGCAGTTGCCCGTCATAGCCCGGCAGATACTGAGCTGCAGAGGCGAGTGAGGTGGGATCGAGCACCGCAGCTTCAATAAGCAGTAATTCGGGATAGATTGCGAATACAAATGGAATGACAAACATCACGATGCCTGATCGTACTGCTGAGAATGCGGTAGACATGGGTTCAGCTTTGGTGATTGTGGCGGCTGTAAATGCTGCTATTGCCACCGGCGGTGTAATCGCGGAGGCGACGGCAAAATAGAATATAAACATGTGTGCGGTAAATGTGGCCAACCCAAGACCCGCCAGTACCGGACCCATTAGTAGCGCGACATTAATATACGCAGGCACTGCTGGCATACCCATGCCTAGTAGAACGGCTAACGCCATAGTCGTAAACAGCGCTATAAACTGGAACAAACCGGAACCGCTGTTTGCAAGGTCCAGGGAGCGCAACCAACCCAGAACATCGAGTGCAATAAAATCTGACAGACCGGTAAAGTTAAGACAAAAGTCGATAATAGACACTGCTAGAAACATAAGATATAGCGTTGAGATTAGTATGCCGGCACCGGACAATGCATCGAGTAATCTCTTTGGCTGACGCCGCATATCGCAATCAAGAAACAACAAAAAACATAAGAGAATCACGGCCCACCACCCGGCACTACCAGCATCACCAGCGGAGTTTTGTATGAGCTCGAAAAACCACGGTAGATCCGTTGCCAGGCAACTTCCATTGGTAACGGTTGACTGCACGCCAAAAAGCGAGGCAAAAAAACCGCAGCCTATGGCTTCTTTGGGTGTCAGTAATAAAAATAGAATCAGGAGTATCGGGCCGAAGATCATCACCAGATTGAGCTTGTCTGCTCTCGATAAGATCATGTCTTCAGTGACTTCACCGATCGCTTCAATGCCTTGCTTACGGGATTGAAAAATGGCGGATAAAAACATACAAAAGAAATAGGCGACTGCTGGTATGGCGGCGGCGATAATAACCTCGCGATAAGGAACTGCTGTCAATGCAGCAAGTACAAATGCAGCGACTCCCATTACCGGGGGCATGATCGAACCGCCGGATGACGCTGCCGCTTCCATTCCTCCTGCGAACACCTTGGAGAAGCCGCGTTTTATCATCATTGGTATGGTTAACACACCGGTAGACAATACATTAACTACCGGACCGCCGGAAATGGTTCCAAACAAAGCAGAAGAAACAATGGCTGCGTGAGCCGGGCCACCGCGAAGCTTTCTGGTCCACAGGAATGCAAGTTTGATTAATGAACGGCCACCGGCAGATGCACCGAATAGTCCACCCAAAACAATATACGGGAAGACTGTATTAAGAATGATATCCATAAACCTGCCGAGCAGGCCGGAAGAGTTGTTTACCAGTGCATCGTGTAAGCGTGGCCTGCCATCTGATAGCAATCTTGGTTCACCACCGAGCTTGGTCATGAGGTACTTATTAATATCGTCAGGGCCGTGGAAGTACCAGACCATTACTGTAGCCACTGTATAAGCTGCTACCGCAATTGCCACCAGTACCAGTGGCAATCCCCAGACTTTAACGTTGTAAGCCAGAAATACCACAACGCTTAAAAACATAATCGCGGCAAGCCATGCACCGGTAGTGTCAATACATTGCGGATCATCGACAGAGTCGGGAACAGGTAAACCGAAATCTTCGGCAAACTGAATTTCCTCTGCCAGACTCTTTGCAATCAGGTCCGCACGTTTGCCGGTAAGCTGATCGACCAGGCAGACGGCTTCAATTTCAATCATGTAGGTTAAAGATATCGCGACGGCGGCTACTACCAGGGCGATGTCGAGACCGAGGCCCATGCGTCGGATTATTGTTGATCTATCGGTGAAGCCGCGCCACAGTGAGTGCTTCAACGCGACGATAATCATCATTAGCGCAAAGGCTATTGGATAGAAATACTCGTAGGGGTATTTGCGTATAACAAAATTTTCAAAACCGAGGAAATTTGTAAAAGCCTCATCGATCCCCGGTATGCCCGGCATTGCATTTAGCAACCCGACAATAACAAACAATAATGCCAGCCAGTAGACTAGTCGTTGTCCGGCGTCTTTGCCGACAGCGTTTTTTGGTGTTGCACCTAACACAGGGCTGTTAGATTCATTCGCCATAATCGAGTGGCCAGAGTCCGTTAGAAGTACGTAATAGTATTGTGGAAACGAAAACGGCCGTCCTTGTTAGGGGACGACCGCTTGTTCGTGCCGTTGGTCTGTAAGGCTATATATTGCCTGTATTAGGGCTTGGCACAGTCGTCGATCGTGTAACCAGCTTCTTCCCACGCGGCTACTGCGCCCTCGTGGTATTTAAGCGGGTTAGGGCCGCACATGCCTGACTTTACCGAGTCAACAACACCGTAACCGGCATAGCGTGCGAATGGTGCTTTTGCTTTCAGTTGATCAAGTGTGTCGATGTGTGCTTTGGTCAGCGCTTTAGCCAATTCAAATGGCATGTCTTTGTTAACGATGTCTCCACCAATAGTGGCTAAGCCACGGAAGGTGTCGTCCTCTGTGACCAGTGTTACGCCCTCACCCAAATTAGCGTCTGATGCGGGTAGTGTGAATGGCGCGCTTCCCGGCGCACGCAGGTACTTCTGAAATGGTTCAGAGTCCCATTTGTCTTTAGGCACAGACCAGACTGTCATGTTGCCTGAAGCAACTGCCTGAGTGATTCGGCTGTCTGGAAACAATATCGGTAGCACAACAGCATCTGATGAACCATCCGTGATTGTTTTCACAGCTTGTCCCCAGTTAACCTGTACACCTTTATAGCCTTCGCCTTCCTTAAGGCCGGCAGCCAGTTGAATGATGGATCTTGCGTTGGTTAAAGCAGCGCCACGTGGCGGACCGTTATAGATATTCTTACCTTCGAGATCATCCCAGCCATTCAAGCCTTTTGAGTCGTATGCATACAATGCAAAGATGCCCAGTGTTACCGGATACAGTGCACGTAAATTGGCAGCCAGCTCAGCACCTTTTTCTTCTCCCAGTTTTGAGTATGGACCGCGTCCTTTAGAGAGTAGAAAAGGCAGGATGTAAGGGGTGCCCGCTATATCAGTTTTACCTTCAGCAACGTTTTGTATTGAGTTGGTTAGCGTTTGGCCGTCAGCTACCTGGATGTTGGCTACATCGGCTTGCGCTGCAACTTCAGCGAGATGGGCCATGGAAAGATGTATGGACCCACCTGGTGATGCGGTTTCTGCAGTCAGGTTTTCAACCGCGTGTGCAGTTGTGTATGACAACACAGCTGCAACACCTAGGGTGACTAGTGATCGGCTAAGGGTGCGAAAGTTCTTCATCAATTCCTCCGGTACGAATGGGTTTTGTACACATGATTAAGTAAAAGTACTTTTATCCATGTTATGTCATTTTTACAGTAGCGCATCGGCTCTGCACGATTGGTGAACCGGGTGCGCAAATGTGTGGTCTGCAGGGCTAAACTATACTTCATATGTTAACTAACTGTCTGAATTAGATCCAACTTATTGTTCTGAAAGCGTCGATATCGGGGTTATCCTTATAAATTAGGTCTTTACATGAAATCCTTAAATCGAACAGCCTTATATGCTTGACGGCCTCCCAAACTGACAGTCATTAAAAACTGATGGATTGGGCCGAGAGCTTTATATCCAGCTGAAAACTACCTTCATTCACCAGCCAGCGTCGAATGGTGTATTCGCGTGTGCCGGATTTGTGCATCGGGTCTGCATCTGCGAGCGCTCGTGCTGCTTCGAGTGATTCGGTGCGGTAGATGATCATGCCGACGCCTTCCATGTTATCGCCAGAGAGATCCGAAAGCGGGCCTGCCATGACCAGCTTTCCTTGCTGCTCCATGTGCCTCTGATACTCGAGATGCGCCGGCAGGTTTGCTTGCAGGTTTTCGGGTTTAACCGGAGAGGTGACAACGGCGTACATCTCGCAGGCCAGTGACCCGCGCTCCTGTGCTGCACTTTTATACTCGGACCAGGTTGGCATTCGGAATTCCTGTGGTTTGGTGAAGGGTCGATGTCTCTGGTCGACCCAGCTTACAAAACAGCGTTTTTAGTAATTGGGTACCGCATTATTTCATGAAAATGCCGTATCCAGAAATATCGATATTACTTGACAAACACTCATATAATCGTCATAAATTGCCAGATCTGCTGACTAAAGGCAAAGGTTAAATGGCATTGACAGGTGAAGCGCTGGAAAAGGCTCGGAATGAAGCACAGACTCACTATCGCGAGTTGAGAGCCAGGAAACCGAATCTGGACAATGACTCAATTGATGTAATTCTTCGTGGTGCGCGTTCGCATTATGCCTGGCGTTCAGACTCGGTTTCTGAAGACACTTTAAAAGCCCTTTACGAAATCACCGCGTCTGGTCCTACCAGTATGAACACCTGTCCTGCGCGGTATATCTTTGTGACTTCAAAAGAAGGTAAAGAGCGTCTGGCTAAATCTTTAAAAGATAAAAACATAGACAAGATGATGTCGGCACCTGTGACTGCCATCATTGCCTACGATCTGGAATTCTGGACGCAGCTGCCGTTTTTGTTCCCACATGAAGATCGACGCCCGTTTTTTGAAGGCAAGGCAGACTACATAGAAGACACAGCGTTTCGCAACTCAACTCTGCAGGGTGGTTACTTTATGATTGCAGCGCGTGCTTTGGGTCTTGATGTTGGTGCAATGTCAGGGTTTTCTAACCAGATTGTTGATGAAGAGTTTTTTGCTGATAAAAACTGGAAGTCCAACTTTTTATGTAACCTTGGATATGCAGATGAAACAGCGCTTTTTCAAAAGCTGCCGAGATTCGCGTTTGAAGATGTCTGTAGTTTTCTGTAACTGCCTTACCATTTAACACAAAATACCGGAGGTATTGTGAGCTCACCCAAAGCAATTCTTAAGGCATCGGCAGAATGCCCGTCTCACTCGGTTGCCAATATCTCTGTCAGGGATCTTACTTTCAGTATTGACGAGCCTGAAGAGCGAGGTGGCACCAATACAGGGCCGACTCCTACCGATACGGTGCTGTCAGCTTTGATCGGGTGCACAAATGTTATCGGGCATAAATGCGCAAATTCCCTGGGTATCGATATAGGTCACTTATCTATTGACGCGAAGTGCTATTTTCATCGTGGTGGTGTAACACTGGCAGAGGAAGTCGAGGTGCCGTTTGAAACAATCATATTGACAGTCACTTCAGCGGGTGGACAGGCGACACAGGAGCAACTGGATCAGGTTGCCACTGAAACGGGTAAATATTGCCCACTGGCAAAGTTGTTTTTAAATTCTGGCACCAAAATAGAGCAATCCTGGCAGTTGGCGTGATTCACATCCGTTCACAGGTAAAAAAAGTCAAGCAACAACAATTGGAGAGAATGCATGAGGTTAAATCGAATAGTTAAATGTATAGCGGCAACTTTGGTGGCAGGTACCATCGCGACTGTTTCAGCCCCGGTGTACTCGGCTGAAAAAATCAAAGCCGTTGTGATCGATGGTTATCCTGCAAAGGCAATGTGGGTTAAAGAGTTTACGGAATTCTTTATACCTGAAGTAGATAAGCGTCTTGCTGAAGCCGGTAACTATGAAATGGACTGGCAGGAAAGTTATGGCGGTTCTATTGTTAAACCAAAGGGTGTGCTTGAAGGTATCAAGCTCGGCCTTGGTGATATTGGTATTGTTACCACGATCTTTCATAACTCAAAACTACCTAGCCAGGCATTATCCGCTGTTACACCGTTTGTCGCTGCTGATGCCCGCGCTGTTGCAAAAGCCGTCGATGAGATTGCCAAAGAATTCCCGACCATGCAGAAGGAATTCGAAAAGCAAAACCAGGTATATCTGGCAACCGGTGTTGTACTGGATACTTATCAGGTTTTCAGCACGCAGCCTGTGACATCGTTAAAGGATCTGGAAGGTGGCAAGGTTGCAGGCGCGGGTATGAACATGCGCTACCTTGAAGGTATTGAAGGTGCAGCAGGTGTACGCGGTGGTCTGACCGATTTCTATAACATGCTGCAAACCGGCATGGTAGAGCACGCAATGCTGTGGCCGGAAGCTGCCAAGACATTTAAGATTGCTGAAGTTGCTCCTCACATGCTTAAAGCGGATCTCGGCGCGGTGAATTCTAAAACGGTTACGGTTAACGCTGACTACTGGAAGAAACTACCAGAAGAAGTGCAGGGTGTGCTTCAGGAAGTTGCGGTAGCGTATCGCGACCACGTGGCATCTGTTGCAATGGATCGTGCTGCTGCAAGTCGCGACGCATACGTTGAGGCCGGTGGTACAGTAGTTGATGTTTCTGCAGAAGAGCGCGCGGCCTGGGCTGCAGCCATGCCTAATATCGCTGCCGAGTGGGCCAAAGGGCTTGACGAGAAAGGTGAGCCGGGTTCAGATATGCTTAAAGCCTATATGGCCAAACTCGCTGCTGCGGGCCATGCCCCGACTCGTGACTGGGCTTCAGAACTTTAACAAGCTGACTTTCTAAGTAGTTATCGGCAGGGCGGTGATCAACACCGCCCTGATTCCCCTTATTTCGGCCTCTTCAAAATCCCTTAAAAAAATGATCGGTCTACTCAGACACATCGATAGCGCTGTTAGTCGAGTTGCGATGCTAGCCAATGCCATCGGCACACTGGTGGTATTGGCGCTTGTCATGGTCGTTAACTATGACGTTGTGGCGCGCGGCTTTTTTAATAAGCCGTTTCATGGGGCTGTCGAGTTAGTGCAGTTTTCGATGGTGTTGATTGTTTTTTTGCAACTGCCGGATGTGGTTAGGGTAAATCGACTGACCCGCTCTGACGGTTTTTTGTCTATGGCTGGTAACCGCTGGCCCACCGTGAAAAAGTACCTGAATAAACTGATCAATCTGGTTGCATGTGTTTTTATGGTTCTGATCTCGATAGCCATCTGGCCTGAATTTGTCGAGATGTTTGAAACCAGGGATTACTTCGGCGTACCTGGTGTTTTTACTGCACCGTGGTGGCCAATCAAGCTGGTTATATTTGTCAGTGCCGTGATGTGCAGCTTGCTGTTTGCTTTGAAAGTTCTATTACCAGAGCCTGAAATGGTATCCGGTTCCTCGTCTACCGTTGTAAGCAGAAGTGGTGAAGTAACATGACGCCGATTGAAATCGGGTTACTGTCGGTAGCTGCCATCGTCACATTGATCTATCTCGGTGTTTATATTCCGATAGCACTTGGCGTTGTGTCTTTTGTTTCTATCTGGTTGATGCGGGATAACTTCGATCTTGCCATGAACCTGTTGAAAATCGCGCTAAGTGACAGCGTGATGGAATATACCTTTGCAACCGTGCCTCTGTTTACCTTTATGGGCATTGTTGTATCCAAAGCCGGGCTGGGAAGTGACGTCTACGACGTGATGAATGCCGGCTTTCGCAAGATTAAAGGCGGTATTGGTATGGCGACGGTTGGTGCCAATGCTGTCTTTGCAGCAGTGACCGGATCTTCTATTGCGTCAGCTTCGGTTTTCGCAACGGTTGCAGTGCCGCAGATGCAACGCTATGAGTACAACCCGCGTTTTGCGGTTGGAGTTGTTGCTGGTTCATCTGTGCTCGGTATGATCATACCTCCATCTGCGATGTTGATCATCTATTCCTTTGTTGCCGAACAATCAGTTGGCGATATGTTTTTAGCCGGTATTGTTCCAGGCTTAATGTTGGCCGTCGCCTATATTGGCGCGATTGCGTTTGCAGGAAAGTTCTTTCCAAATTTTGTTGGCGGCAAACCGGCTGAAGACTACGAACCGATGAGTGCCGGTACGGTTGCTATAAAGACATTGCCTTTAGTGTTCCTGATTCTTGTGGTGCTAGGTGGTATCTACACCGGCTGGCTGTCACCGGTAGAAGCAGGTGCCGCTGGTGCTACTGTGGGTTTACTCATTGCCTTTTTGCGTGGTCGAATGACGCTTAGGACTTTTTGGGAGGCATTAATTGAAACCGGGCATATAACAGCTGCGATTTTGTTTTTGATTACTGCGGCTTCAATCTACAGCCGAATGCTGGGTCTTGCTGCTTTGCCGAATGAACTCGGCGATATTATTGCCAGTAACCAGTTCAGTTTTGTGATGATCATGGTTATCTACGTTTGTCTGATGCTGTTTCTCGGAACCTTATTGGATACTGCATCGATTATTCTGATAGTGGTGCCGTTATTTTTACCAATCATCGAATCCATGGGATTGAGTCCGGTGTGGTTCGGCATCGTGACCGTGGTAGGTGCTGAGATCGGCCTGTTAACTCCGCCGCTTGGCATTAGTTGTTTTGTTATTAAATCAACACTCAATGATGATCGAATAAAACTTAAAGATGTATTTTTAGGGGCGCTACCGTTTGCTTTCGTGATGCTGCTGGTACTGATACTTTTAATTAAGTTTCCATCTTTAAGCACCGGTATTCTAAGGTAGGACTTAACCGTGCGTAATGTAACCAAAGACAATATAACCGATGTTTTCGCAGGCTATCTTGGCGAAGACACCGATCCGCGGGTTAGGGAAATCCTTACCAGTCTTGCTCGACATCTGCATGAATTTGCTAAGGAAACCCAGCTGACACACGATGAGTGGCGAAAAGGCCTGGAGCTTATAGAATGGGCAGGCAAGATCACCACGCCAGAGCGCAATGAGTTTGTATTGTTATCTGATGTCATGGGATTGTCTTCACTCGTGGATATGATCCACTCGGTGCCTGAGGCCACAAGCTCTTCTGTGCTTGGGCCCTTCCATGTTTCCAATCCTCCGCCGCTGGCGATTGGTGCCGACATGAAAGGGGATTACGAAGGTGATGTATTGTTGGTAGAGGGCTACGTATACGATACTGACGGCAAGCCTCTCGAAGGTGCAACATTGGATATATGGCAGACGGCTCCGAACGGCTTGTATTCGAGCCAGGATGATGAGCAGGATATTCATTCGTTTCATGCACTCATGACTACGGATAAAGCGGGTCGTTATGCATTCACAACGGTTAAGCCGGTGAGCTACACGGTGCCTAGTGACGGCCCGGTGGGTAAGATTCTGGATGCAGCGGGCCGTCACCCGTGGCGGCCTTCGCACTTGCACTTTATTGCTCATGCAAAAGGCTGTAAGTCTGTGGTGACTGAAGTCTTCCCGGATGATGATCCGTATCTTGATCAAGATACGGTATTCGGTGTGCGGGATGATCTTGTTATGCGTTATGAAAAACAGGCTGCCGGTTCTTTCCCGGATGGATTTGAATTGTCAGGCAAAGTACCAGGTGAGTACCTGCGAGTGGATTTTGATTTTAAGTTGCTAAGAGATAGCCAGTAAGTCGACCAGGTAATTGCCTGTGGTGCGGTAGTGCGAAGCAAGAAGTTCAGAGGCACGATCTGCATCGCGATCAATTGCAGCGTCAAAGATGTCTTTATGTTCTTCAGCAACATCACGCTTGGCATAGCCTTTGGATTTGCCCGCAAGATTTCGGTAGCGTACGTTTAATGAGTACAGCTGGTCACAGAAACGCAACAAAATAGGAGAATCGCAAGCAGAGATTAACGCCATGTGAAAAGACTTATGATGTTCTTCAAAGACCTTGGCAGGTTCATTGTAGACGCGACACATGTGGTGGTGTGAGAGAACGAGTTCGTCTTCCCACTGCTTCGAACCTTTTACAAAGCTGGTGCGTAGTGCTAGGTCTTCCAGTTTGCAACGCAGATTAAGGATCTCTTCGAATTGATCTTTGCTTGCTTGTGCAACACGAAAGCCACGCTGGTCTCGTCTCTCGACAAGTTGGTCAGAGGTGAGCAGGCTTAACGCTTCTCGAACGGGTGATGCACCGGTTGAGTAAGTGTTTTTAAGGGTTTCGACTTTAAGTTTTTCACCGGGTGCAATCTCACCGGAAAGTATTGCATCGCGCAGGGCCAGGTAGGCTCGCTGCGTGGTTGATTGAGCTACAGAAGTATCGTTGTCTTTTTTGTTGGTCATCGTTATCCATGATACAAAAACGCATGACTATAATATCGTTATTTTATTGAGAAGTGGAAAAATCTATGATAAAAACCACTTGGTTCTTGTTTAACAACACGGGAGGCACTCACAGTGCGCGAAACACATTCAGTTGACGGTAAATGGTGGGTTAGCCCCTACAACTTCAAAGCAGAAGTTAGACGGGAACTGGAGCTGCCTCCGAAGGTTGAGATTCACGACGCCACTCTGCGCGACGGGGAGCAGACACCCGGTGTTGTGTTTTCAATTGACGACAAAATTAAAATTGCCAGTAAGCTGAGTGAGGTTGGTGTAGAGAGAATTGAAGCGGGAATGCCTGCTGTATCGCCTCAGGATGCCGAGGCAATCAAAGAGATTTCAAAGCTTGGTTTAAATTCAAAGATCTTTACTTTTGCACGTGCGATGAAGCAGGACATCGATATGGCGCTGGAGTGCGGAGCAGATGGTGTCATCATCGAAGTGCCTATTGGTTACCCGAAGCTCGTTACTCAGTTTGGCTGGACCTGGGAAGATGTCTTTAATAAAAGTAAAGAAGTCATCAACTATGCGAAAGAGCAGGGGTTGTACACGGTTTTCTTTCCGTATGACACTACCAGAGCCAGAGAAGAGGATCTGACCAATCTGTGTAAAGGTATCACCAACGAGTCTATGCCTGATTCAATCGGTATTGTGGATACTATGGGCTGTGCCACTCCTGAAGCAATCAAGTATATGGTGCGCTGGGTCAAAGACATGACTGGCTTGCCAATTGAGATTCATACCCACAACGATTTCGGTATGGGTGTAGCCACAGAACTCGCAGCGGTTACTGCGGGTGCAGAATGCGTACACAGCTGTGGTAATGGTCTGGGAGAACGCACAGGTAATGCAGCACTTGAAGAACTAATGCTGGGTCTCGATTTGCTTTACGGATACGAGACTGGCTACCGGTTCGACAAGCTGCCTGAGCTTGGTGATCTGTTGTCGTCTTTGTCGAATATTCCAATTGCACGCAATAAGCCAGTGCTTGGCCATGGTAACTTTATCCGTGAGTCTGGTATTGGTATTCAGTACGTGATGGAAGATCCACTTGTTATGTTTGGCACTCACCCTGAGTTAACCGGGCGTAGTGGTGAGGTTGTACTCGGTAAGAAAAGTGGTAAGGCGTCTATCGTCTACAAGCTTGGTGAACTGGGCCTTGGTGAAGCCGAAGATGATCTTATCTCTGAGATGCTTACGCGTGTAAAGCAGAAGGGAATTGAAAAGCGCGATTTCCTGGATGATGACGAGTTCAAGTCCATTGTGAGTGAAGTCAGGAGCGCTGCGGCTTAGTGCGATAGTGTTGGTGGCTGACTGGTGTCGTGCCAGCCTCGCTTTTGTCATTCTCCCCGGGGAGAATCCGGTGCGTGGTTTGCGCCGGAAGAGGGGTGTATCAGATGCTCAATAAGACTTCGAGCTTAAACTTTGAATTTATTGCCAAAAGTATCCCTCTCCCAATGCAAACAACGCATTGGACTCTCCCATAGGGAGAGTAACTGGTGTGGATGATTTTTAGCATTTATTTAGAATCCACCTATCAGTGCGTCGATCGTTAGCTTAATCGATAAACTAAAGAGCGCTATTTGTACAGCAAGATAGAACCACTTTTCGGGTAAACGTTGAATCAGGTTCTTCCCTAAGAAGGTGCCAATAGCGGCAATGGGTAGAAGCAGCAAAGAGACTTTAAGTGTGTTGGCTGTATAAGGGTGAAGATTTGAGTAAGGGATTATCTTTGCCAGATTAACGACAGCAAACACAATGGTAGTGGTTCCAGCAAAAACCATCTTGGGTAGTTTCTGAGGCAGGATATAAATTTGAAATGGCGGGCCTCCGGCATGGGCTACAAAGCTGGTAAAACCGGATAATGTTCCCCAGAAGATGCCTTTTTTAATGGTGGGTTGCGTCGGCGGATTGTCATTTTTCCTTTTCGACCAGGTGTAGAGGCAAAATGTTATACCCATAATGCCGATCAATAGTGTCACCATTTTATCTGACACAATTGATGCCGTTGCCCAGCCAATGATGACACCGAGCACCCCGGCAGGCATGAGTACTTTTATATTCTTGAGACTGTATTCGCGGCGGTACAGGTATACTCCCACAACATCTGAGAGAATGTAGATTGGAAGTAACAGTACTGCTGCGACCAATGGTGACATCCGCATAGAGAGAAGTGGCACGCTGAGCATTGCAACCATAGGCAGTCCGCCTTTGGATAAGCCGACCAGAAACGCTGCCAGCACCAGCAGGCCTGCCAGTAGAGGCTCGCTCTGTAGTACTTCTAAGGTTGGCATAGAGTGGTGCTTGTTTGGGCGGTGGTGGTGAGATTATGCCTCATCTGCCTTGAGCCTGCCGGTTGATGTCAGGAGCTATAAATTGATCACCATCGTAGCTCTAGCCGCGCTAAAATTGCTTTAATCTTTTAGTAGTGTGGTTCAATATTATGAATGGCGAGTGGGCTCCCAGTCAGCGTTACCCTGATCCATGTGTAGTCGCAGTCAGATCTGAGTTCGATCAATATATATTGAAGCTTGCCAAGGTTGAGCGATTGGCAAGCGGCTTTAGATGGTGTGAAGGACCGGTCTGGTTCGGAGACCAGCGTGTGCTGGTTTGGAGTGATGTGCCGGGCAATGTTCAATATCGTTGGGATGAACAAAGTGGTGAAACCAGTATTTTCAGAACGCCGTCTAATAACAGCAACGGAAACACGCGCGACCGTCAGGGGCGTCTACTTACTTGCGAGCATCTTACCCGGCGCGTAGTCCGAACCGAGATTGATGGTACCTGCACCGTGATAGCCGATAGTTTTAGCGGTAAACCGCTTAATTCACCGAATGATATTGTTTGTAAGTCGGATGGTTCAATCTGGTTTACTGATCCGGTCTTTGGCATCCTCGGGCACTATGAAGGTGACAAAGCAGAACCACAGCTTGAGTCAAACGTCTATCGTGTGGATATCAGCGGAACTATCTCTGTAGTTGCAGAAGGTATCAATCAACCCAACGGGTTGGCTTTCTCACCAGATGAATCAATTTTGTATGTCGTTGAGTCCAGAGGTGAGCCGAGACATATACTGGCGCTGGACGTTCAGACAAACGGATCTGGTTTAGCCAATAAAAGAATTCTTATCGATGCAGGGCCAGGTACACCGGATGGCTTCAGAGTCGATGTCGACGGCAATCTGTGGTGCGGCTGGGGTATGGGAGAAGACGGACTTGACGGGGTTCATGTTTTTGATCCGAATGGAACACTAATCGGCCGTATAGATTTGCCGGAGCGTTGTTCGAATGTCTGCTTTGGTGGCTTGCACAGAAACCGGTTGTTTATGGCAGCCAGTACTTCTGTGTACTCTCTGTATGTAAATACACAGGGCGTTGCTGGTGGTTAAGTCGCAAGCGTTGACGATCTTCGTTGTTATCTCCTTTTACTTTTGGTTGTGATGCTTTTGCATTCGAGAATAGATCTATCGCATCACAGTGTTTGGCTTGTGCGTTACGTCCGATACAACGGAGATATCACTTTGACCCTTTTGATGAATGCATCACAAAGTTCATTGCTTCTGTGATGCAGTGACCAGACGATCCAAAACTTTATTATGCCGTTTGTTGCAAATGTGAAACATCATTGAGTCATATTTGGAAATTTTGTCAATAATGGCCTGCTTGTAAATCTTAGGTAGGACACCAATGACCAGATTTCCCAAGCTGCTATTAGCATCAGCATTTCTCCTTTCTGCTCCGATCAGTGCATTTTCACAGACATGGAAGAGTCTGCCGAGCATGAACAGTGTTCGTTTCGAGGCGAGTGCTGTGCAATACAACGACGACATATTCGTCTTTAACGGCTTCAAGCAGGGCATCAAGATAGAACCGTCGGTAGAGGTGTTTGATGCAGGTTCTAAAAAATGGTCAAAGGTTGGTAGCACTTCCGTATCTCAAGGTAATGCGGTCACTCACAACGGACTGGTTCGTACTGGCAATGAAGCATGGTTTATTGGTGGCAGAGTGGGCAATCATCCCGGTAGAGTGTCTTCTGATGTCTGGATATTTAATCTCAATTCAAAAAAGTGGACACGCGGACCAAAACTCCCTGTACCGGGGGCTGCGGGTGGGGCGGCTCTGGTCAATAATAAAATTCACTGGTTTGGTGGAACAGACGCCAACGCCAGATGCGATGTTGCCAATCACTTTGTCTTCGATTTGAATCAAAGATCTGCAGGTTGG
The DNA here is from genome assembly GCA_938020525.1 of uncultured Granulosicoccaceae bacterium. Taxonomy (GTDB): domain Bacteria; phylum Pseudomonadota; class Gammaproteobacteria; order Granulosicoccales; family Granulosicoccaceae. The sequence goes on along the minus strand of CALIHW010000150.1, from coordinate 37,144 downwards.
AAAAACATCACCAATGTGGCTGGTATGCCTAACGCCAGAAACCACTTTTCAACGGCAGTCCACAATGGAATTATCTACGCTATCGGCGGCCAGTACGGACATGATAACTGCCCCGGCAAAAGGGCGGCGGATGTCAATCTGGTTCATGCCTTTAACCCGGCTAACAACAAGTGGACCGCGAAAGCTCGTATTCCGACAGCCCAGTCTCACACAGAAGCATCTACATTTGTTTATAAGAACGCGATCTATGTTGTTGGTGGAGAGGTAAATGGAAATAAAATCTTTCGCTTCGACCCCAGGAAAAACAAGTGGGATACCGTTTTGCAATTGCCGAGTTTACTGGTGGCTCCGGTGGCGAGAGTAATAGACAACCAGCTGGTTGTGTCTTCGGGCGGTTCACCAAATTTTCGTTTCCCTACAAAGCTGACGTTAACCACACCGATGCAGCCACTCGTCCTTGGTGGTAACAACGAGCCCGATGTAGTCATCGAAGAGCCTGATGTGGTGATAGAGGAGCCCGAGGTTGTCATTGAACCACCTGTAGTAGTGATGGACGAGCCAGTAGTGGTGGTGGAAGCACCCGTAACACCGTTGCCGTCGCAAAGGCATGTTATATCTCTGGAAGCTGAATATTTTGACACAATACACAATACCAATACTCACTCTTGGATTACTAACAATCTGAGTGGATCAAGTAATAATGCTTCAATAATATCAACGCCTGACTCTGGCGATAATCTCAACGGAACAACATCTAGCCCGTCTGTTGGATATTATGCCTACTTTGAGAACCCCGGAATCTGGTATGTTTGGATTCGCGGTTGGGGTGACACTGTCTCGGGTGAAGGTAAGAGTGACAGTGTGCACGCTGGCCTCAATGGTTCTTTGTCTTCTACTGCAGACAAAATACACAGATTTCCGGCTTCATGGAATTGGTCAAATGCTACTCGCGATGGAAGCAGAGCGACATTGGCTATACCTTCTGCGGGTATCCACAGTGTTAATCTGTGGATGCGGGAAGATGGACTCGCGGTAGACAAAATAATACTCACAAATGACCCTGCTTATCAGCCTGGTGGCACTGGTCCGGTTCACTATAATGGGGCAAATTCAGACGATGGAGCCTACGATAGTATTCCCTGCATTGACACAGATGGTGATGGTTGGGGTTGGCAAGAAGCAGAAGGTGTACCGGGCAGAAGTTGTAAGATGCCCGTAAGTACCCCGACTACTAATGTACTACCACAGGGGTCTGTCTATGATGGTATTGCTTGTATAGATAGTGATGGCGATGGTTGGGGCTGGCAACAACCATCTGGGTATGAAGGCCGCAGTTGTAGGATCTAGAACACTTGTAAGATCTAAAATGGTTGTAAGATCTTAATCGAATCTGGAGTACCCATGCGTGGGTACTCCAGCCAGTATTTCATACTGCGAACCACTGAGCTTAACGGGTCTTGAATAGCTCTATTTGTCTGCTTCTACTGACGGCAAAGAAGGTCCGCCAGAGCGGACATTACGTGTTTTTAGAACCGGCATAATAGTGGATGCAACCAGCTCTCGCCATATAAACAGTACCCCGGACAAAATAATTACAAGTGAGCCGACAATTGTCGTCGCTTTCATCGGCTCATTGAAGAATAGCGTACCAAAAATACTCGCCCAAATGATCTGGCTGTATTGTGTCGGGGCTATGAATTGCGCTTCGGTACTTCTAAAAGCAGAGATCAAAATTCTATGTCCCGCGACAGATAGCAGGCCGATCAAAGCGCAAGTCATTAGCGCTGTGCCAGGCATTGGCGTATAGACAAAATACATAAGTGCAGCGCTCACCAGGACATTGCCAAGCATCGGATAAATTAATAAAGTTGAGCTGTGCTCGGTGTCGCCAATTTTTCGGGTGTTGATAGAGTTGCATGCACCAAAGACAGCCGAGAGCAGTGCTGCAAGATGGCCTGTTGAAAAACTGCTTGCTGAGGGGTTCAATACGATCATCACGCCACTCAATCCCAGTAATATAGCAACCCATCGAACGAATCTTACCCGTTCTCCGAGTATCGGTATTGATAGCAATGTAATCAATATGGGGGTGGCGAATAGCATGGCATATACCTGTGCCATTGGCAGCACGCTGAAAGCATAGAATGCGCAGATGATTGAACCTGCGTTAAAAATGCAGCGTAGACCAATAAGCAATGGGCTGTTTGGACGAAGTGATCTTTCAATTGGATCCACCGCCAGCAAAGCCGAGAATGGTAGAAAGCTAAATAAAATAGCAAAGAATGCGATCTGAAAAGCATGAATGCCTGTCAGGCTTTTTACCAGTGCATCATGTGTGGAGAAAAGCGCAAATGCAATTAGTGCAGCGCCTGCACCTTTAAGCACAGAAGAATCGTTGGGAGTCATTGTAAATTTTAGCTGAAGGGTTCAGATGTAGAAGTTCAGGCAGTAGAGCACTCTTTGCACACGCAATTCATTTCCAGTTGTGGACTAGCGAGCTTAAAACCTGCTTCTTCAACGCTATTGCGAAGTGCGCGTAGCGTTGGTTCCTTGATGCTAACCTCTGATACCTTGTGGCATTGCTCGCAGATTAGAAACTGTGGCACGGCATGTTGATGATCGCAGGTGATATGAATACAGGCCACGAAGCGGTTCGCGAGTTTAAGTTTGTGTACCAGTTGTTCGCTCTCGAGGAACTCCAGAATTCTGTAAACCGACATGGCTGGCATCGCCTCACCGAGTTCTTCTTTGCAGAAGTCTGCCAGCTCGTACGCAGTCATCGCTTGCTTTGCTTGCAACAGGCCGCGCAGCACCACCTTTCTCTTCAGGGTGAGTTTGGTCCCACTGTCAGCACATTGTGCTTCGGCGTGTGCAATCGCTTTGTCGTAGCTGCTCATCAAAAGTGTCGTTATTGCTCTGGTTGTATAGTACCGCTCTTTGAGTTCTTACTGAAAAAACCATTGTGTAAGTGTGGCACATATAAATGATATGATATATCAAATCATTAAATTTACTACGGCTGATCAGTCTCCGTGCGATCTATTTGTTCAAAAGGGATACAACAATGAATTTTCAAGCACTAGCTGACAAAAGCGCGATATCGCTTTCGCTCTTGTGTGCAATACATTGTCTGGCGCTGCCTCTGATAACTGTCCTACTACCAATGAGCACCGGTTTGTTTTTAGCGGAAGAAGCATTTCATCAATGGTTAGCGATCGTTGTAATACCGTTTAGCGTTTTTGCGCTTTATCTGGGATGCAAACACCATAAACGGACTCAGTTGTTATGCTTGGGCTTGACAGGTGTGGGAGTGTTGCTAGTCTGTGCTGCCTTCGGGCACGACTTGTTTGGTGAAACTGGTGAGAAAATAGTCACTGTCTTTGGAGCGTGTATTATCGCAGTTGCTCACGTTAGAAATTACCTGCTGTGTCGTGATCACAGGGATTGTGACTGTATTAGCAGTCAAACATGAGGGTGAACTAGGCTGCAACCATGGCCCTATCGATAGATTTGCCGGTCAATATGATGAATTGAATAACCTCGTGACGACGGTGCAGGTGGCGCATTAAAGCTGCGCCACTACAAAAAATTAAAGCGGGAAGACCAATACAGCGGGACTATGGTGCTTTTGGTGGCTCGTAAGGCTTTTCTTTTTGGAAAGATTCCCACTCTGTTTCGTAACCAACAAACCCTTTCTCATTTGCCTGCATCTGGCGTGTTTTTACGTATTGAGACTGACCCTCCGGGACTACAGGTCGTTCTTTTTTTGGCTCACTCATAATTTACTCTCTGTCTAATTGTCTTATTTACGGTGTCTGGTTTAATTACCGGGGCAGGCTTGTGCACCGTTTCCGGCGCGTATTCTCGCATTGTTTGGCTTGCCTGCCTATCAGGTGATTGGCTAAATTCCGGGATCTCTTATCGTTCTTGCATTAAATATACAAAATTCCATCTCGTCGATTGTTAATGGCGGGAGCACCTTCAGTGGCTGAGCGCAGCCTGGCTTCTACCCGCAGTGACTTGATTAACTCCTGATCGATAATTTCCGGGTATAGGTTGCTGAAACGTGCTACTTCCATAGCATTTGGCTTGCACTGATTTTCCAGTTTTTGCCGTACATTGGAAGCCAGCCCATGCAGCATCAGCAATCGTGGGGCCTGTCGCTCGATATATCGCCGACATAAGTCCTGATTATCCTGCTCCAGCCAGTCTTCCCGAACCATACAGCTCGGGAAGTCTGCAGAATCGGCATCATCGCGATTGAACCATGCTGCTTTGCGACGAGGTCCGGCACGTTCTGACACTAATAATTCCAGCCTGTAGTTTACCGGTGGAGTTTGATTCTTTTCCTCTGCTTCAGTTTTTGCAACCGGCATAACTGCAGCGGGCAGGGCTGTCCAGTCGGCTCGAGCTGGAAATTTCTCTATTTGAGAGGGTTCGGTGCACGAGAATATCAAAGCCAGAGGCTTTTCTTCCGCCACATCCAGCAGCCAGTATTCATATTTGTCTGTAGCGGGGAATGGCAGCTTAATGTCTGCCAGAAAGCTGAGCAGATCGACTATCTGATCATCGACAATCTCCTTCTCCATCAAGGCAGGGTTTTCAGCGTATTTTTTTATCTCTTTGCTGCTAAGTGTGGCAACCCTGACATGGCTACGATTGACGTATTGGATTTCCCAGATCTGTCCGTCTACGGTGAGTGCACGATAGGTGTCTGACTCTGCTACTTGTACCTGACCGGAATACGGAGGCAATAATTTTTTTGAGAACGTTTTCATCATTGCCTTTGCACTATATTTGTAGTGAATCGACCAACTGCTTTGATTCAACTATGCGCGCTGCTGCTCTTTCCTGATAATGTTTGTAGTCGGTCTGTTTTAACAGAGATTCAATTTTTTCAAACTCTGCAACTGCGGTTTCCGCCATATCGAGATGATCAGATTCATTTGCCAGTGCAAGCAGTGCCGATGCGCGGTTGGCATTAACCATCGCACGTACCAATGGCAGTTCATCTTCTTTAATTTCTTTCAGTATTTCTTCATAAACAGGTACAGATGCTTCAAGCGAACCGATGTCTTCTTCATGTTCTCCCAAACCCTGCATTGCGGCTGCAATATTGTTCTGGGTAATAATCCATGCAAAGCGGTTTTTGTCTTTGGTACGTTCACTGAGTGCGTTGCGATACGCTACCAGAGATTGTTCGAGTGTGCGTGCACCGCGTCGTTGTGCGCCGAGTTGGTAAAGTACAGTTCCAAGGCTACTCATCGCTGCCGACCAGTCCTCAGGCACGGTATTTCTGGGTAATTTGGTAGCTGCCTGCGTATAGGTTTGGTGTGCTTGTTTAAGCATCCGGTTGTCACTTTCCAACTGACCAATATCGTGCATGACGATACCCATATTGAAAGTAGTATGCGCCCACTCAAGTGGTGTTTCGTCCTCTTTGCGTATTTCCAGCGCCTGTTCGTAAGACAGTGCGGCCTGCTCCAGGAAATGGCTGCTGCCACTGCGTTGACCAATCAGGCCCATGACATCACCTATGTTATGGTGAATGGCAGATAAACCTGCCGGATCAGTTTCCCGATCCTTCATCATCTGCATGCCCTGTAGCAGCTCGATTGACTGCTGAAACACATGTGCGCCACCCAGTCGAAGTTCTCTGCGGTCTGCAGCATCCTGCAAAGTATCCTGTGAGTTTGCCCATTCGATTAAGGTGGGCTTGTCTGGGGTAAGGTCGAATACAGTGTGTTCAAATCTATCAATCGCCTGACCCAGCGCACCATAGACTGGGGACTCTCTATCCATTATTGATAGCAGGTCACGTCCGTTGTTCTGGTATCGCCAGTTAAAGGTAACACCAAGACCAGGAGCAAGCAGGGTCTCTGCGAATAGATGTTGAGGCATTGTGAGATGCTGAGTTAGTTTACTGGCTTGACGTTTTGATCTTTACCAACAATATCTGTGATGTCAGGGTCGGCTCCCACGGGACCACCGTAAGCGACTTCTTCTTCGGTGGCTTCTCTTACCGTCATGATGTTCAACTTAAAGATAACTTCACGTCCGCAAAGTGGGTTGTTACCGTCAATAGTCACGCTGTTTTCATCAACGCGCGTAACGATAAAGGTTTTATTCTTGCCACTTTCGCTTTCCATCAGTATCGATGTGCCTAGCTCACGGTACTCTTCAGGAACATTCTCAAGGTGTTCAGTGATAACCAGTGATTCATCACGCGGGCCGAATAGCTCATTGCAGTCAATCGGTACTTCTATAACGTCACCCGGTAGCTTGCCCTCGAGTTCAGACATCACAGGTGGTGCCAGAATCGCATTAACTCCGTGAACGTAGCCAATAGGGTACTCGACTTCTGTCAGTACACTTTTGGTTTTGGCGTCGATGACCTTGTACATCAACTCAACCAGCATGCCGTCGCCAATTGGATCTTCCATCGCAGGCTCACTCATAGTTTTATGCCTTTAAATCTTTAGCGGTAATTGCCTGTTAAAAAGAGGCTGTTAAAAAGGACTGCTAGAAAATGGAAGCGCCATAGATATTCACTTCACCTTCCTTGTTATACCCGAGCACCATACGGCCGAGCCATTCGCCTTCACGCTTGCTGCTACGCATGCGATAGAGACAGGTAACATGTTCGTTGCGGCGGATGTAGCCTATAAAATCGTAGTTTGGATCAAGGCTTCTTGTCAGTTCACTTTTGGCGAATTGCTTTCCGATCTCGACTTCATTTAGGCCAAACAACATCTCATAAGAGAATTTTCTGATGAATTTTCCGTATTCTCCTTCATTAGAATAACGGATGAGATCATCCCACATTGGGTGCGCAATTGCGGCCAGTTCATCATCGGTGTGTTCGATAATATTCATGAAGACTCTCAGGTTTTCGGGAGACATGCTCCAGTGCTACAAGCCATATTACATGATAGGCCTGGTGTCGCCGAGTCAGAGTTATCTGAGCGAGACAACGAGGGGAAGGATCGATACAACACTGCCGCAGAACGCGGCAGTGTTTCTTTCAAATGGATCAGTGCCGCTGTTACGCAGCGCTGACTTTACCGTCTACTTCAGACAGGTGATAGCAAGGCGCTTTTTCCATGGTGTATTCACCAGTTTCAGGATCGCGTCTTGAGACTGTCAGTACATGCCAGTTGTCATCGTCAAGCTTCAAGTGATCACCACGGTAGTAGTAACCCGGCCAGCGGGTTTCTTTACGGAACAAGGTGTGCTGTACCACTGATTCTGAGGTCAGGTGACGATGCTTGATTTCCCATGCGCGAAGTAACTCGTGAATGTTCTCTGCCGCTACCTTCTCAAGATCTTCTTCCAACAGCTTGAGTTTCTTCAAGCCTATGTTAAGCAGCTTCTCGTTAGTCATGTAGCTTACAGTTACACCACCGGCGTACTCGTCCATCAACTTCTGCAATCGATCAAGTGCCTGGCGCGGATTGATGTAGTTCGGGTTAACTGAACCAGCGGTGATCTCGTTGCGATAGATTTTGTAAGTCTCCATCGGTTTGTAGACTTCTTCACGACGCTTCTCAATCTGTTCGTCAGAGATAGTGATGCCTTCAGCTTTGCCATCATCAATGTATTTGCAAGCCGCCTTTGCAGCCAGACGTCCTTCAGTAAAGGAGCCTGAAGAGAATGCGTGTGGTGTACCACCGACTGCATCACCGGCACCGAAGAGACCTGCAACCGTCGTCATGCGGTTGTAGCCCCAGTAGTACTCTGGCGGAGAAAGATCTTTAGGGCCTGAACACCAGGCACCACAGCCCGTGGCGTGTGATCCCATTACGTATGGTTCTGAGGTAGTCAGTTCAGGGTTTTCATATTTCGGGTCAACATCAGTGGCGGCCCAAAGTACTGCCTGGCCTACTGTCATACCCAAAAAGTTGTGCCAGCCAATTTCTTCCAGATGCGGATCCTGGAATGCTTCCATAGTCACCATGTGAATCGGGCCGCGACCGGCGTTTACTTCCTGAATGAAAGCGTGGTTACGCAGACAAGTCGGAATAGGGCGGTGAGTTGCATGAGAGACTTCAGGGTCAAGATATTCTTTACCGACAATCTCTTGCAGTGATGGCCACCACTTTGATTCGTACTCTTCACCTAAACCATTTTGAGTGTATGTTTTAAGGTGCAGGAAGTAGGCGCCAACAGGGCCATAACCATCTTTAAAACGTGCCAGTACGATGCGATTTTCCATTTGCGTCATCTTGGCACCGGCGCCAATCAACAAACCATATGCAGAACCAGAAGACCACGGTGCATACCAGACACGACCCGCACCTTCACCGACTGAACGTGGTTTGAAGATATTGGAAGCACCCCCGGCGCCGACAATCACTGTCTTTGATTTGAAGACATGATAGTTGCCGGTGCGTACGTTGAAACCAACAGCGCCTGCGACTCGATTGTCCTGCGCATCATCCATCAACAAGTGAGTGATGCAGATACGGTTAAAAACTTTATCTGCAGACTTCTTGGCGGCTTCTGCGACGATAGGCTTGTATGACTCACCGTGAATCATAATCTGCCAACGACCTTCGCGCTGGTAGTTACCAGTCTTCGGGTCTTTCATTAATGGCAGTCCCCATTCTTCAAACTGATGAACGGTAGAATCAACGTGACGCGCCATATCGAATAACAGGTCTTCTCGAACCATGCCCATTAAATCGATTCTGGCGTATCGAACATGATCTTCGGGATTGTTCTCTCCGAAGCGGGTGCCCATATAGCAGTTGATTGCATACAGTCCCTGAGCAACAGCGCCGGATCGATCTATGTTCGCCTTTTCAGCGATAACGATCTTCTTGTCCTGACCCCAGTAGCGGGCTTCAAACGCAGCACCGGTACCACCGAGGCCCGCACCACAGACCAGTACATCAATGCCATCTTCGACAATTGTTTCGTACTTAGCCATTAGTAGTCGACTCCCTGCTTCATCTGTAGTCCGTTGGACTCAAGCGTGTGCAGCTCGCCTTCGTCAAAGCGAATGTACTTAGGTTCGTTGAACAGTAATTCGCTGTCTTTCTGCTCTTGTGTCGGCGCTTCTACTTCACGCAGATCGGGTGTGCCGCTGCCCCATGGCTTGGTAGTGATAGGAGCAAGTAGATCCATATCTTTCTCGCCATTGCGAAATTTGATACGCCACGCGATCACGCCTTTTTCTTCATCACGCTTTACGCGTACAGAATGACCAAGCGGTGCGAAGTCTGCGTAACCACGAACATCAATGGCCTGATGAGGGCACGCCTTTACGCAGGAGTAGCACTCCCAGCACATATTCGGCTCAATGTTGTACGCGCGGCGGGTAACGGTGTCGATGTGCATGATGTCCGAAGGACAGATGTCGACGCAGTGGCCGCATCCGTCACAACGAGTCATGTAAACAAAAGTAGGCATCCTAGATTCTCCAGACGTCCGATAAGTAAGAATATGATTTAGTAGTGCTGTGGCGCTTCACGTTTGATGCCCAGACCCATGTTTGGCGGATTCGCGCCCATGTACTCGGGGATATCAGGGAATTTGGCTTGAACCTCAGGATCAGACAGATCGTAGTCCATTGGCAGGTTCTCGTTGGAGCCGTCCGCCTGTGCGACCTTCTTTTGAAATGCTGCGGCAGGCTTGAAGAACATGTGAGCAAATTTAGACCAGTAAACAGAGCCAAACAGTACGGTAGCGCTGAGAATAAAGAGTGCGAATAAAATCCATGCAAACGCACCGGCGCCAACACCTGAAAAGAATGACCACAGCAGACCAAAAGTTGCTGTGAAAAGCAGACCCAGAATGAAAAGATCTCCGCGACCATTGAACTGATGCCACTTAACACCTTCTGCAGCAACATCTACACGGATCTTGAACCAGAACCAGTAGCCACCGACACAAAGACTGAGCGCACCCAGGTGCCACAGGATTGGCCAGAGTACAGGTGCTTTCGTGTCACCTGTGTACTTAAATATGAGCACAGCAGTTGAAATGACGAAGAAGATAAACCCGTACATCGTCATTAGGTGAGACATCCGGCGTTTCGAGTTACAGAACTCAGATGAAGTAAGCACCTCGCCCGCGACAGTTTTGACTGCAAGGCTGGCTTTCTTACCACCGCCAACTTTAACTTTGGCGTTTTTTTGCGCTTTCTTTGAATTCTCAAAGAAGTATTTGGCGCTCTGCTTGTGGCGCATGTCCAGCAGTGTGCCGCCGATGACGCAAAGAACCATCAGGACGACATAGAGCTTCATCATTGATGGCGGTATGGCCGTTGCGATGTCGGCGAACGGATTGTTGATAAACATTGTGGTGCAATCTCCGGCAAAGTTAACTGCTGTTCGCACAAGGCCGAATTGTTCCCGGCATCCACGTATCGCGCAACTTGATCAACAAAACCTGAAACTGTAGATCCTACTGCGGTGAGCGCCTCTTACAGAGGTCTTGAGCGTAACAATAAAGTGTTGATTGTGAACGAAATGTGTTCATCGTATAGGTAGAAGAGACGTGCAATATGCGCGCCTCCCAGTATGACCAATATACTAACCTGATCCAGCGTTTGTCGATACTTCCAAGACGGCAATATGGCCTGATCCAGCATTAGCCTCGGTATACCGCGTGGTGAAAAATCGCAGACATCGACCACCTTGATCACCTGCCAGGCAGGCCATCTGTCAAACGGCACTTATAAAGTATGGTACGAAAATTAAACTTGTTCCATATTTCTTTAGGATTAAAGCGAACCTGATGCGCCAGGGATGACTATACAAGTCCACATCTACATCACCGATGAATGTACTTTTATGTCGTTACTTTTTCAGTTTAGTTGGATTCGCTGACCCCAGGGCACAGGAGCGGGACCTTTCACCAGCCAAAGCACAGGCAGGTGCGGTTTTTCGGTCGGGAATCGGCCTTTTGCATCGGTGAAGTAAATGACAAGGTCCGGTTGGTGCCCGGCCCTGGATAGCCAGGTAAATACCGGACAAAAATCTGTCAGTCCGCCACCGCTTATTTGAGTTGGCAGGTTCATCGGATCCCATGGTTCGTATAACCAGGGGCTATTATCATTGAGCTTGTCATCGCAAGCGAGCAGGGTTACCCGCGCATTCATTGAGCCCTTGATTGCGTTTAGCTCGTTCAGAAACTCATTAAGCTCCTGCTGTGATACGGAACCGCTGGTATCCAGTGCAACCACTACATCTATTTGCCGCGTGTGCAGGCTTGGCAGAATAGCTTCACCCTCCCGGCGTCTCGACGGGCGGGTTAGGTTGTAGTCAATTCGTGTCGCGCTGTTCATAAAGCGTGCTATCAACGCGCGCCACGGCAGAGTAGGTTGCAATAGACGTTCTAGCATACGTGCTATCGAATCGCTTAGTTTTCCCGCTTGGGCTGCCTGTTGCGCCGCACCTGCCAGTCTCTGCTGCCATTGTGTGTCGAGCTGGTCGCGTTCACGGTTGGTTAGCGGTGGAGGCGCGTTGATGCCTGAGCCGGTTTTGTTATCTTTTCTGTCGTTGCTGTCGTTGCTGTCGTTGCTGTCGTTGCCGTCGTTATTTGAGTTGTCCCCTGATGATTCATCTGTTTGTTGATTGCCGCTACTCTGTTCCTCGCTGTGATCAGAGTCACCACTCTTTACCGATGCTTGTATATCGGAATCATCAGAGCGTGTGTCCGTGTCAGTAACATCTGGATCATAAAGGTGCTGATCCATAGGTTGTTCATCATCGTCTTCATCAATGCAGGGGTAAATTTCTTCTGCTGACATACCACTATACTCGGCGTTTAATAATGCACCGACTGGCAGTTCGAGATCATCATCAACCAATAACAGGTTCACCGCGTGATCACAGGCCACATCCCAGCGCCTGCGTTGACGGTGTTCACGTCTGGCAAAGTGCGACAAGCCGCAATGCAATGCTTCGTGTGCCAGTACGAACTGTACCTGGCTTAGACTTAAACTTTCGATATAGCCGCGGTTGTAGTAAATACTTTTCGCGTCGGTGCCTGTGGTTTCACACCAGGCTGATGCATCAATCAGAGGCAGGCGTAGTACCAGTGCGCCAAGAAACGGTTTGTCCAGTATTAGCCGCGTGCGAGCTGCGGTGAGAATATTCTCTATATTGTTCGGACCGCTGAGTTTATCCATAAGGCATGAGCAACTATTCGTTTAGTGTCGGCTTAGTCGGCTTTAAGATATAGAGTTATGATGTGCCACAGACTTATGACGAGACTTAGGCTTATGATGGGACATAGACTTATTCGGGGTCGAATAACATGACATCTGCAACCTGATTTGCCCAGTCCTGAAATTGTGGCACGGTAAACAATGGTTCACCGATTGCACGATGCATGTCTGACACGAGCATGACGCCCATCTCGCGTTGTGGAAACTTGTTTGCGTATTCGAGTATGTTGCCGAGGGTTGCATTTTGCTCTGGCGTGCCAACAGTCTGCACTGCATGCCCGACAAGTGAAGATGCCAGCGCGTACTGCAAATCGATAGATTCCGGAACAGGCACCTCTTCACCGCACAAGATTGAGCCGACGTCTGGCAGGTGCTGCAGATTTTCTATAAATGCGCTCAGTTCAATGCCCGCTGCTTTTCCAACACACGCCTGCAGGCTGCCGGCAAGTATTTCCGGTTGGGATTCAAACTTGTGTAATGCATGGTGGGCAAACTCCCAGGAGCGCGGAGTAGGGAAGGCAACCGGGTCGGTCGATGGGTCAAAATCAAACAACAACTCTGGTCGGAATCTTAAAAACGCGATGACACGTTCATCTATCTCATTCTGATGTGCCCAGGTAACCCAGTCATCAAGGTTGATATCAAAACTAAAGTGAGTAAATCGATTCGCAAGTGGTGACGGCATAGCGTATGTCACGCCGCGATCACCTTGTCTGTTACCTGCGGCAAAAATGACCCAACCGTCTGGAACCGTATAGTCACCGAGACAGCGATCAAGAATTAACTGATAGGCAGCGGCAGATACTGCGGGTAGTGCTGAAGTAATTTCATCAAGAAACAAAATTCCTGCGGGTCCGTGTCGAGCTGCATCTGGCAACATACGTGGAACTGCCCACTCAACCAACGTGTCACTGCGAAATGGAATGCCGCGCAGGTCACTCGGTTCCATTTGTGATAAGCGCAAATCAATAACAGGCACTGATCGATGCTCTGCCACTAATGACACTATTTGAGATTTGCCTACACCTGGTGGTCCCCAGATCATCACAGGAGTGTTATGGCCGTTGATGGCGCTTGCCAATTCCTGATCCAGAACGGTTTTTAAGTGGCGTGGACGCATAATCAATTAAGTGAAGGTAATTTGGGTGGCTAAACCTGACACGAATGTGCATCGATTGCTACTCGAATAAGTGCAGGGACAATCTGGTCCTGAATGCTTTCAACATGACGCCCAGGCGGTCTATGTGACGCCAGCCGGAGACTGCAGAGAGCAGCCGGCAGTAACTAGGGCTGCTGCTTTGCGTTGGCTTGCGCGAGTGGTGACCAAAAGCGTGTGATGGGCGTCACACTAGCGCGGCCGATCTGCGGAGACTGCTGTACGGACTTCTTGCTTGGCGGTTTAGCGCAGTAATGTTCTCGACGTAATAAATTTGGTATTGTCTGTTTCAATATGTATACAATTGCACAGTATTTCTTATCGAATCTAGCCATAATGTCGGCACCAGTAAACCACAGAGATTTTCCCAATGGCAGCAGTAATCGCATGTATCGCAATTTCAATGATCACTTTGACGGTAATTGCACGTCGCAGTACTTAAGCAGAGTTTCGTAAAAACCCAAATTTTTAAACGGCGCTCATTGAAGTGCCGTTTTTTTGTTCGCTACACTTTTCCCTGTAGATAAGTAACCACTCCTTTAACACGCCCCGTTACCACTGAGAGGCTGGAATTATCGCGCCTCGGCAGGAGATCACCCGGGCCGCACATTGATGCCCGGCTGTTAGCGCTCCAATCTCCGTAGCGCCATTCAGAATTGCGCTCAGGTATCCGGCGTTAAAACTGTCTCCGGCGGCAGTGGTATCGACAACGTTTACTTCAGGCAAACTGGAAGTGTCTAATGAGCTGGCTTTTTCAGACAAGCCCAGTGGCCCGATATCTCCTCGTTTTAATGCGCCCTGGCTTATGCCGTAAGACTTAAAGCGAGATAGCAGCTCTTGTTCATCGGAATCTTGAAACAGAGCCTGTTCATCATCGATAGATGGGAGAGCGATATCTGTGATCTCCCAAAAAGATGAAATGGTGGATCTGGCTATCGATTGTGATTCCCAAAGTGCAGGTCGGTAGTTTGAATCAAACGCGATCAGTGTGTTTTTCTCTTGTCTCAAAAAGCTGAGCTTGTCTAACAGTGCTTTGCGTATAGTTGCAGGCAGAATAGCGACAGTGATTGCAGAGAGATAGATAACGTCAAAGTCTTCCAGTGCACTGAAGTCTGTAGTGTTGTTTTGCTGGAACAAGGTTTTTGCCGCTGATTCATTGCGCCAGTAGGTGAAAGATCGTTCGCCGGTCGCATCAGTGCTTATTGCGTAGAGACCGATGGTACGATCGTCTGCAGTCTGTATTGCGCTGACATCGATGTTTTCTGACTTTATAAAATCTACCAGTCTTGTTGAAAGTGCGTCTCGTCCTACCGCTGTGCAGTATGAAACAGTGGTGTCGCTATTGCTGAGACGTTGTAAATAGATTGCTGTATTGAGAGTGTCACCGGCATACCTGACAGTAGCGCTCTCGTTTTGATTGTCGATCTCAGTGTTTATTTGGTTGTCAGGTTGGCTGAATGAGAGTTCCAGCATCGCTTCACCAATACAAAGCACACGATGATTATTCTTACTGGTGATACCCATATTCTGGTGATGCCGATGTGTTTAGCGCGGCTTAATTAGCCGCAGAAATTTAGCGTTTTGACTGTTATAGTTTACCCTCTTTCAGGCTACTAACCGAACCAAAAATGACAACAAAAACTCACAAACCCGCCGCCGGTGAAGTGTTGCCGGAGTTCAGCGTAGATACACCGGATGGCCAGAAGCTACAACTCGGTGGTTCAACTGACGGATGGCAGTTGCTTGTGATCTATCGCGGCAAACACTGTGGTCGATGCAAGCCCTATTTAAATCAGGTTGAGTCAATGCTTGGCCGCTGGAAGGCTGCAGGTTTTGATGTGGTCGCGGTCTCTGCGGATATTGCAGAGAAGGCCAGCGCAGATATTGCCGAGTATGGCTGGAGCTTCCCGGTAGGCTGCAATCTTTCAGAGGCCACAATGCATGAGCTGGGGCTTTATGTAAGCGATCCATTAACTCCCGATGAAACTGACAGACGTTTTGCAGAGCCTGCGGTCTTTTGTTTAAGGCCGGGTGGTGGTGTACAGATTGCTGCGATCTCCAATGGTCCGTCAGCGAGGCCAGATCTTGAGCAGCTGCTGGATGGGATGATCTTCACTATAGAAAATGATAAGCCTGCCAGAGGTACGGCAGCTTAAGATATTTTGAACTGATGATTAGCGCTTTATAATTGTGAGTGCCTTAATCAGGAATAAGGCACTTACTGCTGACCGTTCATCAGTCATTTTTTTAAGGTAGCAATTTTAGTCGATACTATAAAACCAACGATTTACTACACCAAATTAGGCAACGTCAGGGAGATAGCAGGTACAAAGGTAATCAGCATCAGTGCGACGAAGATGGCCAGATAAAATGGCCAGATAGTGCGTACGGCTTTTTCTATTGGCAGCTTACCAACAGCGCAACCGACAAACAGACAGGACCCAACCGGTGGTGTGCAGAGACCGAGACCAAGATTAACCAGCAAGATCATACCGAACTGCAAAGGATCAATTCCCAGCGTGTTCATGATAGGCAGGAAGATCGGCGTACAAATCAAGATCAGTGCTGCCATGTCCATAATCATACCGAGCATCAGTAAAACACCATTGATCATCAGCAATATTAGAATAGGGTTGTCAGTGATCCCGGTAAGCAGATCGATCATCAGAGTGGGTACACGGAAGAACGTCAGCATGTAGGCAAAAGCCCCGGCACAGGCTATCAGGATCATAACCATTGAAGTCGTCCTTACTGCCCCGACAACCGCTAGCTTAAAGTTCTCCCATGTAATAGCGCGATATACCAATAGCGTCACGACAAACGCATACAGTGCGCCGAATGCACCGGACTCAGTCGCAGTAAATACGCCAGACAAGACACCACCGACAATAATGACTGCTGTCAGCAAGCCCGGGATAGCGCTGAAAAAACTAAGCAACAGGACTGTCCAACCGGGGAATTTTTCAGCGCCGTATCCGCGCTTTACCGCAATAATGTATGCGGCAACGGCCAGGCATATACACATCAAAATGCCTGGTATTACGCCTGCGAGAAAAAGTTTAGAGATTGAAACAGCACCACCGGTAGCCAGCGCAAAAATAATCATGTTGTGGCTAGGCGGAATAATGATGCCTGCAATTGACGAGGTAACAGTGACATTCACGGCGTAGTCGGCGTCATAGCCTTTGTCTTTCATAACAGGCACTAGTATGGACCCGAGGGCGGATATATCAGCAATTGCGGACCCTGAGATACCGCCGAACAACATAGAAGAAAAGACATTGACGATACCAAGACCGCCGCGTACCGCACCCACTGCGTTTTGTGCGAAACGCACCAGCCGCATCGCGATACCACCATGGAACATTAATTCACCGGCAAAGATAAAAAATGGAATCGCCATTAGCGAATAAACGTTTATACCAGCCACGATGCGTTGAAAGACAATCAGTAGTGGTAAACCCTCGTGCCAGAAAGCGACCAAAGCAGAGATGCCTAGTGCAAATGCAACCGGCAATCCGATGATGACGCAAAGTGCGAATACGCCAAGTAGTAGCAGTAGTCCCATGTCGGATCTCTATTCTTCTATTTTCATAATGGGCGTGTTTTAGGGATAGCTTGAAGCTACTCTATGGAGTCTTTGCGTTCGTCCCGACCGAGTAAAAGACGGATAAGATGACCGGTGGAAAATATAAAAACCAGTGCACCGCAAATTGTCAGAGGTAGTGATCGAAAACCTTCCGGTACCTGAATCAACGGGACTAATGTATTCCATTTGAATCGGGTTAATTCAAGGCCATACCAGAACATGAAACCACCAAACGCTGCCATTAATACGTCTGTGATAAAAACGAAAACAGTGCGTATGGCGGAGGGTACTGCAGAACGGAATAACACCACAGATAAATGCGTGTCTTGTCGCACACCGGCGGCAGCGCCGAGGAACGCGATTACCATTAATAGTAAATGTGAAACCTGCTCTACCCAGGTAGGTGTGTCGTTAAGTACGTAACGACCGTAAACCAGCCAGGCAAACATCACAGTCATTGCGACAAGTGCCGTGCCTGCGATGATCTGACACAGACGGGTGAGCACGTCAAATACCCTATCCATGCCTTTCAGGAAGGCGGGCGTGTCAGATGCTTTGCTCATCATTAATCAATCGAGGTCTTTGATTGGGAGGTCTCGTAGCGGTCAAGTCGCAAATTTGGTTGTGGTAGTTTTTATGGGACCAAGTGCAACGTGAGAGGAGAAGGTATGGGTACAGCTTTTCAAAAGACGATTCCCCCTCAAAGCAAGGGGGAATCCTTAACACAGTGAGAAACTACTCTGTTTCTTGTGCCATTTTAACAAGATCACTCATGTCAGGGTTAGCAGCCAGATAGTCATCATAGACTTTAACCATAGCGTCCTGGAATGGACCTTTGTCAGCAATCTCATTCACCTTGATGCCAGCGGCTTCAACATCTTTGCGAGCCTGCTCAGACTGAACTGCCCAGAGCTCACGCTGGAATAAAGCAGCTTCTTCGGCAGCGCCACGAACTGCAGCCTGCAGCTCTTCAGACAATGCATCAAACTTTGTAGTGTTAACGCAAATGCACTCAGGAATGATCAGGTGCTCGCTCAGTGAGTAGTGAGAGGTTACTTCGTAGTGGCCAACGTTTTTGAACGACGGGAAGTTATTCTCTGCACCATCAACAACACCTGTCTTTAGCGCTTGTTGTACTTCTGCAAAAGCCATTGGAGAAGGGTTGCCACCCATCGCAGAAATCATAGAGGTATACAGGTTATTGTTCATCACCCGGATTTTTAGACCTTCAACGTCTGCTGGTGTGTTGATAGGTTTTTGGCTGTAGAAAGAACGTGCACCTGCATCAACCCATGCTAGAGGCTTCACACCGGCTTCTGCCATAGCATTTGCAATAGTTTCGCCAGCTTCGCCTTCAAGTACACGGAACATTTGAGGTACTCTTTTGAAAATGAAAGGCAGTGAAACCAGGTTGGCTTCCTTAACCATAGGGCCTATCGGGCCTAAGTTGAAATTGCCGATTTCAATCGCACCAAGGCGAACCTGCTCAAGTGCATCGGGCTGTGAGCCAAGCACACCACCGTGGAATACCTCTACCTTTACTTCACCACCAGTCGCAGTATCGACAAGCTCAGAGAACTTGTCCATTGCAGCCGTGTTCGGGTGGCCGTCATTGTGGATGTTCCATGCTCTCCAGTTTTCTGCTGCTTGCAGAGGGCTTAGGAGTGTGAGTGACGCGAGTACGCCGGCAGTTGCGAGCGATAATTTCT
This sequence comes from uncultured Granulosicoccaceae bacterium, assembly GCA_938020525.1. Taxonomy (GTDB): domain Bacteria; phylum Pseudomonadota; class Gammaproteobacteria; order Granulosicoccales; family Granulosicoccaceae. Next base: position 18,512 of record CALIHW010000150.1, on the reverse strand, counting down.
TAAACATTTTATCCTCCAAAGGATCGGTTGGTTAAACTGGTATGTTAGTATAACAGCGCTTGACGCAGCGATGTCAATGCCTGAGTTAGGGATTAGCGTTCTGATGTCTCAGTTTCGATGCAATGAAGTCATTCCATCAAAGCAGCACTTCTTATGGTTGAGTACAGTAGGTCCTATGGAAAATCTGAAAATTGATCGAGAGCGCCGCACAACAACAGATCAAGTGTTTGAAGACTTGCGTGACGACATACTCTCACTGGCCTTGCTGCCGGGCGCGAAAATGTCAGAAGCCGAAGTGGCAGCGCGTTTTGGTATATCAAGGCAGCCTGTTCGGGATGCGTTTAATCGACTCGGGCATCTGGGACTCTTAAAGATACGGCCACAGAGAGCAACTGTTGTCAGAGGTTTTTCTATTGAAAAAATTGCTGAGGCGCGTTTTATTCGATTAGCGCTTGAGCTTGAGGTGATGAAGCAAGCATGTAACGTGTGGGATCAGAAATGTTCGGATAGTGCAATGCGAAACCTGGAAGAACAAAAAGCAGCTATCGACGCTGAAACTTTGGATCGGTTTCATACATTGGATTTTCAGTTTCATCTGCTTATCTGTGAGCTTGGAGGATGTCACCACGCGATAGATACAATAATGTCCTGCCGGCAAAAAACAGATCGACTGTGCGTGCTGAGTTTCAACCGTGATAAAGAGGTTGATTCGGTGATTGAAGAGCATCACCAGTTAATTGCAGCGCTGAACGAACGCGACGAGGCAAAAGCGACCGATATTATTCGTACCCATCTGGGGCGCCTTGATTCCGTCGTTGCAGAAATACAGTCCAAGCACGCTGAGTATTTTGAGTAGCCGCGACGTTGCAATTTCGTTTCAGTGTTACACCCGGTGTCGTGTTTTTCCTTCACTGCAGATGTTACGCAAGGTAACAAATCTCTGAATGCAGCTAGGGGAAGTACCTGGCTCGGGTTATTTAAGCATGCGTAATTGTTTGCTGAACCTGTTTCAACTTACTGAAATTCATATAGAAAAAGAAAATCTCGGTCGCTTTAATTGATTTGGAATTATCTGACATATCAGAATTAAGTTCTGATATATTGCAGCCCATGCCAGCAACGCGTGACAAATCTACTGCGCTTTCTCTCGAGTCTCCGGTCGAGCTGACGCATTTGCTATCAGGTGTGACGTTGACCTCCGATGAGTCCCTGGTTAGCCAGATTCACCGGGTTCTGCTTGATCTGATTGTCTCTCTCAAACTTCAGCCCGGCCAACTGGTGTCTGAAAAAGAAGTTGCAGATAGTCTGGATGCGAGTAAGACACCGGTCAGGGAAGCGTTGATTCGACTTGAGAATAGCGGTCTGGTAGAGATTGTCCCGAAAAGCGGCACTTATGTAACGCCGATCAGTATCAGTGCTTATATAGAAGGTTGTTTTACCAGAGTTCAGCTCGAGACTGGTGCGGTAAGACGGGCGGCGGCACGTTGTGATGCCAATGCACAAGACAAGCTGAATTCAATAATTGAACAACAGTCTGCAGCACTGGATAAAGAGAACTACGAAGACTTTTTTGCACTGGACCAGGCGCTGCACTATGCATTTTTTGAAATTGCAGGTGTGCGCGGTGTATGGCAGGTGCTTAATCGCACACAGTCAGATGTGAACCGGGTGCGGCATCTAAAGCGCATCAATAAAATACGTCGTGGTCCTGCAGTGTTAAAGCAGCATATCAAAATAGTTGAAGCACTTAGTAGTGGTGATTCAGATGCTTCAGAAAGAGCACTGATTGAACACATAGGTTCTCTTGAAAGGGAGATTGATCAACTGATGTCGAATCCTGATCTGCTCGATTTTATTGAAAAGCAGCAAGATCACAGTCATTTTCGTAAACGCTCTCCCCGCAGAGCTTCTGCTTCCTGAACCTGCTAAGGATAAATTCACAAGATATGTCCAGTGTAACGCTCAGTGATGTTGAAAAGTATTATGGTCCGCTGCGCGTTGTGCACGGGATTAATCTTGAAATTGAATCTCAGGAGTTTGTGGTTTTAGTTGGGCCATCCGGTTGTGGTAAATCAACTACGCTTCGGATGATTGCGGGCCTTGAAGAAATCTCTGCGGGCACCGTTGCGGTTGATGAAAAGGTCATGAACCGGGTTGCACCTAAAGATCGCGATGTGGCGATGGTGTTTCAAAACTATGCCTTGTATCCGCATTTAAAAGTGTTCGAGAACATTGCCTTCGGATTGCGTATTAGAAAAGAGCCGAAAGAGCATATCGATAAAACAGTGCGTGAAGTCAGTGAGATTCTTGGCTTAACACCTTATCTTGACAGGCGCCCGGCGGAGTTATCTGGTGGACAACGGCAACGTGTGGCGATGGGCCGTGCGATTGTCCGACACCCGAAAGTTTTTCTTTTTGACGAACCTTTATCAAACCTTGATGCACAGTTGCGTACGCAAATGCGTGCAGAGATCAAACGGTTGCATAAACGGCTTGGTGTGACATCTGTGTATGTCACCCATGATCAAGTAGAAGCCATGACGCTTGCTGATCGTATTGTGGTGATGAATGACGGTAATATCGAACAGGTCGGCACACCGATGGAACTGTTTACGAATCCAGCCAACCAGTTTGTCGCAGGTTTTATCGGCTCACCTCCAATGAATCAGTTTGAGGGGACAGTATCAGCCAATGCTGATGGATTGTTTGCCAGTGTCGGTAATGCCTCGATTGCTCTGCCTGAGGTTAATAACGTACAGCACGGTCAGGCAGTGATTGTAGGAATTCGCCCAGAACATATTTCAATACATCCTGTGGATGGTTTGCCATCTATTCCTATCGCACTTGATTTAGTAGAACCGCTAGGGTCAGAGGCGCTGTTACACGCGTCTATCGACAATCAGCCGTTGATTATAAAGGCCGAGACGCACGGTGATATTGAGCATCTGAACAGTGTCTCTGAACTTTACGCTCCCACTGACCTGATAAAAGTATTCGACAAAGATACCGGCGCTGTGATTAACAGTCATCCGACTGGGCGGATCGCTTCTTGAGCACAGCGACAGACAAACAACCACTGCCTGCCCGGCGCCCAAAACGATCACTGAAAGATCGGACGACCTGGTTGAGTGATCATATACGCAATGAGTGGCGTTTGTACTTGATGCTGCTGCCGACCATCATCTGGTTTATTGTCTTTTTGTACAAACCGATGTACGGACTGCAGATTGCGTTTAAAGACTATTCAATTTTTAAAGGCGTTGCCAAAAGTCCCTGGATAGGGTGGGAGCATTTTCAAGCCCTGTTTTCCAATGATCAGTTTCTTCGTGCCGTCTCAAACACCATCAAGATCAGTGCGTTAAATCTATTGTTTGGGTTTCCCGCACCGATTATTTTGGCATTAATGTTTAACGAAGTGCTGCATGCAGGTTACAAACGTGCGGCGCAAACGATTGTCTACCTGCCGCACTTTATTTCTTCGGTGATTATCGCCGGTATTGTTATCACAGCGTTTTCACCGTCTGTGGGTATTGTTAATACCGTGCTGGGCTGGTTCGGTTTTGATTCAGTGTACTTTTTGACCAAGCCGGAATGGTTTCGCCCGATCTTTGTCGGTACCGGCATCTGGCAGGAGGCAGGCTTCGGTTCCATTGTGTTCCTGGCGGCAATCGCAGGTGTTAATCCATCATTGTATGAAAGTGCAGTGGTTGATGGTGCCAGTCGCTGGCAGATGATGTGGAAGATAACACTGCCGTCCATTCTGCCAACCATCATCATCATGTTAATCATCCGTATCGGCAACATCATGGAAGTGTCGTTCGAGTTGATTATTCTTTTGTATCAGCCTGCGACTTACGAAACAGCCGATGTCGTCAATACCTTTGTATTTCGTCAGGGCTTACAGAGCGGGCAATACGATTTTGCGGCAGCTGCTGGATTGTTTAATGCGGTTGTCGCGTTCGTGCTGGTGATGTTCGCCAACACCTTATCGCGACGCTACTCGCGGACATCGTTATGGTAGGAATGCCTGAATGACGAACTGGAACCTGTATTCCCGCGGGGATAAATTTTTCGCAATTGTAGTGTCGGTGTTGATTGGCATGTTCACGGTTGCAACACTGTATCCGTTTATCTATATCGCGGCTGTGTCTTTTAGTTCCGGTTTTGCGGCGCAGGCGGGGAAGGTGGTGCTGACCCCGATCGATATGACCGTTGAAGCGTACAAGTATATTCTTGTCGACCCTGAATTCTGGATCTCTTACAGAAATACCTTTATCTACACCATTGGCGGTACGGCGGTGAGCATGTTGTTCATTATACCGGCGGCCTATGCGTTGTCGCGGCCGCAATTGATGGGTCGGCGATTTTTTAATCTCTTTATTGCATTCACGATGTGGTTCAACGCCGGGCTTATCCCGTTTTATCTGAATATGCGTGATTTGAATCTGCTCGACAGCATGTTCGGAATTATCTTAGCGTTCGCCATCAATGCCTTTAATATTATTCTGCTGCGCAACTTCTTTGAGGCGATTCCACAAAGTTTTGAAGAGGCAGCACGCATGGATGGCGCTAATGATTTTCAGGTGTTATGGAAAGTGTTTATCCCGTTATCTAAACCCGCAATTGCAACGATTACGCTGTTTTGTATTGTGGCGCGATGGAACGGTTTTTTTTGGGCCATGGTGTTGCTGCAAAGTCAGGAAAAAATACCCTTACAGGTTTTTTTGCGTCACACCATTGCAAAACTCAGTGATGATGACGAATTTGCGATTACGCAACTAGATGCCGCCTACAGTGCGGAAACGGTAACAGCCGCCATCATTGTCTGTTCAATCATCCCGGTCTTACTGGTGTATCCGTGGATTCAAAAGTACTTCGAGAAGGGCATTCTTCTCGGAGGTGTTAAAGAGTAACAACCAACAGTAAACAAGAGAGGAGCTTATGCGAAAACTTTTACTGACAACCGCCATCGCAGCAGCAATGGTAGCAACTACACCGGTCGTTGCAGACGGTCATCTAAAGATTGTTGAAGGTGATCCGCTGGAACTGACCATTCAGATGAACCACCGTGCCTATCCGGTTTATGAAGAGAGCTGGCCAGTAGAGCAAACAGCGCGTGAATGGACCAACATACATCTTAAAGATGTAACGGTTGGTGCAAACATGAAAACCGATAGTGAAAACACTGGTAAGACCGAAGCGTTGAACCTGATGCTTGCTTCTGGTGATATCCCTGACATCGTCGGGTCAAGCCGTATCAAAGATTTCGTCAATCAGTTTGGACCTGAAGGTGCATTCCTGCCGTTAAATGATCTGATAGATGAGCATGCGCCAAACTTAAAGAAATTCTTCGACGAGAAGCCTGAAATTGCTGCGGCGATTTCCGCAGCAGATGGCAAGATGTACTACATCCCTTATCTGCCGGACGGCAAGTACGGTAGAGCCTACTGGATTCGTACCGACTGGTTGAACAAGCTTGGTCTTGATATGCCGGAAACTGTAGAAGATTACGAAAAAGTGCTGCGGGCTTTCAAAACGCAAGATCCGAATGGCAATGGTGAAGCTGATGAAGTGCCATATTTTGTGCGTCAGTGGCCAGAGCTTATACGTCTGGTGACACTATGGGACGGTCGGTCCTCAGGATCTGACACTTATCACGACTTCATGGTGGAAGACGGCAAAATTCAACATCCCTATGCTGGTGAAGGCTACCGTGAGGGCATCAAGAATCTCGCACGCTGGTACAAAGATGGTTTGATCGATGCGGAAATATTTACTCGCGGCAGTTCGGCTCGTGACTTCCTGCTAAGTGAAAATCTGGGTGGCTCAACACACGACTGGTTTGCTTCCACCTCCGGATACAACAAACTGTCTGCGGATATCGAAGGCTTTGAATTCAAAGCCATGGCACCACCTGCATCACCGAGTGGTAAGCGCATTGAAGAGCATCGCCGTATCCCGATTAAACCGGACGGCTGGGCCATTGGTCACACCAATGAGCACCCGGTTGAAACCATTAAATACTTTGACTTCTGGTTTACTGAAGAAGGCCGTCGTCTGGCAAATTTTGGTGTGGAAGGTATGCACTATGACATGAAAGACGGTAAGGCAATCTTCAAGCAAGAGTTTCTTGATGCGGGTCCTGTTAACCGTTCTCTGTACCAGGTTGGATCTCAGCTTCAGGGTCGAGGATACTTTCAGGACTATGGCTATGAAATACAGTGGTCAAACGAGTTTGCGCTGGAAGGCATCGCACTATATGACGAAGGTGACTACCTGATTGATCAGTTCCTCGGTGTAGCTTTCAACGCTGAAGAACAAAAAGTTTATGACCGGTACTGGGGTTCTATCCGGGATTATATGCTTGAGCGTCAGCAAGCCTGGATACTGGGTAACGGTGATGTCGAAGCTGATTGGGATGACTACACCGCTCAGCTGGAAAAACAAGGGCTGGGTGAAGTTCTTGAGGTAATGAACTCGGCTTACAAACGCCAGTATGGCGGGTAGCGCCTGATCAATTGCGGACCGCGCCCGGCGCGGTCCGTATTGATCTTGGTTTGCACTGAATTACTCGGAACTAAACACAATGGCGTTGGACGTCAAAAAACCAGTAGAAAAATTTCTCGATCAGCCATCGGCTGGTCGAATGACTGTGCAGTATCATCCGGTAAGCGATGTTGCGCTGACAGAAAACCCACCGAGATTTTCGTGGTTGCCGGTGGTTGATGAAGATGCTCGGTACGTAGTCCGCGTTTCCACAGATGTCAATAGCGATAACGCCACCTACTACGATGACATTCGTTATAACTTTTATACCCCGAACACGGCGTTCGCACCCGGTACCTACTATTGGTCATACGCCGAGTGGTCACCAGCGACGAAAGACGTAGACAGTCAATGGAGTGAAGTGCGGCAGTTTACTGTTGAGCCGAGTTTGCCAGAGACGCCGATACCTTCGCGTGAAGAGCGTTATAAAAAAGTATCTAATGATCATCCGCGGCTGTGGTTGAAACAATCGGATATTGAGTCATTCAGGTTAGCGCTTGATAAAGATAAGAACCACGCGAACTGGCAAAAATTCTACAACGACTCGGTAATGGTCTGGATGGATCGTGAGGTGATGGCGGAACCCGCGCCGTATCCGAACAATACCCGTACCCCTCCAGTCTGGCGGCAGACTTATATTGATTGTCAGGAGTTACTCTATGCAATCAGACATCTGGCGGTTGCAGGAACAGTGCTTAAGGATCAGGCGCTAATTGATCGATCTAAAGAATGGCTGTTGGCAGGTGCCAAATGGGATCCTGAAGGTACAACTTCCCGCACTTATACCGATGAGTGGGCTTATCGGGTAAATCTTGCATTGGCGTGGGGATATGACTGGCTCTACGACGAGTTAACAGAAGATGAACGCAAGCTGGTTCGCACATCACTTTTGGCTCGCACCCGACAGGTTGCAGAGCATGCAATTGACAATGCAAAAATACACTTGTTTCCGTATGACAGCCATGCAGTACGATCAGTGTCTGCGGTAATTATTCCGGCCTGTATCGCAATGCTCGATGAAGAACCGGAAGCACGCGAGTGGCTGGACTACTCCATAGAGTTTCTGGCAACACTATATTCACCCTGGGGTGACAGCGACGGTGGCTGGGCAGAAGGGCCACACTACTGGATGACCGGTATCGCCTATCTAATAGACGCCGCTAATCTATTGCGCAATTACATGGATATAGATCTATATCAACGACCGTTTTTGCAAAAGACCGCAGACTTTCCTTTTTATACCAAGCCGCCCAATACCCGACGTACCACGTTCGGGGATGACTCTACGATGGGCGATCTACCGTGTTTGAAAGTCGCCTACAACGTACGTCAGTTTGCGCCAATAACTGGCAAGGGTGAATATCAATGGTACTTTGATCAGATTGTTAATGCCGACCCGGGTACCGAGATGGCATCTTACAACTACGGATGGTGGGATCTGAACTTCGACGACATGATGTATCAGCATGATTTTGATACGGTCGAAGCGGTAGCACCCGTCATTACAGACGGACTGCGTTGGTTTAGGGGTGTGGGCTGGGTAGCAATGCATACGAATATGCATAATCCTGATGAACACATTCAACTAATACTAAAGTCGAGTCCGTTCGGATCCATTAGTCATAGTCACGGTGATCAGAATGCTTTTGTGTTGTCGGCATTTGGTGAAGACCTCGCCATTCAGTCGGGCTACTACGTAGCGTTTAATAGCAGCATGCATCGACTTTGGCGCCGGCAGACCCGATCAAAAAATGCACTGCTTATCGGTGGCGAGGGTCAGTATGCTGATAATGACAAACAACTGGCGGCGCGTGCCACCGGTAGAATTATTGATGCTGCGGAGTACGATGATCACCTCTATGTCTGTGCTGATGCGACAGAGGCATATGCCTGTATCAATGACAAGGTCGAGCTCGTTCAGCGCGAGATGTATCTGGTCAATCAACAATATATTGTAATTGTTGATTCTGTTGATCTTGCTGAGGCAGCAACAGTTGATTGGTTGCTACACACAAGCAAGCCCATGGAGCTGAGTAGTAAGTCCTTTCGTTATCAGGGTGAGAAGGCTGGATTTTACGGTCAGTTCATCTGGTCTGAGAGTGGTAGTCCTGAGATAGCTCAGATAAAAGGATTTCCGGATGTTGATAAATCTGAGCTTGAAGGGTGTGAAGATCACTATCACTTACGGGCGACATTCAATGCATCTAAACGGCACCGCATAGCATCATTGCTGGTGCCATACCCCATTGATCAGCCGCGGCGTATATTTCACTTTGTGGATGATCAGGGTTACGACTGCGGTCTGTACTTCACTGATTCAGAAGAGCGCTCGTTTAAAGTCAATATACAAAAACTGGCAAAAGCATGATTGCGCTTGCCTGAGTCTTATTAATAAAATCGAATATCTAATCTACGGACACAGTAAATATGAACCTTAAGAACAAAGTAGCAATCGTAACAGGTGGTGGTCGAGACATTGGCAGAGCTACCGCACTACGTCTTGCGCAAGCCGGATGCAAAGTTGCAATTAACTATCACAGTAGTGCTGAAGGCGCTGACTCAGCTGTTAAAGAAATCATTGCAGGAGGCGGTGAAGCATTTGCTATGCAGGGTGATATGACAGATGAGAAGGCGGTAGCTGATCTGGTTAAAAAGACCGTTGATACTCTGGGTGGTATTAACGTGCTGGCACATGTTACTGGTGGTCTTGTAGCACGCAAGCCATTGCCTGAGCTCACTACCGAGCACTGGAATACGGTAATGAACCTTAACGCTGCATCATTTTTATTTTTATGTCGAGCAGCAGTACCTCACATGGGTGATGGTGATGCCATCGTAGTTACTGCTTCTCAGGCGGGCAGAGATGGTGGGGGTCCGGGATCGTTGGCTTATGCTGCTTCCAAGGGTGCAGTGATGACAATGACCCGTGGCCTGGCGAAAGAACTCGGGCCGGGGATCCGGGTGAATTCAGTTTGTCCAGGTATGATCGATACGGATTTCCACAATACATTTACCAAACCGGAAGTCCGTACAAATGTTGCTAATGCCACGCCACTAAAGCGCGAAGGTACTCCAGAAGATGTAGCGAATCTGATTTGTTATCTCGCTTCTGATCAGGCTGCATTCGTCACAGGTACCAATATGGATATCAACGGCGGGATGGTTTTCTCTTAAGATGTAAGCATTAGGTGGTTGAACGTTGTTTCAGCCACTTAAAATCGTGGACGATTGCGGTTTTCAGGGCACAGGATCAACAAGGCTGAGTATGATATGAGTACAGGTGTTGAGAAAGAAGGTGAGATCTCGTATGCACTGCTGGACCTGTATCAGCCACCTACAGCACATCATGAAGAATTCACTAACGCGCTGAATGGTGTTGTTAAGAAAGTAGACTCGCTAATTCCGGTATTCGGGTTACGTAACCCGCGCATATCTGTGCCTGGAACCTATAAGTACACATTCTGCACTCCGGATGAATGGGTGGCGAGCTTCTGGCCGGGGCAGTTATGGCTTGCCTATACGTTATCAGGAGAGGACCGATTTAAAAACAGTGCCAGAATGCGACGTGAGTATTTTAAGCGCGTGCTGCAATCGCCTGCATGGCATGACCATGATCTCGGTTTTTTGTTTTCGTTAACTTTTGTCGCCGACTACAAACTGACCGGTGATACAGAGTGTCGTGACATGGCGCTACGAGCGGCAGATTTTCTTGCTGCACGCTGGCGACAACCGTTACCGTTTGTGATGTGCTGGAACCCGCAATCAAGGGATGTCGATGAATTTGCACAGCGCAAAACCGGCACACTTAATATCGACAGCATGCAGGGAATGGCACTCTTGTACTGGGCATCTCGTGAGTCGGGTCAGGCATCCTATGCTGAGATTGCTGATATGCATCTGGACACATGTATCAAGTATCTTGTTAGGGATAATTTTAGTTCCTACCATAGTTATGAGTTTGATCCGCGCACCGGGGAACCAATTAAAGGCTATACCCATCAAGGGTATTCTGATGAAAGCTGTTGGTCCAGAGGTCAGTCCTGGGCTATCCATGGCTTAGCGCAATGCTATCTTGCAACTCAAAACGACAACTATCGCACTACCGCTGCAAAGATGGCGGATTATGTTGGTGACAGAATTCCGGATGATGGAGTATTGGTTTGGGACTATGACATTCCGGATGATCATCACCCGTATAAAGACACTTCAGCTGCAGCTACAACGGCTGCCGGTATGTACACACTCGCCCAGTGTTTTGCAGGACTTCCTGACTCAGAAAAGTACACAAAAATGGCAGACAGGATTCTTCATGGTTTGGTGACGAATCATGACATCACTAAGGTAGAAGGCTCTGAAGGTTTGTTAAAAGAGGGTGCTGCATTTGTTGGCCTTGATCGCGCTAACAATATGCTGCCGTATGGTGATTACTACTATATGGAAGCATTGATGAGGTCTGTCGGTCATGTTGATTTCTTTTGGTAGCTACCTCAAGTGGAGTCGAGTGTAGTGCGGTGTCTGGAGTACAAAAGTAAGGTTGGTGTAAAGCGCCGTCATGGCGAGGACTATTTTGGTTAATATCAGCTGTCACAAAGGGAGTTAAAAGTGACGTCGTTGTATCAAAGATTTACTACCGCCGCACTTCATCTGGTAAAGCCGTATTCATCCACGGATGTGCCGCCGCCACCTCAAGCGTTGCAATACTTACGATCACACTATGAGCCTCTTAAAGTTGTGTTTTTTCTCAGCGTGATTTTTACTCTTGTGGCGGCTAGCATTGAAGTGTGGATGATCAGCTTTGCAGGCGAACTAATTGATACGCTCACCGTTACTTCGCGAACCGAGCTTTGGAAGGAGCACAGTGCAAAGTTGATTTTTGCAGCTGTTATGTTGCTTTTGATAAGGCCACTATCGCAGCTGTTCCGTCATGCAATCAATGACATTGGTCTAAATTGCAACGCCGCAACGCTTGTCCGCTGGCGTGCTCACAATCATCTGTCAAAGCAATCAGTCGGCTGGTTTCAGGAAGATCTAACCGGGCGTACAGCGATCAGGCTGGTAGATATTGGTAATCATTCGTCTGATATTTTTTTCCAACTGATAAACACATTAGCCTATGGACTGGTATATATGGTAGGGATTGTAGCCCTGATGTCTGGCACTGATGCTCGACTGGCGATACCGCTGCTTGTATGGCTGATCCTCTACATCGGTGTAATGATCCTGTTTATACCAAGAATGGTTGTGGCGCAGCAGAAGTTCCAAAGTGCCAAGTCCGCACTTACCGGTGTGGTGGTCGACGGTTTTTCCAATATCGATACCATGAAGCTCTTTTCAGATCGTGGGCTGATGGTGAATGATCACAGGATCGGATTGGAGAACACACGTCAGGCTTTGTTCCGCACCAGGCAGATCGGTATCTCATTGAGAACCATACTCTCTATTCTGGAGGGAGTCGTGATGGTCGGGTTTGTCGGCTACGGAGTCTGGCTTTGGAGTCAAGGTGGTGCATCCATTGGTCTGATTGGTGCCGCCGTAGCGCTAACTTTGCGCATTACCACCATGGCAGAATGGATCTTCGATGCGCTCTGGTGGATATTTTTGCGCGTAGGTAGTTTGCGTGAAGCACTGAAAACCATAGCGCAACCGCTGGCCATACCAGTCACACCCAATGCGCCTGAGTTGAAAGTGTCCGGTGGTGAGATTGAAATTAATAACGTAAGTCATCACTACGGCATGAATGCAGGCGGGTTGAATCAGGTTTCACTCACTGTTAAAGCCGGCGAAAAGATAGCTATTGTAGGCAGGTCAGGGGCGGGTAAATCGACACTCGTGAATCTCATCCTTCGTTTTCACGAGGCAGAGCACGGATCAATCTCTATCGACGGGCAAAATATACGAGATGTCGAACAAGACAGTCTGCGTGCCTCGATTGGAATGGTAAGTCAGCAGGCTGCACTGTTAAATCGGTCAGTGCGGGAAAACATAGCACTCGGTCGGCAGGAAATCACAGACCTGAAAATAGAAAATGCCGCTCGTGAAGCCAGAGCTCACGAGTTTATTGAACAGCTGGTGGATTCAGAGGGCCGCCGTGGCTATGATGCGCATGTAGGAGAGCGAGGTATCAAGTTATCCGGCGGACAGAGACAAAGAATAGCGCTTTCGCGAGTGATTCTAAAGGGCGCACCGATACTTATTCTCGATGAAGCAACCAGTGCGCTGGACAGCGAAGTAGAAGCTCAGATTCAGCTGGCTCTTAAAGAGGTTATGAGCAATAAAACCGTCATCGCAATTGCGCACCGCTTATCAACTATCGCAAGCATGGACCGGATTATTGTTATGGATGATGGTGCAATTGTGGAAGAGGGTGCCCACCAGGAACTGCTCGCGAAAGATACCTTGTACGCCAAATTCTGGCAGCGACAGTCTGGCGGATTTATCGGAGTCTCCGACAATGGCCAGGCCGAACAATAGAAGCAGTTATTTAGTCATTCGTCATGCGCTTAAAGCAATGCGCCAGATCCGGCCCGATCGGTTAAAATAGCGCTCTCATGCGCATCATTCACACAGCAGACTGGCATCTCGGCCAAAACTTTATGGGCAAGAGTCGGGAGCCTGAGCATCGCGCGTTTCTGGATTGGTTGCTGCAGTTCATTAAATCGCAGAAAATCGATGCGCTGATTGTGGCGGGTGATATCTACGATACCGGCACCCCGCCAAGTTATGCACGGCAACTGTACAATCGCTTTGTCGTCGAGATATTAGGTACCCGTTGCCAGATGGTTGTTGTCGGCGGCAACCATGACTCCGTTGCCATGCTGGAAGAATCCAGCGACCTGTTTCAGCATATCGGTATCTCCCAAATTGCCCGACCATCGGATGATCCTGCCGATCAGGTGATAGAACTTCGTCGCTATGATGCCTTTCGTGGTGATTTGTTAGACGCACTGGAACAGCCAATGGCTCTGGTATGCGCCGTACCTTTTCTTCGTCCCAGAGACATTGTTCACAGTACGGCCGGTCAGGATAGTGATGCCAAGCAATTGCAGCTGCAGAACGCAATCGCGAATCACTACAAGGCAGTTTACGATGCAGCAGTGGTGCGATGCCGTGAAAATGACTGGACGTGTCCGATCATTGCAACCGGTCATCTGACAACAGTAGGCGTGACAGCGTCAGACTCGGTGCGCGATATCTACATAGGAACACTGGATGCTTTCCCTGCCGATGCGTTTCCACCCGCTGATTACATTGCACTGGGTCATATCCATAGTGCCCAGAAAGTAGCAATGAGCGACAGTATTCGATATAGCGGCTCTCCGATACCACTGAGTTTTGATGAAACCCGCAACAAGCGTGAAAAGTCTGTCGGGCTGCTTACAGTGGGTGAGGGTGGTGCAATAGAAACAGAGATTGTTCCAATACCTTTGCACCGACGGTTGCAGACCATCCGTGGCAGTCTGGAAGAGATAAAAAATCAAATAACCCGACTATCGTCAGATACCGATAATGAAGAACAAACCAGATGGCTTGAAGTGGTGATAGAATCACAAGGCTATCTGAATGATCTGCCACAGCGAATTGATGCGATGCTGGAAGACTGCAACGCTGAGGTCTTATTGTTACGAAGACAAAGAAAACCGATTGCCGAGGCTCTAGCGTCTGAACAACAACATACGTTAAACGAGCTTACTGTCGAAGATATTTTCGAATACCGGCTAAAGGACGAGTTTCAATCAGCACAAATCAACACAGTAGATGATGAAGAGAGGGTCCGTAACACTGAACTGAAAGCCCGGCTTAAAACCCTGCACACGCAAGTAGTCAGTGAAGTGCAGAGCGGTGAAGCGCCTTGAAAATACTGACGCTCCGGTTTAAAAATATAAACTCGCTGCGCGGTGAATGGAAAATAGACTTTACACGTGAACCGTTTTCCGGCAACGCTCTGTTTGCGATTACCGGTCAGACCGGCGCGGGTAAAACCACCATTCTCGATGCGATATGCTTAGCGCTTTATCATGCAACGCCACGACTGACTGTCTCGCAGAGTGACAATCAGCTCATGACGCGTCACACGGCAGATTCACTGGCAGAAGTTGAATTTGAAGTCCGAAATAAACGCTATCGTGCTTTCTGGTCGCAAAAAAGAGCGCGCGGTAAAACTGATGGCAGACTGCAAAATCCTAAGGTTGAGCTGGTTGATGGTAGCGGCAAGATACTGGCTGATCAGATCAACGCTAAAGTTGCCCGTGTTGCAGAAATAACCGGCCTGGACTTCAATCGCTTCACGCGCTCAATGTTGCTGGCGCAGGGTGGGTTCGCTGCATTTTTAGATGCCAATGACAATAACCGTGCAACGTTACTCGAGAAACTCACTGGTGCGGAGATCTACGGCAGAATCTCTGAAAAAGTTTTTGAACATGCAACACGGGTACAAGGTGATCTCAAACTCGAGCAGGCTAGATCAGAGAGTGTCGAGTTACTGAGTGATGAAAAACTCGCTGAAATAAACCAGCTGATGGCCAGGGCGTGCACCGCAGAGGAGTTGCATAGAAAAAACCTGGCTGCATTACAGGAAGAACAAAAATGGTATGCGGATATAAGGGAAATCAAAAAGCTTTACGAGCAGCAGAAAGTGGCGTTGCAAAAAGCAGAGCGAAACTACAATGCTCAAAAAGCAAGCCTTGATAGCCTCGCACAGGCAGAGAAAGCAGAACCGTTAAGGCCGGCGTTTGATCAGTACAAAAATGCAGAAGTAACTCATCAACAAACACAAAAGCAACTGTTACTGCTACAGCCACAACAGTTGCAAGCAGGCGATGCAGTAAAAGATCTCGATGACACACTAAAGGCAGAACAGCGTGCGGCAGAAAAGCAGAAAATTCTCCACACTAAAACCGAAACCCTGATTACAGAGCAGGTAGCGCCACTTGATGAACAGATAAAATCTCTGGCTCAACAGCTTAAGTCTGCCAATGAGTCAATCGAAAAATCAGTGGCAAAGCGTGACACCGTTGCTGATCAGTCGGTGACTCTTGAAAGTGAGGTAAAGTCTCTCGAGATATCCGTTGCAGGGCTGACCGATTATCTAGAGGCGAATGGTTCGCACGAGAAGCTGATTTCACATTTGCCTGTCTGGCGTGAAAAGATCAGGCAACGTGCGCAACTGGTCACTGTACTTGCAGATGATAAAACTGCTGAATCGTCACTGGTTAAAAACCTGTCCGCTGGCGAGTTAAAATACGCTGAGCTACAACAAAAAAGAGATGTTGGCTCTGATGTTTTAAAAAATGCAGTCAAAGCCCGTCTCTTATTTGAAAAGAAACTGACGGCAAAGCATGGTGAGGAAGGACTGGACGGGCTGTCCACTAAGGCCAATAAAAATAGAGAGCAGTTTAATAATCTGCAACAGTTGCTCTCGCTGCATGAGATTTATCGCAGCATGTCAGCTGAATTAGAAGCAAATCGAACAAAAGCCAATGAAGAAACGCGGCAAAGAGAATCCAGCCAGGCGCAGTTAAAATCCCTGGTTGCTGGTGTGGATACTATTCAACAGACGATTACCGATCTCGAATTGATCCTGTCGCAGCAACGGAAAATAGAGAGTCTTGAAGAGCATCGTAAGACTCTTGAGTGTGGTGATGCCTGTCCGTTATGCGGCTCGACAGAGCATCCACTCATTGACTCGAATACTGTTGCTGAAGCGGACAGTGTCGCCGCCAGATTGCGGGATCAGAAAAAGCAACTCGAATCAGCTCAGGAAAAACTGCAGATCGCAAGATCAGCGCTGGTTCGTCATGAGACGGCAATAGAGAATCTGGTGCAGACAACAGACGTTTTGCTTGGACGGCAAAGAGCCGCAGAAATCCAATGGCGGACTGCAGTGGTATTGGTAGAAACTCAGGACGACGCACTTGCAGATATTAACGATACAGCTGCTCTGGATAAATTGATTGATCGAAACGATGCCGAATACGTGGAATTACAATATTCCATCAAAAAGCAGGAGCGCCATAGAAAAGAGCACCTGAGGTTAAGAGAAGTGCAGCAGCAGAGGCAATCAGAGCTTGATAAAATTGTTACTGATATCAAGCTTCTTCAGAGCAATATGGAGAACTGGCAGGCTTCACTTAAAGAGTTGAAATCCCGCATTGAGGTAAGTCAGGCGAACACCACCACGCTGGATAGTGATCTGACCTCATCAATTCAAAGCAGTGGATTTGCTATTCCGGCTCTCGATGATAGTCAGCAATGGTTTTCTGAACGTGAATCAGATAGCAAGTTGTGGCAATCAAATCAGCGTGCTCTTTTGGAAAAGCGGGATGAATTAAACAAGAAGAAGATCACCTGGCAAAAAGTAGTGAGTGAGCTCCAAGCGCTGAGTAAACAAATAGACGCCGATCAGAAGAAGAATCAAGCCCTTAGTAGTGAACTGAGTAAAAAAACTGCTAGCCGCGAGGCCTTATTTGGGGATAAATCTGTCACAGCAGAGCGAACTAGGTTATTTCAAGTAAGAGAAGAAACGAGAATTAAGGTAGAGCACCTGACAAAAGCCCGCACAGATAAAGAAGCTTCGGTTGCTAAGCTTGACGGCAGTATTGCCACACTATCAAAACAACTCATCTCGCATGCCGCCACCCTGCAGCAATGCAAAGCTGCCTGGGACGAATCGTTGCATAAGAGCGACTATGCGACAGACATTGCTTTTCAGTCTGCCTTGCTAGAACCGCACGCAATGAAGCAGCTGATTGATTTGCGTGAATCTTTGACAGTTGAGTTTAGCAACTCCAAAGCACGGTTGAAACAAATTCAGGAACAACTGGCATCGAGAGAGAGTCAACAGCCGTCACGTGAGAACGAGTTATTGCAAACACTGCTGCTACATGAATCCGCAGATCAACCGCCTGCTCTGGATGACTGTATCAGTAAGCAGGAGGAGAAGCTGGTTGAATTGCGTGAGTCGCTAGGTAGTTACAAAACTACACTGGATACCGACGCACAGCGCCGCGAACAGCACAAAGAGATGCTTGCAAAGATTCAGGATAAGATTCAGCTCTGCGATGACTGGAGTCATTTAAACAGTTTGATCGGGTCGAGCGATGGTAATAAATATCGCAAGTTCGCACAGGGGCTGACATTGCAACATCTGGTTTATCTGGCTAATCATCAGTTACATCGCTTGCATGGTCGTTATCAGTTGCGGCGTAAGGCCATCGATACGCTTGAACTAGAGATCATTGATACCTGGCAGGCAGATACCGTGCGGGATACTAAAACCCTCTCTGGTGGTGAAAGCTTCCTGGTCAGCCTGGCGCTAGCACTGGCACTCTCTGAGCTGGCCAGCGAGAAGACCAGCATTGATTCTTTATTTCTAGATGAAGGCTTCGGCACGCTTGACAGTGAAACACTGGATGTTGCACTGGATGCGTTGGACAACCTTAATGCCAGTGGAAAAATGATTGGTGTAATCAGTCATGTTGAAGCACTGAAGGAACGCATACCCATTCAGATTCATGTAAGTAAGGGTGCTGGTATGGGGGTGTCTACACTGCATGAGCAGTTCTCGGTTTCGGGTGCTTAATGTGTCCTGCCAATCGGTTGAGCGTTGAGTTAGTAATTTTCCTACAATGTAATGTCTGTAAGCTTCAAGGTGTTTTTTTGTGAAACACACTTACTGAACATAGACACCCTCCCGCTTGCGGGAGGGTCGGCGTCTAAGCGCCGGGGAGGGCAGTGTATTGATTGATGCAGAGATAGCACTCTGTACATAGCCCCTCTTGCAAAGCAAACAACGATTTGTATTCTCCCGGAGAGGGTGTCGTAAAAACCCTAATTACCCGAAGCTATTAGCCGCTCACCGCAGCTCTCATTGAGCACGGGAATCTGAGCCTTATAATCACAAAATAGCTTAACAAGCGTCTGATAAAGCTCAGTAAGAGCTGACGAAGAGCAATACAAGGCAATAATTT
>CALIHW010000149.1 GCA_938020525.1 uncultured Granulosicoccaceae bacterium | reverse complement strand
AGCGAGAAAGTGAGATTTTGAGTCAGATATTTCGATCGATTGAGGCGAATAGTCATTCATATTTAACGATATCGATCGCAATAGCTGGCCAAAAGATCGCTTTCGCAGTAGATCATTCATTCTCGGACAAGCTCCTAGTAGCCTGTTAACTCCATATATCCTCGCCCTATCGGTTTCTGATCTGTGTCCGTCAGGTGGATCGCACCCTCCCAGTAGCGCACGGCCAGATCGAGTAACTGGTCGTTGACCAGAGGGTTGAAGACGATGGTGTCGCTGGTGTCGCGGCGGTGAATAACGCCTGCTACCGGGTAGCGGCTACCGGTTTCGCTCTGCCACCAGCGGGTAATCTCAAGCTCAATATTCTCAATCGGTATTTCAGTGGCAATGCCATGGCGGTCGATTTCGACAGCGTGACTGTACGTGTCCCGGCTGCCGTCTTTCTTTCTCAGCTGATACAGCATGATGTCTCTGCCATCGTCAAGTTGCAGCGCGAACCAGTCCCAACCGCTTTGATTATCGCCAAGTGCACTGCTGCTCCATTCCCGGTCGAACCATGCGCTACCAGAGACTTTGTGGTCCTCCCAGTTACCTTCCCTACCGTCTTCCCTATAACTCTCTGGGCGATCTTCGCTTTTGATGCTGAGGTTGCCGGAAGCGCTTAGACGCGTAAACGAGTAATAGTAGGAGGCGTTGCAGGCATCAGCGCTCTTCTGGCTGTAGCCTGCATCTCCCTGTAGAACCAAAGGCTTGTCACTGGTGAGTCTCAGATCAAGCTTAAGGTCCTGTTCGGATAGATTCAGATGCCACACAAGTTGATCATCCTCTTGTTGTGCCCGCAGCTGCCAGTCATCAAGCCAGATTTTAACCACGCTGGTTTCATCAGCTGCTGCCCTGGCTAAACCAACTGCTGCTCCGGCTAATCCAGCTGCAGCTCGAGAGAAGCGTTCATAAGTTTTTATTTCTCCGTCTTCAGCGGTAACCGCGAAGTGTGCCATGTAGAACTCACGACTACTCCAGTTGTTGAGTTCCCGAGTATTGGTTTTCAAAGAAGTTGGCTCGTTGGCGATTCTGAAAAACGTAATATGAAAACCAAACCTTCGGCCTGCGGCGTTTGTAAGATTGCCGGTGATGTACCACCATTCATTTCTGAAAGCCGGGTGTGCGCCGTGATCTATAGGGAAATTGAATTGTCTTGGACTGCATGCCCGCTCGAAACCTGTGGCACTGCCACCAAGTTCTGAATGCAGCGATACGCCTGTACTCTGGTCTGTAATCTGGTCAGTACGATCATGTGGTTTTTGATCACATGCCAGAAGTGAAGCCAGCAAAGTGATAGCGATAAAAAGAAATTTCATTGGTGGCGCAATGCCTCTGCCGGAGAAAGTCGGCTGAGCACAAATGCCGGGTAGAGACCTGCCAGTACGGCTGCAACAATCGCGAGCAACAGGCTCTCGACAAGTACGGTAGGTGAAATCTGGTATTCCATTGACCAGCCGAACGATCGTACATTGATGACAGACACGAGAATCTGTGACATGGCAATGCCGAGCGGCAAAGCGAGCACCCCTGCGATAAGTCCCATGAGACCGGTCTGCAAAAATAATAGATTGCGTAATTCTGCTGGTGTGATGCCTAGTGCCCTAAGCACAGCATACTCAGCACGACGTTCAAGAGACAGTGCCATTAATGCACTGAGGATACCGACAAATGCAACTGCAACAGTGAGTAGTCTCAGCACGTGAGTTATGGCAAACGTCCTGTCAAAAATCTCCAATGACTGTTCACGTATGTCAGTGTCGGATCGCAATGAAATTTGATTGGAATCGGCGGCGATCATTGAGCGTAGTTGTCTGGTTATATCTGCAGATTTAGCCTTGTCTAAAAAATAAACACCAACGGAGTTGATATGTCGGTCATTCCAGTATTTTTGGTAAACCGATAAAGACATCACCATTAATCCTTTGCCAGTAGTGTAGTTAGTGAATACCCCGACCACTGTAAAAGGTAATACTCCTTGATCGGTTGTGATATCCACTGTTGAGCCAACACCGAGATCGCTTTTTCTTGCAAACGGCTCTGAGATAATGATCGCATTGCTTGTGCGCAGCAATCGCATTCTGTCTTTGTCTGCGGTGCTTTTGGTAATGCCCGCTGCACTGGTTGTCGAATTTTGCAGTGGCTGATTAATTTGCTCACTAAATTCGTAACCAGAATCCTTATCAACTGGTGCCCTTACTGCCATAAGTCGGGCAGGGGCAATGCTAGTCTCCGCTTCTATCATCCTTGCGATGCGAATACCACTGACACCTGGTACTGATTCAATTTTGTTGATCAGGCTTCGTGGTAATGAGTTAGTAGAACTGGCCGAATCAACACTGATATAAACATCTGCCTGCAGAGTATTGCCAAGCCAGTTTTCAACAGATAGGCGAAAGCTGCCGATCATGATCCCGACGCCGGCAGTCGCAGAGACAGAAACTGCGAGTGCTGCAATTGCCACAGCAGTACGGCTTAGGTTTGCGCTCATAGATCGTAACGGGTAGTTACCCATTGCACCAATTGAAGTTAGAGTGGAATGGTTTCCGGCAGTTGTTATTGCAATGATGAGTCGCGGTATGGTTAAGCTGTAGCCAAGAACAATGCAGAAAATTGCGAAAAACCCAGCCCACAAACTGGCTTTACTAATCCACAGAATAGTAAACCCGCAGAATAACGAGATTAAACCAACAATAAAAATCTTTGGTACCAGCTTATTAACACGTGACTCTACTGTAGTTCTACGAATAACTGCAGCTGGAGCGCTTCTTGACGCTTCGATTGCGGGGGCTAGTGCCGCGAGAAGTGATACACCAAGGCCAATAACACAGGCTTTCAGGCTGGTTGTGGTGGAGTAGCTTACCTGTCGTACATCCAGGGTAAAGTAAAGATCGTTAATGGTGCGTGTGACCAGCGTCAGTAATACGCTACCGAGCAGATAACCTAGAACTATGCCTGCCAGTGTTCCGACTATCGCGAAAATGAGTGTCTCGACAAGAATTGATCGAAATAACTCATGGCGTTGAATGCCGATTGTTCTTAACTGCCCGAAAGTCTGACGTCTTTGAATAACCGATAACGTCACGGTGTTGTAAATCAAAAACGCACCAACCAGTAATGCCAATAGGCTCATGGCAAGCAGGTTGGTATGAAACGCTTCTGTCATCTGCATGAGAGAATCACTGCGCCTTGCAGCATCAGTTATTGTTACATTGGGAAAGACACTTTCAATTGTTTGAATGTCCCGATATTTATCTGATCCTGTCAGTAAGGCCTCTCCCTGATTCTTGTATCGGTCAGGAGTTGTATCTGGCAGAATTAAATCGATTCTGCTTAGCTTGCCTGGTCTGTTGAGTATTTTCTGAGCAGTCGCAATATCGACCATGGCTATGCTTTCAAAACCCGGTTGTTCACTGGTTTTAATCGTGTTTAGCAAAGTGAGTAACTGGCCGTTGCTGTTGCCGGAGTCGCTTCCTGATGAGTTGCCAGAGGCATTGCCGGAGCGACTACCAGAGCGATTGCCAGAACGACTACCAGAGCGATTGCCAGATTCAACGCTTACTTGAATCGAATCTCCCGGTATCACACCGAGCCTTTGAGCTGTGGTGTCTGCAAGAATCACAGACCCGGTATGGAGGAGTTTCAGGGACTCTCGAGTCGAGGGGGAGTTGGTGATATTGCTGTCGCGAAACATAGGCTCAGCAAATATATCTACGCCGAGTAATTGCAGAGATTCGCTGTAGGCGGTTGTTGCATCAACAGGTGCAAGCGTAATTCTTCCTTCAACTATCGGAGCACTGCGTCGAATACCAAGTTTCGTGCGCAGAGTGGTATAGATGCTTTCATCAAGACCTCCAGCGCCTCCGACTATTTGATGGGTCGTTCTTCCTGTAACAGTATCAAGTGATATGGCAAATGCACGCTTGGAGCTGTCATTGGCAATATCTACGGCAAAGACGACTGCAACGCCGAGTGCCATACCTGTCAGCATGAGTATGGCCTGCCATTTGTGTTGTAGCCAATACCTCAGGCTGCATTTCAAAAATACAGTGGATGGCACTTTAAACTGAGAGACACTGTTACCAGGCAAGGGAGGAAGGATCTGCGGTTGACTCTTTTTGTAGCTTGCCGTTCTGGAAACTTACCACTCTATCAGCAGTGCCGGCGACAGCACGACTATGGGTGACCATCAGCACGGTCTGGTTCCTGGAGCTTGCCAGTTCTTTAAATAGCTCGATCATGGCACGCCCGGTGTCAGCATCTAGGTTGCCGGTGTGTTCATCTGCCAGCACCAGGGCAGGGGAATGAATCATTGCCCTGGCTATAGCTACCCTCTGCTGTTCACCACCTGACAACTGGTCTGGAAATGCATCGCCGCGATTTTCAAGGCCAACGCGTTGAAGCATATCGGCGGTCAGATGTCTGGCTTCATCTGCGGGGTAGTTGTTTAGCTGTAACGGCAGTTGAATATTCTCCGTTGCAGTAAGTGTTTGTATTAGGTTAAACGATTGATAGACGAAGCCGATATGTCGGCGTCGAAATAGCGTACGTTCCTTTTCAGACAGACTGGTTAATTCTGTGTTGTTTATCGTGATTTTCCCACCATCTACGTAATCGATACCGGATAATAGATTTAACAGTGTGGACTTACCGCTCCCACTATGCCCAAGGACTGCGATCTGCTCACCTTTGATTACTGTCAGAGAGACTTTGTCGAGTACAGTTTGCTTTGATGTTCCTTCTCCATAAGATTTGGAAACGGAATCAAATAATATGTAGTTGTCTGTCAATGGAGCTCGTGGTGTAGATTCTATACTAGGGATCTTACTGTACTTTTATTGGTAGCTGTAATGGTTCGAAATATCGGGATGTAGGACGGCATTATTGGCCCTCTTGCAATCTCTCGAAAGAGAATGTCGAGGGATTGATCTGTCACCAATATCTATGATAAAAATTGGGTGCAAAAAAGCGGTAAATTCTCATTCCATCTGGCACAAAAGTGGAGTGCCCGTGTCTGGCGCGCTCCTGCTATCCAGAGACCGTGGCTCACATCGCCGTGGCTCGCATCGCTTGCAGCATCCAGCACTGCGATGCCCAATAGACATTGGTCTTTGCCACACCCGTCGGATTTCTCGCGCTAGG
>CALIHW010000148.1 GCA_938020525.1 uncultured Granulosicoccaceae bacterium | reverse complement strand
TGACACGACAGGTACCAGTCGCGCACCACTGGATAGCGACTACTACGCGTACGCTATTATTGAGTCGCGCGGTGCGTCTCTTGAGGCTGATAGCCAACAATTTCAAGACACATTCGAAACTCTACTTGAACACGAACTCATCGCGGATGCAGTGATCGCCAAGTCCGACTCAGAACAACAGGATATTTGGCAGATTCGGGAAAACGTAGACCTGACTTTACGGCACAAGCCGGTCTTTGACTATGACATCAGCCTGCCAATCAACCACATGGCAGACTACGTTGAAGAAATTACGCTTAACACCAGAAAACAATGGCGGAACGCAGTGGTATTTGCCTACGGGCACCTGGCAGACTGCAATCTACATATCTCAATCTCCCCTACACCTGAAAATTTTATCCACGATACAAATAAGCAGGCCGTCAAGATCCACTCCTATTCCGAGAAAGATACCAAATGGAATCAGATAGTAAATAAAATCGTCTTTGAGCCACTGGTGGCAATTGGCGGTTCAGTTTCAGCCGAGCACGGTATCGGGCTTTTAAAAAAGAAGCATTTGCATTACTCAAGGAATGAAGCAGAGATCTCAGCCATGCAGCTACTAAAGAAATCTCTGGACGCAAAGGGAATTCTTAATCCTGATAAAATAATTGACCGAACCGATATGTGATCGAACTGTTACATAGATACAGAAGCTTAAAGATTTACATCGAATAGATATAGTTTTGTATCCACAGAAAACGGTGACCAAACTAGATACGAATTCAAATTTAAAACTTCCGGTATAACCTATGCCCCTTATCGCTCAAATAGTCAACAACCGTTGAAAATCACAATCGTCAGGCACGGCAAGCCAGAGATACCGAAATCCAGCTGGATACCTGCTGCGAATCTGGGACATTGGATTGCCGCCTACAATGCCAGCCCACTCTCCGTTGATTCACACCCTTCAACAGAGTTAAAGGAAATCACAAACAACTGCGGTGGCATTGTATGCAGCCATCTTCGTCGCTCTGTGGAAACAGCCAAGTTACTATGCAGGAGTAAAATAATTATGCAGAGCGAATTATTTTCAGAAGCCGGATTGCCGTACGCAAATCACAATATCTTAATACTACCACCCAATGTTTGGGCAGCACTGTTTCGGTTATACTGGGCGCTGGGTTATTGCAGTAATGCAGAAAGTCGAAAACAAGCACAGGCAAGGGCAAATGAGGCTGCTGAAAAGCTGATACAACTGACAAAGAGCCATCGAGATATAGTCTATATCGGGCACGGTATATTTAACCGATTGGTAGTGAGGGCGCTATTGAACAATGGCTGGCAGGGCTCACGTAAACCTGCAAGCACCCATTTTGGGTATACCGTCTACCTTAAGCGCAATTAAACAGCAAAATTCAAACCCGTTATTAGCACTCGACCAATGCCAGTAAAAACAAGGGCCAGTAAAAACACGGGCCAGCAGAAACAAGGGCCAACAAAACAAAGGCCAGTAAAAACAAAGGCCAATAAAAATCAGGGGCCAATAACAATGAACAAAGAATCCCTATCACATGATTGAAGTCATCGGGCTGGTTGCCCCGCTTTTTACTCTGATTTTGCTCGGCTATATCAGCGCCAGAGTTGTACGCATTCCGCTGGAAGGTCTGGCCTGGTTGAATTTCTTTGTTATTTACATAGCTCTCCCGCCTCTCTTTTTTAGATATCTGTCAATTACCCCATTAAGCGAGTTTGCGAATACCACTTTTTTGTTTTGTGCCACTGGCGCGACGTTTTGTGTATTTTCGCTCAGTTTTGCAATAGCAAGACTCTCCGGCAGAGCCAACACACGTGAATCAACCATTCAGGGACTTGCCGGCGCTTATGGCAACATTGGTTATCTGGGGCCACCACTGGCAATCGCGGCATTCGGTCCTGAAGCGGGTGTACCTGTCGCATTGATATTTTGCCTGGACAATACGATGCACTTTATTATGGCGCCGCTTCTCATGTCACTCGGTGATAACAATCGCGAGGCGTGGATAAAAGTCATTGGCAGAATACTTAAAAATATATTTACCCACCCTTTTATCATTTCAACCATTGTTGGTCTGATAGCTGCCTACTATCAATATCAACCACCTGCACCGGTCAACAAGCTACTGCACTCGCTGGCAGATGCCGCAGCACCCTGTGCATTATTTGCACTAGGTGTAACTGCCGCGATGAGACCATTGAAACGGATACCAGTTGATCTGGCGTATCTGGTACCCATTAAACTATTGCTACACCCGGTGGCAGTGTACCTGGCTATTAGCTGGATTCCTGATGTGCCTGATCACTGGGTATACTCCGCGGTGCTGCTTGCCTCGCTCCCTACTGCAACCAATGTCTTTGTGATAGCACAAAATTATCAGGCATGGGAACAACGAGTATCGAGTATGATTGTTATCTCGACAGTGGTGTCCGTGGTTACGGTAACCGGCTATTTATATCTGGCAAAGAACGGATACCTGCTGTAGCGGAATGTGCATTTAGAGGTAGCGAGCGTATTATCTCTTAACTAGCAATTTGCGTGGAAAGTCAGCCAGACATTCAGGCTCTCCTTCACCGATAACAATACTCTCTGTAATCTCAAAGCCCCAACCATCCATCCACAAACCAGTCATAAAGTGAAAGGTCATGTTTGACTCCAACACAGTTTTGTCACCGGGCCTTAATGACATAGTACGCTCACCCCAATCAGGAGGGTACGAAATACCAATCGGGTAACCCGTACGGTTATTTTTTTCGATACCGTATTTCTTAAGCACGGTAAAAAATGCAAGAGCGACATCTTCGCAAGTGTTACCCACACGCGCTTTATCCAATCCCGCGTTCATGCCTTCGAGTATGGCGGCCTCCGCGTTGAGGAATGTTTTAGTCGGCTCACCAAGAAATATAGTTCGTGACAATGGACAATGGTAACGGTGATAAACACCAGCTATCTCAAAGAAAGTACCCTCACCTGATTTCATTGGCTGATCATCCCACGTGAGGTGTGGTGCATCCGCAGCAGGACCGGAAGGCAGTAAAGGCACGATGGCAGGATAATCACCACCAGCACCGAGAGACTCATCGTAGCGAAGCGATGCATCATAGATATCTGCTACTAAATCACACTTGCGAATTCCAGGCTCAATCTTGTCAACGATGCGCTGATGCATTCGTTCAACAATTTTTCCGGCAGTGCGCATATATTCAAGCTCTTGCTCAGACTTTACTGCGCGCTGCCAGTTAACCAGCCCGGTGGCATCTTTTAACTGCGCCTTGGGGAGATGAGATTGCAGACTTAAAAAAGCCGCCGCTGTGAACCAGTAGTTATCCATCTCCACACCGGTTGGAAGTCCGTTTAAACCACGCGCTTCGAGCTGGCCTGCGAGATAGTCCATCGGGTGTCTTTCAGTTGATTGCACATAATGATCTGGGTAACCAATAATATTGTCATGGCTCACGGTGCAGGTACGCTTCGCACCATTACTGTCCTGCCCTCGCCCAAACCATATCGGCTCTCCTTCAAGCGATAAAACCACACATTGATGCACATAGAATGACCAGCCGTCGTAGCCAGTCAACCATGACATATTGGATGGATCAGTCACTATCAGCAGTTCTAACCCCTGATTCAACATAGCTGCCCGAGTTTTAGCGACTCTTGCAGAGAACTCAGCTTCTGAAAAATAGTTTGTTGGCGAGACTGACAAGGTAGAACCTCCAGACAAAGGTGTGTAGCAGGATAAGTGCAAACAGCGGAGTCAGTCTACTTGAAGTTAAGCGGGAATTTACAGTTCGCTTCTCGCCTCCCCCTCATGCAAAGCAAAAACGCTATGTATTCTCCCGAGAGAGGGGGTCGTCAAAGGTTTTAGTGACTATCACATGACCTTAACCAGTGCCGCTTTTGTCATTCTCCCTGGGGAGAATCCGGCGTGTAGTTTGCGCCGGAAGAGGGGTGTGTCTGGTTAGATATTCAATAAGACTTCGAGCTTAAATTTTGAATTTATTGCCAAAAGAATCCCTCTCCCAAAGCAAACTACGCATTGGACTCTCCCATAGGGAGAGTGACTTGGCTTTGGGTACGTGTATTAAAATATAGTCGAACAGGATTTCATAAAATGCTTTGACGACACCCTCCCAGGGAGAATTTGGCGTGTAGTTTGTGCCGGGAGAGGGGTGCGTCTGGTTAAATATTCAAAAAGACTTCGAGCTTAAAGTTTGAATTTATTACCAAAAGCATCCCTCTCCCAATGCAAACTACGCATTGGACTCTCCCATAGGGAGAGTGACTAGGCTTTGGGTACGTGTCTTAAAATATAATCGAACAGAATTTCAAAATGCTTTGGCGACAGCCTCCGAGAGAGAGAGAGAGAGAGAGAGAGCATGTCAGATTGGGGGGTTGAATTAATATTCAGAACTGACACCCTCCTGAGGGAGGGTCGGCGTCTAAGCGCCGGGGAGGGCATGTCGCTCAAGTCATTCAGTTCTAACTTGAAACACCCATCTATCCCACAAGCAAAGAATGCTTCATATTCTCCCTGACGGAATGTCTGAGCTTCACGTAAAATCTAAACACTGGTAAACGGTAACACGAACAGGTTT
>CALIHW010000147.1 GCA_938020525.1 uncultured Granulosicoccaceae bacterium | reverse complement strand
CTACTGCGAAAGCGATCTTTTGGCCAGCTATTGCGATCGATATCGTTAAATATGAATGACTATTCGCCTCAATCGATCGAAATATCTGACTCAAAATCTCACTTTCTCGCTACGACCCTCATTCTCGGACAAGCTCCTAGGAGTCTGCGCGGCAGAACGTCCGCTACTGCGAACGCGCCCTGACGGTGCGCCAAGGCGGCATTAATCATCGATCATTTTCGTTACGTATGAACAACTATGCGCCTCAAATGATAGTAAAAACGTCCTCGCCATGGCACGTTCTCGCTACGCGGATTTCTACCGCGCAGACTAGCTTGCGACGCGGTATTGGTCAGATTCCGCCCTTGAATCAAAGATTATCTCATCTTCAATATTTCTAATGGCAAAACACTGATAGCTACCGGACATTTCTACGCATTCAACTAGCTGAGCTGTATGAATGTTTCTGTCATCACGACAAGCGACCGTCTCACCAGCTTTGTAGTTGTGCCTTGGCAGGACAAGCATCTCTGCTTTGCTGTCAATAGGCTGATAGTTAATCAGTAAACCTTCGACAATAGTTTCAGTAGAGTGTTCTGATCTCATCAACCGTTTGATACTGACAGCTTTGGTGTGGTGACTTAGCGACTCAACACCCAGACTCAAGATGCCATCTTCGTCTGTTCGCAGCCATCTAACTACAGAAAGGTGCCAGCTGGTTTCGTGGGCAGTGTTGTGATCATTATCAAATTTATACTCGGCAGATTGCACCCTGGAACGGTGAACCCTGGAACCTTGGACAAGCGTGTCTTGATAACCAGAATGCTGGTAGTGATGTGCTAGTAACTCCCCAACACGAACTCTGCACGAACCCTCACCAGTCCACCTCAGACCGAATCCCCCCGGACTTTCATTCTCAACTTCAAAAGAAGTACTGCAGACCAGATTTTTATTTTGAGTTAGCACGTCTGTCTGATTTAGTGCGTGCTGCCCGGTAGCAGATCTGTCGCTGTCATTCGATAGTAGATGGATTAAATCGGTGAATTGTGATTCGGCACTTTCTACCGGAGGTGCAATCGAAATTCGGGTATGAATATTTTGCAAGCCGGTTTCAGCCGTAATCACAATTGATCTTTGAGTCCGGGAGTGTCTGCGTTCGCTGCCTGCAGATAGCTGGTAGTGTGAGTCAGTATTATCATCTGTATCGAGCTTTGACAGAAGCGCATCAGGACTGAAGTACAGGAATTTTTCAACTAGCAGCGGGAGTGTTAAGTTATCTGGTTCCGGCGGGCTATTCATAGCAACACTGTAGATTGCCTGTGAGTATTGGATTTCCTGATCGATATCGGGCGGCGAATTTCCAGTTAGATGATTGTGCAAAGATTGTGCAGTAGCGTGAAAAGTTATCAGATTCGCATAGCCACGTATCCGCAAAAACAAAGAACGAATGTTTTCTGCAGAGAGTTTCTTTTGATCGATAATATGTAGTGCACACAGGCTGGCGTATTGATGTTCAATTGTCACTTGTTGACCAGCATTGACGTTTTCTGCAACTTTGTTACTGCGGTCAAGCGTTGCGATATTCAGCATTACATTAAGATCTTGCCACAGCTCAGATGGCCAGTCGCGATTTAACTGCGAGTAACGCAGGGCCAGATTTGTTAAATATTTGTTTGCAGATCTGATTGCTGTGGTTCTCTTTGCTTTGTCAGTTCTATTACCCTGGCTTTTATTGATCATTTGATTGATCAGCGCAAACTTGTTGTCCTTTGTGGGACGCTGCAGCGTGTCGGCAACCACAATTTTGTATCCGAAAGCCATCTCCTGAGACAATGCTGCCGCCAGTAAAAAAGCTTTCTCTGCATCTGCCTCGAGCGGAAAATCCAGATACAGGTAACGTGAATCCAGGCTCTGCATCGCTCGGGTAAACGGCTTTTCATAGACCTCCATGATTTGTAATCGTACAGAGGGTGTACAGATAATCCGGTTGCTGTGTTGCAGTGTCTTAAGAAGCGTTTCGGCCTCGGTCGCGTAAGTACTGCGACCGGATATGTTGTTCACTGCATTTTGCGAGATGAGCCAGGTTTTAATTGCTGCAGCGTCGATCGGCTGAACAGAGTCGTCCTGATCCCGCCGTTCAGGAATATGCAACCTATCAGCGAGTGTCGCCGGTGTCGATTTAGAATTTATTTTTGCTAATGCTGCTTGAAGTTTGCTCATGGTATTCCCACTTAGCCCTGCTGGTACCCACTAATCGTATTTACGGCGCTTACTTTCGATCCTGCTCTTCTATTCCGGCGAATCGATTCCGACTTTCGATTCCGGTCGTTAGGTGCTCGCTGTGGGTGCTGGCACCGTGTGGTGATCGATTAACTTTAAGTGCATCGAGCACGTACAATGAGTGTAGTGCAAACTAGCTGTTTGACGAGCTCAGGAGAATGATTTGGAACAATATCGCGGCACCACCATAGTGTCCGTCCGGCGCGGTTCGGAAGTAGTCATCGGTGGCGACGGCCAGGTAACCCTTGGCAATGCAATAATGAAGGGCAATGCCCGAAAAGTGCGCCGATTATACAAAGACCGGGTGCTGGCGGGTTTCGCCGGTGGTACCGCTGATGCGTTTACTCTATTCGAACGGTTTGAGGGCAAACTCGAGGAGTTTGGCGGCAACCTGACCCGTGCGGCGGTTGAAATGGCGAAGGACTGGCGAACCGACCGAATGCTGCGTCGACTGGAAGCATTGCTGGCAGTAGCTGACAGCAAAAGCTCGCTGGTGATATCCGGTAATGGTGATGTTATTGAGCCTGAACACGGGTTGATTGCCATCGGCTCGGGTGGCGACTTTGCAAAATCGTCCGCCCGTGCATTGCTGGATAACACTGACTTGGGTGCTCGCGAGATTGTAGAAAAAAGTCTCGGTATCGCCGCTGACGTTTGCATATATACCAACGGCAATCTGACTATTGAAACACTTGAAAGCGAAATCTGAATTTGGTCAGCCAAAGCAAGTCAGACAGATACCTTTAAACAAACAAATACCGAACAAGGCTCCAATAAATGTCCACCATGACCCCACGCGAAATTGTTCAGGAACTCGACAAGCATATTGTCGGGCAGAGTGATGCCAAGCGCGCTGTTGCCATCGCGCTACGCAATCGCTGGAGACGCCAACAGGTCGCAGAAGAATTGCGCAATGAAATAACACCGAAAAACATTTTGATGATCGGCCCGACCGGTGTGGGTAAAACCGAGATATCACGACGCCTGGCCAAACTTGCCAACGCACCATTTATAAAAGTTGAAGCGACCAAGTTCACTGAAGTTGGTTATGTCGGGCGAGACGTTGAGTCTATTGTGCGTGATCTGGTGGATGCGGCTATAAAACAAACCCGCGAGCACGAAAAAGAAAAAGTTCGTCACCGCGCAGAAGATGCAGCGGAAGAAAAAATACTCGATATTCTTCTACCACCTGTGCGCAGTGATAGTACAGAAGATAAAGAATCCGATACGCGCCAGAAATTTCGCAAAAGACTGCGAGAAGGTGATCTTAACGACACTGAGATAGAGATTGAAGTTAATGCTCCGGGCGTTGGAGTGGAGATCATGACGCCACCTGGAATGGAGGACATGACGCAGCAATTGCAGGGTATGTTTGAAAATCTTGGTCGTGACAAAAAGCAATCTCGAAAACTAAAAATTTCAGAGGCCCTGCAACTCCTGATTGACGAGGAAGCAGCCAATCTTGTTAATGAGGATGAGCTGAAGCAGCTGGCGGTAGAAAATGTTGAACAGAACGGTATTGTGTTTATCGATGAGATCGATAAAGTTTCAAGACGCTCTGATGCCGGTAGCAGCGGTGGTGATGTTTCACGCGAAGGTGTGCAGCGTGATCTCCTGCCATTGATCGAAGGTTGTACTGTCAGTACCAAGTACGGAATGGTCAAAACCGATCATATTTTGTTTATTGCATCTGGCGCGTTTCACCTTACTAAACCTTCAGATTTGATTCCTGAACTGCAGGGCCGATTGCCTATTCGGGTAGAGCTGCGGGCACTTACAGTAGAGGACTTCGAGCGCATACTGACAGAGCCGAATGCATCCCTTGCCGAGCAGTACAAAGCATTGCTTGATACGGAGAACGTGAAACTCACCTTCACTGAGGACGGTATCAAACAGATAGCAGAGGTTGCCTGGCGCGTGAATGAAACCACCGAAAATATCGGTGCCAGGAGACTCC
Organism: uncultured Granulosicoccaceae bacterium; assembly: GCA_938020525.1. Taxonomy (GTDB): domain Bacteria; phylum Pseudomonadota; class Gammaproteobacteria; order Granulosicoccales; family Granulosicoccaceae. The sequence goes on along the minus strand of CALIHW010000147.1, from coordinate 5,536 downwards.
ATACGGTGCTCGAAAGACTGCTGGATGAGGCATCGTTTGATGCATCTGACAAGGGCGGCTCTGAAGTAGTCGTCGATACAAACTATGTGAACAAATATCTCGGTGAACTGGCACAGGATGAAGACCTGAGTCGTTACATCCTGTAGGCTTTGAGCTATGAATGATTCAACAGCGACGCCCAGACCTACGGAAATCAAACTTCACCAGCGCAGCCGTGTGCTGGAACTGCACTTTGATGACGGATTTGAATGCAACCTGACCTGTGAATACCTGCGGGTGTATTCGCCGTCTGCAGAAGTAAGGGGTCACGGCCCGGGTCAAGAGGTACTGCAAACCGGCAAAGAGGATGTAGGGATTGATCAGCTAACGCCGTCCGGCAACTATGCTCTTAAAATTGCTTTTGATGACGGTCACGATTCCGGCATCTTCACCTGGGTATACCTGCATGAATTAGGTGTAAACTACGAGACATACTGGCAGGATTATCTTGATCGGTTGGCTGAAGCGGGACACGAGCGAAAGATTAAAAAATCGCGTGACTGATCTGCTTTACCGATGCTGATGATCAGCGCACCAGACAAGCGTACCAGTGTTGTATGTTCACCGTGTACTAAAAATTTTTATGTACCTTTTTACACCCGATATCTTTTTTTACCAGAGATCTTATGAAAGGTGCGCAGGCTTTACTCCGGCCGTGCCGGATTGATACCCCGCTAGAAACATAGAGTTATATCGTGGAAGATAAAACCCATTTTGGCTACCAGACTGTAGAGACCGGTAAAAAGAAAGAGCTGGTTGGCGAGGTATTTGATTCTGTAGCCGATCGTTACGACATCATGAATGATCTGATGTCATTCGGTGTGCACAGACTCTGGAAGCGTTTCACGATAAACCAGACTGGTGTCAGAGCTGGACAAACCGTTCTCGATTTAGCGGGTGGTACTGGTGATCTGGCGGCTAAGCTCCACCAGAGAGTCGGTTCGAAAGGCACGGTAGTTTTATCTGATATTAATCAATCAATGCTTGCCAATGGGCGTGATCGAATGATCAATGACGGCATCGTTGGCAATATGCAGTACGCATTGGCAGATGCTGAGCAACTACCGTTTGCAGAAAGTTCTTTTCATTGTGTCACTATGGCGTTCGGGCTGCGCAATGTGACGAACAAGCAGCGTGCGATTGAATCTATCTTTTCCACTCTGAAGCCAGGTGGCAGGCTACTGGTACTGGAGTTTTCCAAACCTGTATTGCCGCTACTGAGTAAAGCTTACGATGCTTATTCGTTTACTGCACTACCAGCTATGGGCAAGCTCGTGGCAAACGATGCAGATAGCTACCGTTATCTTGCTGAGTCTATTCGCAAACATCCTGATCAGGACTCGCTGCTGTGCATGATGGAAAAGGCGGGCTTTGAACGATGTGAATATCATAATCTGACTGGTGGCATAGTCGCCCTGCACAAGGGCTTTAAACTCTAGCCTGGCTAGTTGATTATCTATGAAGCTTCCCCCGCCACTGGCTATTGCATTACAGACTGCGTTTAATCGTTATGTAGAGCTTGATCCTGACTCCGAGTCTCGTTTGCAGAGCCTGCAAGGCAAAGTTATTTGTTTTGAAGTGGAAGGTCTGGCGTTACCGATCTGGTTTATTTTCAATGAACAAAACGTTGAAATTGCAGAAGACTTCGGTGACACAGCAGATGCTGTAATTGCCGGTGGCCCGTTTTCATTGGTGGCATTAGCTACCGGCAGACGAACCATTTTTGATGGTGGCGTTAAGATCACTGGTGAAACAGACACGGCGCAAAAGTTTTCCAGATGTTTGCATGAAATTGATGTCGATTGGGAAGAACATCTATCAAGGTTAACCGGTGATGCAGCAGCACATCAAATTGGCCGATTCTCGCGCGGGCTCAAACAGTGGTTTGGTGAACGTACAGATGCGTTGCGGGAGAACACAGCAGACTACTTGCGCGATGAAAGTGATAACGTGCCACACAGCTGGGAGCTTGAAGAGTTTGTTGAACAGGTAGATAACCTTCGTGATCGTGTAGACCAGATAGAGTCCCGGCTCAACGCAAAAATTGCCAGTAGCGCTTCAAATTATAAATCTGGTGGAAACAGAAACTAGTGTTTGCACGACTCTCGCGCCTGTATACCATCCAAAAGGTATTCCTGATCTACGGCATAGATCAATTGCTGCTTGATCGGAAACCATCTCTGCCACTTAAAGTGCTTACATCGCTTTCACCAGATCGATGGCGTCATAAAGAGACCCGCAGTCTGCCGAGGGCTGAGCGGTTACGACGGTCGCTGGAGGAACTCGGGCCGGTGTTCGTCAAGTTTGGTCAGATGCTATCGACCAGGCGTGATCTACTGGCAGATGATATCGCAGCAGAGCTGGCCTTACTTCAGGATAGAGTGCCGCCGTTTCCATCCGAGCTTGCAATACAGACAATTGAAGAATCTCTTGAAGGTTCTGTTGATGAGTTGTTTGCGGAGTTTGAAGCAGAAGCACTTGCATCAGCTTCTATTGCGCAGGTACATGCAGCGGTACTTCACAGTGGTGAAGATGTGGTGGTAAAGGTCTTAAGACCTGACATCAAAACTACCATTGAACGTGATCTTTCCCTGATGTTCTTGCTTGCCGATCTCGCATCATCGTTCTGGTCTGAAAGCAAAAGACTCAAGCCTCGTGAAGTTGTCAGTGAATATGAAAAGACAATCTACGATGAACTAGATATGCAACGCGAGGCGGCGAATGCAGCCCAGCTGAGAAGAAACTTTGAAGATTCAGACGAGCTGTATATTCCTGAAATCTACTGGGACTACACTCGTGACAATGTGCTGGTGATGGAGCGTATCAATGGCATACCGATATCGCATATTGATGAGTTAAAAGCTGCAGGAGTAGATCTTGAAAAACTGGCTGAACGTGGTGTAAATATATTTTTCACTCAAGTGTTCAGAGATAATTTTTTCCACGCAGACATGCACCCGGGTAATATCTTTGTCTCTGAAGAAAACCCGAGTGATCCTTCTTATATAGCTGTTGACTTCGGCATTGTTGGCACGCTGACTGATGAAGATCGGCACTACTTATCGCAAAATCTGCTGGCCTTTTTTGAACAGGACTACTACAAAGTCGCGCGTCTGCATGTGGATAGTGGCTGGGTTCCGGCAGATACGCGCATAGAAGAGTTTGAGTCTTCAATTCGCACAGTCTGTGAGCCCATATTTGAAAAGCCGTTAGAGGAGATCTCGTTCGGGCAGGTATTGTTACGTCTGTTTCAAACTGCAAGGCGCTTTCAGATGGAAGTGCAGCCACAACTGGTATTGTTGCAAAAAACCCTGTTGAACATTGAAGGTCTGGGTCGGCAACTGTATCCGCAGCTCGATCTGTGGAAGACAGCGAGGCCGGTTTTAAAAGGTTTTATGCTGGAGCAAAACAGCCCTTTGACAGTATTGCGAGAGATCCAGCGGAACGTACCAGAGTGGGGCCGCATGTTGCCGGAGATGCCTGGCCTGGTGCATCAGTTTCTTGCCACAGGAGCGGGTAGTGCCGGGATTGTTAGCGGAATTGCTAATGTAAACCGCATACCACCGGGGAGAGCTGAATCGCACGACTCAAGGAACAGGATCAACGGTGTTATTTACGCAATCTGTGCTGCTGGATTCTTTATCTGTGCAACGCTCGTAACCTTGCTTGGCAGCGGTGATCTCTTCAGGTTGTTTGGTGTACCGTTGTGGGCATGGCTGATCTTTCTGCTGGCGGTCTGGTGTTTGCGTCGAGCGTTTGGGTCAACTAAAAATTAGTTCTGATCTATAATTCCTAAAGCTGTGTTGGTTCTAACTGCCGGAATTGTTTTCACTCGTGGTATCACTGAGTTTTTGAAACACAATAGATAACTCTGATTCTTGTCTGAAATGGAGGTGTAGCGGTTCTTCGCGAAACTCCATCTCCTGATCGAGCTCGAGTCGAAATCGATAAAGCTGACTATTGAGTTTATAGAGCCCGGTTTCAAATCGTGCAGGTTCCGGTGCATAAGGTGATTGGGTAGTTTTTGCAGCAATTGGTGCATAATCTGTTAACTCATTTGTATTATTTGAGTCTGTTGTTGGCAGATCCTTGGCGGTCTCTGGTGCCGTGCTGTTGTCCAATTCATTGTTGACAGTGGCGTTGCTAAACAGAGGAGTTACAGTTGCCAATTCTTTTGTATCTTCTGCCGGATTTGCAGGGGTTACACAATTTGGTTTTGTATTGTTGTCTTCGTTAGCTGCGGCTTTTGCAGGTGCGACAATCAACGCTTTGAAACGTGCCAGCAGATCGGCAATCTCACCGAGTTTCTGATCGAAATCTGTTTTCAGGCCGTTATCTAGATCTTCAATATCGCGGGACAAAGCTTCCGTTTTTTGCCTGTTTTGTGGATCTGGGTTGTGACTAAAATCTGGCTGTTGTTTATTAGAATGTGCCATTGAATTCCCGAAGCGTATTTCTGCGTGGGTTGAACTATCCACGCCCTCAGAATGCTATCGGCCACATTTCGTGACAGTTCACTGGCAAGGTCTCTGATGAATGTGATCATTTAGACAAGTTTCCCTCTGTAAGACCGGTAAATATAGGGTTTACGGCAGGTGTACAGTGTCAATAAAAAGGCGGAATGGATTGACAGATTGTCGGTTGTGTCACTGTATGAGCAATTGTCGCGGAACCTGAATTGAGCAACTGACTCAAAGCCGGCCTGCGAGTATCAGGTGATTGATTGCTGCGTTTCTCCCCCAGACCATTCGATCAAACTATTCGATCTTCCTGGCCTTCAACGCGAAACCTCTTCGGTCTAACCACTGACTTGTCGGACGCCTCCGTGGGGATGAATGCTGCTAAGGGATCCGCCCTAATTTCTGATCGCGAAATTGACTGATAAGGCTGTCTTATGACTAGTCCCTTGAGCATAATAGAGACCGTTCTCTTTCAAGGCATTTGGGTAATTGAAATCAACCTGGACTGACCGGTTGTTGAAATATGGCGCGATTGCAGCGGGTACCCTCTGTCTGCTGCCAATGATTGCTGTTGTCATTGCAGCCACAATGGGTACAACGGAAACATTGCGCCATCTCGCAGACACCGTTCTGTTGCGATACGCGCTGACGACGCTGTATCTGATTGTTATCGTAGTTATTGGTACTGCCGTAATCGGTACAGGTGCTGCGTGGCTGGTGACTATGACGCGGTTTCCGGGTCGTGGTGTACTGGAAGTGATGCTTGCACTGCCATTTGCTTTTCCAGCTTATGTAATGGGCTATGCGTATACGGACTTTCTGGATCATCCGGGTGCGGTGCAAACTTTCTTAAGGTCGATAACCGGCTGGGGACCAAAAGACTACTGGTTTCCAGAGATACGTAGTATTGGCGGCGCCGGGCTGATGTTTGTTCTGGTGCTCTACCCCTACGTGTACCTGCTGGCGCGATCTGCATTTCTACGTGAATCTGCCACAGCCAACCTGGCTGCCCGCAGTCTTGGTCGCAGTGCGGCAGG
>CALIHW010000146.1 GCA_938020525.1 uncultured Granulosicoccaceae bacterium | reverse complement strand
TGGCTCTAACCCGGTTTATTCGTGAAATGGCGAGCATAGCGCGCAGAGCATTGGGTTCACAGGGTATTTTCTTCTCGCGTTCCATGTTTTCATTTACTTGGCTTACTGATATTTGCAAGAGAAAAAATTCGCTGTGGAATCAAGGATCAAGCGGGATGCCGTCATTTTCATGAATAAACCGGGCTAATTACCTGTATTTCTTTTGCCTATATTGCGTCGCAATAGGTAGCACCTTGAACCTGCCCCAAGGCTTCGTCTTGTAAAAATACTGCACAACCACGGTTGGAAGCAGCATCACCGTTGGCACTTGTAATTCCGGCGTTAGCAGGTAGTGCAAAACTATGACTGATTTTATTACCTTGCCACTGACCTAGCGGCACGAGCTCGCGCACAACGTGATGGTTAGTCAAAGTTTTACCATGGTTCTCACCATTAGGTATATCAGTCACCTGTATCCGATCAAAAATTGCCAGCCACAAAACAGATCCACGACTCTGCTCGCCTTGAACATCAACAGCCAGCAGATTGTCTTTCACAGATGCTGAAATTTCTACTCCGGGTGACTTTTTATCCAGCGCCTTGTACACAGCCCTTTTGCTTGTCCCAACCTGTGCAGTGTGGCCATTCACAATCATCTGAGGAGTGTAAACACCGCGCCTGCCAGCCAGATCAACTGAGTTGTAGCGGCGCTGCCTTGCACTGTACGCGGGATTAGAAAACGGATCCTTCCAGACACCTGCTGAACCGTAGTGCAAGTCATCCCAATAGTCGACATGAAACTCAAGCGCCACTACATCCGGGTTCTTCTCTAACAGTTCCCCGAGGAACTCATCAGCAGGCGGGCACGAGTAACACCCCTGGGATGTAAACAGCTCTATCATGGGGTTCGTTTTTGCAGCTACGGGAATCAGCAGCAGCGCCAGTGAAAGTGTTAATTTAATTTTAAGCATGTAGCCTCCGCGGCTCTGGCTGAACAATAAACATCAGGATATCGATTTTGATCAGGGCCGACAAACCTGGCAGCTGTTATACGAATCCTTCTCAACTTGACAGCCATAAAATACAGAAGTTCTTTTAAATCAGGCCTCTATTTTATCGATATCTGTCAAGGCACTGGTTAAGTTGCCTGAAAGCTCATAACCAAGGGTTGCCGGCACACATCAGATCGGCACAAACGCGTACCAGCGCACAAAAAATAATTACCTGCGTCTTGAACCTTAGCGCCACAATTGTGATTTTTAAGCCAGATGAGTTAAGGGTAATTCTAATAACGAAAATGCCTGATTTGCTCACCCTGACTACCGATCTCCGTCATTGCCTCAACACCTAGCTCCAGATGAATCGGTGCCCATTTATCAGTAGTTTTCCGATCAGCATCTTCCATTTTTACACCATCAGGCGTGATTGGCACATCAGATACCAGCAACAACGCACCGCGAGCTATCTGATTAGCATGACCCACTATAAAAAGTGTAGCGGTCTCCATATCTATACCAATGCAAGTCATTTCATGTAGCTTGGCATGGAAGGCTTTATCATGCTCCCAAACGCGACGATTGCTGGTATAGATAACACCCGTTCGATACTCAAGGCCGCGTTCGGCAACTTTATTGGAAACAAACTTGTGCAGTTTGAAGGATGGCAGCGCAGGCACCATGGGGTGCAGATAGTCATCACTGGTGCCCTCACCTCTAATCGCTGCAATAGGCAATATAAAGTTGCCAATCTCGGTTGATGTTTTCAGACCACCACACTTGCCAAGAAACAAAACTGCCTTCGGGCTGACTGCCGTTAGTAAATCCATAATGGTTGCTGCATTCGCGGAACCAATACCAAAGTTAATAATTGTAATGCCGTGTTTATTGGTAGCTGCTTGCATCGGCCTGCCTTCACCATAAACTGCACAATCAAATTGCCGGGTAAATGTGGTGACGTAATCAGAGAAGTTGGTCAGCAGGATATAGTCGCCAAAATTCTCCAGCGGCATACCGGTGTAGCGAGGAAGCCAGTTAGCAGTAAGTGCTTCTTTGCTAAGTGTGTTGTTACCAGGGTCGTTGCTCCGCCGTCCAGTTGGTGTTGCTCTCATCATTCTGTCCCCACATGTTAACTTGCCATAGGATACGCGATATGACCATCATTTAAAAAGAGGCACCGAAGGTATTGGGGCGATTATTCTATGCGGTAACTCAAGACCTTACCCGTTGATACATATGTACAAACAGGAATTTAACTCCAGAAGCTAATTGCCGGTTATTTGCAGAAACTTCTGCATATAACGACGACCAAGCTCCCTTAGGCCAGCAGCTGAATAATGGTTACCGGTTGGGTCAGACAAGCGATATGGCAGATCAGACGTCGCAACACAGGCACTGTTGCTATCACCATTGGTGTTTAACGCCATCAGGTGCCGGTTTACGCCTTCGGCGATTCGAGTTTCACCACAGATGAACGGTAGATCCGGTGTAGCCCATGCTTCTGAACGGAAATGGGCAATGACTCGATCCAGCTTGAGCTTATAGTAAATTTTGTATTCCGGAGACTCTACATTAGTAAACTCAGTAGCAAAAGGATCAGAGCTGCCTTCATACAACCAATCACTTTCACCCTGATGCCAGAGCATCACGTCAATAGTATCCCGATGTGGTATCTGCGACAGCGCTGTGGTTATTTTTTCACGCATCTTCAAATAGAACGGTGATTCATAGTCCCAGTTGGAAATTCCATGTCCAGGAGCTGCAAGCACAATAAACGCGGGCACTGCGTTTTCATCCATCTGTGCCAGTGACTTACCATAATGAAAAACAAAATTGTTATTCGGTGAGCGAGTCGGGTCGGTAAGAGAGTGATTACCCGGATGTGCATGTTCATCCCATACCTGATGTAAATCGGCCATCTGCCAGCCCTGATCTGTAAAAGCCAGGACTCTCGGGTGAGGCTGATCAAGCACTGCATCGAATGCGGTCTCTGGTGCCTGCACATTTGATTGACCAGTAACCACAACTACATGTGTGATATCAGCGACTGTGGCCTCCGGAATAACCCCTGAATTACCAGGCATTCGGCAACTTGCACCACCTTCATAGCCGTAGCCGTCACCGTCTACATCACTTCCCGGTGTGGTGCAAAAAGGAACAAATGAAGTACCCTGGTTATCCACAACCAGATCGCTGCTAACATCACCACCGACCGCGTTTGTGTTCACAGAGTCGTTTGAATTGACAGAGTCACAAGAGAGTTCAGGATCAGCATTGCAGTCTTCACTGCTGCCGGAACAACCAGCTAGACCGATGCTAAATACAGCGGCCGCAAGAAAAAACCTGACCTGTGTCGTGCTGAATTGTTTCACACTGATTTTTTTAAGAATAAACTGACGTCTACCCATCAAACTTTTACCTGCACTTTTCTACCAAACACCTATCACTGCAATTGCCGCATCATTGATTGGCAAGTCGTGCTAATTTTTTCACTAATCAGTCACAACAAATCAAGCTGTGAGAGACGTTGAGGGTGGTACAAAAGCTAAAATTGAAATTCCGGATTACCACCGACTAATTCACATCAATACCAACTGGCATAACCGCTCAGATGATACAGCATCAGTGGACATTTTTATTGGAATCGGAACACAACGTTGTAAACTATCGTCGCTTCCTTACTGGCGTGGCGTCCAGATTTCACACTGCGGCGAGTAACTATCCACCAAACAGTTATCGGGTCATCTGCAGATAGACATCGGCATAGTTGGCACCAAGCTGACGCAAACCTTGCGCGCTAAAGTGAACCTGCTCCGCATCGTGGGTCGGAAGCTCTTCACCTGGCACACAAGCGGTCCATGCATCAGCGTCCCGATTCAATGAATTTAAACGAGCATTGACTGGCGACCTTGCAGTCTCACCGCAAATGAATGGACGATCTGCATCAAACCAGACCTCCGCACGGAAACTATTGATCAGGCCCCAGAGCTTATTACTGTAGTAGTCATCTTCAACAACCCCATCAAGATCCGGATCGTTCGATCCTGATTGACTCCAGTCTGTTTCACCCTGATGCCAAAGAATGCCATCTACGCCTGATTTGTGAGGCAGTTCGTTCAGAGCAAGCAGTATCTTATTACGGATTTTGCGAAAGAAAAACCCATCAGAATCCCAATGCTTAATGCCTTCTCCAGGTGCCGTGACCAATATAATGCCAACCACCCTGTCGCTGCGTTGCTCTGCTACCGCCTTACCAAAGTGGAAGCCGAAGTTATTGTGTGGATCATCCCCCAACCCCTTGGCAGGATGCCAGCCGAGATCCCAAACCTGGCGCAAGCTTGCAGGCTGCCATCCGTTTTCTGTGTAGGCGTAGAAACGGTCTACCGGTTGATCCAGAACCGGATCATACGAGGTTTGGCTACCCAGTGCATTTGATTGACCGGTAACGAGCACCACGTCAGTGATCGAAGCGGTACCCGAAACCACTTCAGCTGGTTCGATATTCAACCGATCTGCTTCAGCACTTTCCGGTTCTGTAGTTTCCGGTTCTGTAGCTTCTGGTTCCGTGCTTTGCGATCCTGTGCTTTGCGGTTCAATACTCTCTAGTTCAATTAGATCGACAATACTTGACTGGTCAACTCGATCTATTGCTGACAGGAGGCCATCCTGATTGGTTTCAGTCACAGTCAGCTTGCTACCGTCACAGGCAACTAAAAAGAGACCAAACAGCAGAATTGATAGAGAGTTGAGGGAAGACACGGGGGACCAAAGACACTAAGTTTGGCTATAGTATAGTGTGTCAAAAACATTACACCGACACAAAATCAATAAATTTATGCAGAAAATTTACCTGCAATTGCCCGATGTACCACGCCAAGCGATTACATACTCTTAAGTGACTGATATTTATCAGAATACCTACCACCCAGAGTTCGCAAAGAAGCGGCATCAAAATGCACACCGTCGCCGATTGATTGCAAACCATTCGCAGAAACACAACCCGTCTTCGCATCCCCATCCGTGTTAAGGGCCCTGAGGTTTGCATTTACAGGTGAGTTAAGCGTCTCGCCACAGACAAAGACCGCATCGCGATCCAGCCAGCTCTGCGCCCTAAAGTTGCTAATCAGATTCTGCAAACGATCTCGGTAAAAATTGGTGCTGTAGAAATCAGTCTCGCCCTGATGCCAAAGGATGCCGTTCACTTTGACATTTCTAGGCAACGCATTAAGCGCATCTGTCACATGAGAGTTAATTTGATCAAAAAAGTCTCCGTCCGGATCCCAGAACTGAATACCCGCTCCCGGGGCGGTCACCATGATGATGCCAACAACCGCATTTGCATTTTTTCTAACCAGTGATTTGCCGAAGTGAAACGCAAAATTGTTAGCAGGCTCACTGGCGATATCACCTCGCGGGTACCAACCTTGGTCCCAGATTTGCTGCAAACCAGCAATACCCCATCCGTTTTCAGAGTAAGCGTAAACTCGCCGTACAGGACTATCGAGGTCCGGATCGAAGGGGTCGAAGGGAACGGTTTCAGCACCTAGCGCGTTTGACTGACCTGTTACCAAAATCACATCCGTGATGCTTCTGCCACCATCACCGGCATTTTTAAACGTACAGCTGCGACTGTTCTCCCAACCAAAACCATCGCCATCCGGGTCGAAGCGTTGATCACTACAGGCAGGAACTCGCAGAGTAAATTTTTCCTCTGGCAACAAAGCTGTTGAGGACGGAAAAACAGCAGTTGAAGCGCTTGAATTTCTGGACACTACGCACGAAGCATTGTTCTCCCAGCCAAATCCATCGCCATCCGGATCTGCAGAGGCACTACGGCAAACCGGTTTCGAAGAACTGGGGCGCATAACAGGGGTAGATGTAGACGCGGCAACTACCCGAACCCGACAACTATCGTTATTCTCCCACCCGAACCCATCACCATCAGGATCTGATGACGAGTTTTGACACACTCGAACGACCCGGCTGCGACCTGGGCTGCTAACGGAGCTGGTACTGGTAGATGAAGAAGTTGATGCACCTGTTGCAGTTGATTCAACCAGACAGCTTTCACCGGCCTCCCATCCGAAGCCATCACCGTCCGGGTCACTGTCTGCACTGGTGCAAATCGGTCTTGCGTAAACAAAGGAAGAACAACAATAAACAAGCACAGACAAGAAAACTGCACTTTTATAGCAATGCTGCATTAATAATTCTCGATCATTCACGGGGTAAGCCAGTTCAAGCTGTGTCTAACGCTGCTCTTTATTTTGTTGCGTAAAAGGCTCCGATAATCCTTGACCATTCGGCGTAGTTCTTCAATAAACACCGGTACACCACCTGATGACCGACAAATTGTTCGTTCGCCTTCATCCGTATTTAACGCCATTAACCTATTATCCACCGGTTATTCTAACGTCTCACCCAAATAAGCGGACGGTTACCACCGTACCAGTTTTCACCGTTAAAGTTTCTATCAAAACACTGACAAAAAAAACAAGCATGCAACGGGCTGTAGCGATGCTGATCAACCATGGAATAACAAACCGGCTGCATACATGCAGAAGAAAGCAGGCAATTGTAATTCGCAATACATCGAGGACCCGCATCAGCCAGGAGTATAGAATAGAACTAAGTTGTTACTCTCCGCCTTGTGTGCACTGTAACCGTGAGCAGCCTACTCAATACCCAACCACTGGCGCAGATACTCATCAGCATAACGCTGCCCGATTGTCCGCAGTGAACTTGCATTAAAATGATCAGTACCTGGAAGCACTGCGAGGCCTTCACCTTCTACACAAGCAGTCCATGGATCGGCGTCAGTGTTAAGGCGGTTCAACTGATTATTCACCGGCGAGCGCGCGGTCTCACCACATATAAACGGACGACCGTCATCAAACCACGGCTCACTGCGAAATCGAGTAATCAAATCATAGAGGGCAGCGCCGTATTCATCGCGATCTTCACCATCCGACTCACCTTGATGCCAAAGAATTGCATCCAGGCGACTCTTAAGAGGAATGTCATTGATCGCTTGCGAAACCCTCACCCTTATCGACTCGAACAGAGCAGAGTCAGACCCCCATTCACTGATGCGGCTACCAGGCGAGGTAATAAGAATAAAACCTACAACTCGATCAGGTGTTCTATCAGAGATACGCTTGCCAAAATGCAAACTGAAATTATTCGATGGCGGCGTGCTTGGATCGTTGCGTGGAAACCAATTACGATCCCAAACCTGATTTAAACTTGCAACCTGCCAACCCTGGTTTGTGTAGGCCATAACTCGCCTGTCAGGTGCGTCCATAAGCTCGTCAAAACTAGTGCCTGCACCTAAAGCGTTCGATTGTCCAGTAACCAGAACCAGATCCGTTATTGACTCAGGCGATGTGTCATAAACAGTAGTATCAATTGGCTGTGCGCCGCTATCTTGTATAACCGTGGTATCACTAACAACCGGCACAGTATCATTTGGTGCACCGCCAACCCGGCAAGACTCAGAACCATTCCAGCCCCAACCATCACCGACCGGTGGAGTATCTATACATTCTGCTACCTGAGAACCGGTACTATCTGATTCAGCGACCGTACCTTCTGTATCACCCGCTGTTGTAGTCGTATCTGTTGTTGTATTTACGCGGCAGGACTCTGTTCCGTTCCAACCCCAGCCATCACCGACTGGCGGCGTATCGATACACTCGGGTCCCATGTCACTCTGCACTCCTACAACCGTATCTTCCACGACTGAGTCAATTGGCTGAGAGGACGACGCGCCTGAATCTGGAACTACTGAAACACCGCTATCGCAAGCAACAACCAGAGGCAGCACTAAGGCCCCTGCCAGTAACCTTAAATCTGTTCGAATATTTTCAAACTGCATTATTTCAACTCCGGTACATACCCTATTCTTACGAGTATCAGTTATAAGACAAACTGCTGTCTGAGCAGCCACTCACAGAAAAATTTGTTGTGATAAGGATTTAACAACTTTTTGCTATCAATCTCACATTACGTCATGACGCCAAAATCAGGCAAAGGTTTGTTCGATACTTTTGAGTGCTTTTTCGCACAATTCATCTATCTGCGTTTCGGAAATCACAAGAGGCGGACTGAGAATCATCGCGTCGTCAACGGCACGCATTACCAGTCCGTTTGCGAGGCAGTGCTCGCGGCAGCTGACCCCGGTCTCATCCGGCTTATAGAAAGATTTTTTGCCTTCACTACCCGGCACCAGTTGCAGTGCACCCAACATTCCTACACCCCGAACTTGGCCGACGTTAGGATGCGAGGCAAACTCGCTGAGTTTCTTTTGTAGATAAGGCGCTGTAGTTTTTGCTACTTTTTCAACAATTTTTTCACTTTGCAAAATCTCTATATTTGCAAGAGCAGCAGCTGCACAGGCAGGATGGCCCGAGTAGGTATACCCGTGGTTAAAGTCACCACCTGCATCAAGTCCATCCGCAACCCTGTCACTAACCACTACCCCACCTATAGGCAGGTAACCTGACGACAGCCCTTTAGCGATAGCCATTAAATCCGGCTTGATATCAAACGTGTTACAGCCAAACCAGTTACCTGTTCTACCGAAACCGCAGATCACCTCATCCGCTACCAGCAGAACATTATATTTACTACAGATTTCCTGTATCAGCGGCCAGTAATTCGAAGGTGGCACTATAACGCCACCAGCTCCTTGCACTGGCTCGGCAATAAATGCCGCTACTTTGTCTGCACCAATTGCGAGTATTTTATCTTCAAGTGCTTGCGCTGCTTTAACCCCCACGTCTGCTTCAGACAAATCATCACCATGCAAAAACCAGTGCGGCTGCATAATATGTTCAATACCCTCTATCGGTAATCCACCTTGCTTGTGCATTGGTTTCATTCCACCAAGACTGGCTCCAGCCATCGTGCTGCCGTGATAAGCATTTTCACGACTGATAACGACTGTTTTAGATGGCTCGCCAACCGACGCCCAGTAATGACGCACCATTCTCAACACAGTATCGTTGGCTTCAGACCCTGAACTGCAGAAGAACACTCGGTTTAACCCTTCCGGTGTAAGCTCCGCAATCTTTGCGCTGAGCTCCACTACAGGCGGGTGAGTAGTTTGAAAAAAAGTGTTGTAGTACGGCAGTTGCTGCATCTGGGCGGCAACCGCATCGAGAATTTCCCGCCGACCGTAACCTACATTGACACACCAGAGCCCAGCCATACCATCGAGAAACTGGTTGCCTTCAGCATCCCACAGATAGACACCATCAGCTTTGGTGATTACGCGTGCTCCGCGCCTTGACAGTGCAGGCGAATCCGTGAACGGGTGTAGGTGATGGCGCGCATCAAGCTCTTGCAAATGCGCACTTGCATTGTGCAAATTGTCCATAGTTTCATCTCAAACGGGAATTAATCTGACCTCAAACTTCCGAGGATCAGCAGACGATATGTTATCGTTTCCGCCAGAAAGGAACTAGGATTTTAATTGAACGACACAGAATATTACGGCTTTGGTGTGAATTAACTATCAGTGTTGCCATTCAGCTCAGCAATTGCGCTCGCTATGTCATCGGTCAAAGAAGAATAAGCCTCACTGTACGCCGCTACCAGGGCTGAGTAACCTGCACCCCGGACGATCGTTCGATACTCAGTGATACGGGTTTCAAGTAACTCATAGGGCTTAGTACCCGTTAGTATCTGCCAACGCACCTGCAAATAAACCTCCTCGCGAAGCGTACCGGTCATCTGTAAAACATCAATTTGGGCGATGTTATCTATTTCTTTACGCAGCCAGGGATATGCGTACAGTTTGTTAACACCGAGCCGGTCAGCCATATTGGTTATGACAACCCTTGAAATGTTTTCCCTTAACGGCTCGCTCCAGCGATGGAATTCGGCAACTTCCAGTTTGTTGGAATCTTTGGGGGTAACAATATTGGGTCGGTTAACGGTTTCCGGAATCGTGATTGGACCAACCCCGATAGCAAGATTTGCGATGCCGGCATTGCCTCTGAACTGTGTTGCGTTTAATTCACCACGCTCCGGAGTCAGCACATAGTAGTCCGGCAACGGTGTGTTAATACAACCGCCGAGTGCGATGATAAACCCCACCTTCAGGGCTAGAGTTAGACTGCAGAGAAATCTGCTCTTATTTACCAAAAAGAAATTCCTCTGGTTTTTTCTCAACCGATTCAGAGACAGCCAGAACAGCCCGAGCAGCTTGCTGCAGATCTCTCAACGTGTTCAACAGGTTATAGTAAAGCGGCGAGTCCGGGGCAATACCTTCAAAAGATTCATCTGCGGTAGCTAGCAGGGTATTCATTTGGCCGGTCAAACGATTCAGATCCACTCGCATGCCAGACGCTAGACTGGCAAATTCCTGAATCGCACCGTCTGCTGACCCCATTGTGCTGTCGATTTTGCCTGCAAACCCTATGGCGTTAAAGTCAGCAACTAACTGTTGAGCCTGGGCGATAGTTTCAGATGCATTGACAATTAAGTCTTCAAGCGGCAGTTCATTAATCTTGGCCAGAGCTGACTTTACACCTTCTGTAACCTGATCAAGATCCGATTTAACACTCGGCAGTATCGGGATACCCTCTGCAGTCTCACCAAGTGGAGCAGGCGTACCTTCCATTGTTTCGAGCGAAACAAACAATTGCCCAGTGAGCAAATTACCGTTCTGCAGCTTGGCCTGCAGACTACGTGTCATAGTTGAATTCAGATCATCAGAATCAATTCCCTGCACGCCCAGCAGTCGTTCCGGTTGAAATTCAATATGCACCGGCACCCGAACTGAACGGGTTGATTCGTCGTACATTAATTTTATATCAGTGACCCTGCCAATCTGTACGCCTTTAAACTCAACCGGTGCACCGCGAGATAAACCGCGCACCGAACCATCAAAATACGCGACATACTCAAATCTTGAAGAATTAGATAAGTCCAGCGTATCTTCGGTTGCAGCTTCAATAGACTCATGCAAGGTAAAAACATGACCATCTTCTACCTGATACGGAAACTCATACTCTTCTATCACATCAAATGAAACACCGCCTTGCGCCAGGCCCTCCAGAGACGGTGTTCGTACACTTAACCCGTTAGCATTCACATTCAACGCTACGCCGCTAACATTCCAGAACTTGGTGGTATTTCGAACAATCTTATGATGTGGCGCTTCAATAAATATTGTGAATTCAACCTTCTTATAATCAGCCAGAAAACGCTGCGCCTCTATCTGACCCACTCTGACTTGCCGGTAATAAACAGGCGAGCCGATACTCACATAACCCGCCTGTTCCGCCTGCAGATTAAGCCGTAAACCTGGTGCCCCCTCTTCAGTTAAGGGCGGTTTCTCCAAGCCTTCAAAGTAATCCTGATATGCGGTACCCACGAGCGAATTAACCTGAATATAAGCACCTGACAAAAGTGTATTCAAGCCGGATACCCCACTAGCAGCAACTCTTGGCCGCACCACCCAGAACCTTGCGTGGTTGTTTAGATATCGACGAGAATCGACGGTCATGCGTGCTACAACAATCACTGTTTCAAGATCGTCGCTGAGTGATATTTTCTCAACCAGCCCGATATTAACGTCGCGATAGCGTATCGGTGTTTTACCCGCCACCAGACCTTCAGCGGTATTGAACTCTATAGTGATCAGCGGACCTTGCTCTCTATAAAAGCTATACGCAAAGTAAGCTCCCAATATCAAGGCGAATACCGGCACCATCCAGAATGCAGAGATTTTGTGCCGCTTGCGCGGTCGTTCCACAACAGGTGTTGCCGCCTCAACATCGTAGCTACGGCGAGCGTTTTCACCGACCTTGTACTTGGGCCGTCTAAAACGATCACTCATATCGCTGGCCTGTTGCGACTAACTCTGTAGGCTGAGCATCCCGGTTGGGATTGACTGATTGACGGTGATCAATACGATTTCCTTCCGCAGGTTTATCATCCCACAACAGTCGCGGATCAAGCGCCAGTGCAGACAGCATAGTAAAGATCACTGTCGCTCCAAAAGCCGTTGCTCCGATACCCGGGTCTATCTGCGCAACCGAACCGATCTGCACCAGTGCTGCAAGGATGGCGACAACGAACACGTCAATCATCGACCACCGACCAATAAACTCAGTCATTCGAAACAGACGTGTTCTGTCATATTTACTATGTTGAAAACGCCGTTGAATTGAAATCAAGAGATAAGAGACCGCCAAAAATTTTAACACCGGCACGACAACACTCGCTAAGAACACCACTATCGCAATCAGGTACGATTCCATCTCCCAGAGCACAAAGAAACCGCCAATAATTGTATTAGGCTCGGAATCACCAAATACCGTGGTAACCATGATCGGAAATATATTTGCCGGCAGATAAGCAAGAATACCTGCCGTCAACCAGGCCCAGGACCGCTGAATACTCATCGGCTTACGAGAGTGTAGTCGGGCAAAACACAGTTGGCACTTTGGTGGAGCATCAAGCCGCTCGATTGACAACCGCGTTATGGTACCGCACGCCGGGCAAGCCACCAGACCACACTGTGCCGCCGTCAGCATCAGACAGTCACTCCGAAGTCGCGCCCTTCTTCTTTCCCATAGCCTTCATTACCGGATGTGTCATCATCTTCCCCGGCTTCATTTTCTAAGGACCGACGTTTCGCCTCACTGATATATTCCCAGAGACTGTGGTTGTCGATCATTTGCAGCGATGCGGCTGTCAATATATTCAACAAGGCAAACGCCCAGAAAGAATATCCGAGTTCAATATTTGCCATAGATGCGAGCTTGACCAGCGCCACAATAGCGCCAAAAAAATAAATCTCCGTCATGCTCCACGGCGAGAGATATACGATGGACCGAAACACGAATTCAACTCGAGGTAATCGCCGGTTGAATCGCAGCGGCAGCAAAATATAGAGAAGGCCTGCCATCCGAATGAGCGGGAATAAAAGTATAAAGCCAAAGGACACTAATGCCAGCATCCACAAACCTTCGCCAGATAAAGCAAACACTGCTGATACGATTGACATACTTTGCGAATTACCAGAGACACTTATCTTTAAGAAAGGAAAACAATTGGCGATCACAAACATAATGAGTGCGGCAACACCTACAGCCAATGCCCGGTCTATACTGTTTTTCTTATTCACATACAGCGTTGCGTCACATCGCACACAACGGGCAACCGAGCCGACTTCAATTTCGATTTTCTCATGCAACAGATCGCACTCGTGACAAGCCACCAGTGATTCCAGAGGGGATTCAACAATCGTCCTGGAGTGAGTCCCGATAGATCGATCCCTTATATGTTGCCGCCGGTCACAGTCCAGACTGGTTTCTTCGTTGTTACCGGATGAATCGCGCTTTGATGAATTGCGTTCCATCTAGCAGGCGCTACTAGTGGGCCACTTGGAAAGTTCAGTAGCACGCCTCGAAGCCACAGCCGCCATAGCTGCGTTTCCATTATTGATTAGACTTGGATTCGACGTAGGCCCTGCTATGCCTGCATTTTTTCGCCTTGCTCTGACGACTGTGGCTGTGAAAAGTTTGTTACCGAACTTCCCGCACAGCCCACTAGTCAATTTTCCAGTCTGTTGTAAAAGCATAAATCCGACCACGCTTCATTCTTTAGTTAAGGGGACTGAAAACACTTGGAGGACAGGTAACACTACAAAAACACGGCCAACTGATCCGCCAATTTTTTGTCTGTAACTAATGCCTGACTACAAAGGCCTGACTACAAAGTCTAGTAGCGCTTTGAAACAAATACTGTGGAGAATTGCAGATGTATTTTTAAGCTTTTATATCTTACGGATCAACAGATCGGTAACCTCGTGCCCGAGCTTCAAACCCCGGCGCTCAAAATGCGTCTCCGGGCGCAACTGAATTACTGCGTCGGACTTTTCGCCTTCCGGCACAAGTTCAAACAGTGGGTGCTCTTCCACCAACAATTTCACTTGTGTCGCATAAGGCACCCAGTCACTGGCAAAGTGAACCATGCCTTGCGGCTGGAGCAGCGATGCGATCATATTCAGGAATTTAACATTTACCAGTCGGCGCTTGTGGTGACGGGTCTTGTGCCACGGATCGGGGAAATAGATCAACACCCGATCAATACTGCCAGGCATCATATAGTGCTCAATCAGGTCCAGCACATCGTAGCGAATAAGTCTCACATTGCTCAACCCGGCGTTCGCAACCTCGCCCAACGCATGTCCAACCCCGGGTAAGTGCACCTCAACTCCCAAAAAGTTCACAGACGGATTAGACGCTGCCATATGCACCAGCGCATCGCCATTGCCGATCCCTATCTCCATCCACACCGGTGCCGAAGTTTCAAAATGCTGTTTGAGATTTATTCGATCGACATCAAGGGAATCTGTGCTCACTGCAACGTTTTCAGAATCAGATCGCGACCGGCCAGCAAGCCTTGAGTCAGCACTGGCTTTCTCAGGTTTGACGTCATCCGG
Organism: uncultured Granulosicoccaceae bacterium; assembly: GCA_938020525.1. GTDB lineage: Bacteria > Pseudomonadota > Gammaproteobacteria > Granulosicoccales > Granulosicoccaceae. Next base: position 8,360 of record CALIHW010000146.1, on the reverse strand, counting down.
TTTAACCTCACGCGGGGTAACATCAATTCCGAATACACGCCAGTATTCGTCAAGGCTACGCTGCTGACCTTCGGTCAACCTTCCTTGCCGCAATACAAACGTGCGAATGGATCTACCGCTCAACTGGCCCATAGAAATTTGATACTTGGTCTATTCACTTGGATTTAATTTATGGCTCATAACACTTGCTTGCCAGACTCTCATCAAAAAATAGTTATGTCAGGACATTATTTTTCGATCTGCAACATAAATGGTGTAGTCAGTTATATCGAACGACGTTACAATTCTACCTGAGCTTCACAGTTGGACAACGCACGTTTTTAAAAGCACATAGGTGAAACAAAAAAGCGCTAACAATCTGTTGCTTTTGAAGCTGCTATATCTCACTTAAGTGAATCGATTTTTGCACATACGATCAGGTTACAGGACAAACTAACCGCTCTGCCAATGAACCGGCATTCGAGCTCTCCTCTTGAATCTCAAAGATTCAGGAAGATGCTCATAAGTTTCGGCCAGCCACAGACACTATTTGTCACGTTACCGATTACCGGCCGAATACCGACCGTAAACCGAAAATCACATACGGAACTTCTGTCCCCGCAGGCAGTCGTCTACCAGCACAGTAACAGAGACGCGTGGGCTCAGTCACGAACCCGCACAATTATCTGGCAACGAATAACAAGAGGTCTTACCGTCAGGGCACCATGAACGCAGCCAGCACACTCACTCCTGAAATTATGCTTGTGCTTGGCATGCTGTTTCTGACCGTATTTCTATTTGTCAGCGAAATCGTCCGCATTGATGTCGCGGCTGTCTCTATTATGGTTGCCCTCGGGCTGACCACAATGCTTCCCGGCCTGACACCGGTTATTGATGCTAACGAACTCTTTGATGGATTTTCCAGTAACGCCGTGATGTCGATAATCGCCGTTATGATCATCGGGGCAGGTCTTGATAAAACCGGCATCATGAGTCGCGTGGCAAACTGGATATTGCGCAAAGGCGGCAGCACAGAATCCCGCATCACACCATTAATCTCCGGTGCGGTTGGCATCATCTCAAGCTTCATGCAGAACGTCGGAGCTGCTGCTCTGTTTCTGCCAGTGGTCAGCAGAATCAGTCGACGCACCAGTATCCCAATGTCACGCCTGTTAATGCCGATGGGTTTTTGCGCAATTCTGGGAGGCACGGTGACGATGGTTGGATCAAGCCCTTTGATCCTGTTGAATGATCTAATGCTGTCTTCCAACAAGGCACTGCCTGAACAGTATCAAATGGAAACTTTCGGGCTGTTTGATGTCACTCCCATCGGCCTCGCACTGATTGCCACCGGTATTCTTTTTTTCGTGGTTTTTGGACGCTTTGTACTACCAAACGTCAAAGCAGAAAAGAAACGCGAAACGACCACCAGAACCGCAGAATACTTTCAGCGCGTATATGGTATTTCAGGTGAGTTGTTTGAACTACAGGCCACACTTGAAAGCCCACTCGTTGGCATGACTTTGATGCAAATCGAACGGACACTCGAAAACGTACCTTTCGTTCTGGCGGTCAGACACGGCGACGAAATTACCGTTGTGCCAGATGGCAAAGACGTGATCTGGGTAAACAGCTACATTGGTGTACTCAGCAGTAAACGTGAGCTGGTGAAGTTTGCCCGCCAATATAAACTTCGAATCGTCAAAGGAGAGAATCATTTTTCAAATGTGATGAACGCGCAGGAAACCGGTATCGCTGAAGTCGTGGTACCACCGGGCTCATCACTGGTTGGTCAAACACTCAACGACCTGCAACTACGCCGCAATGATGGCTTGCACATATTAAGAATCTATCGTGCCGGGTACACACTGGATGACAAAGTCCGCGACACGCCTCTTCAGGGCGGTGACACGCTGGTGGCCCACACCGCTTGGCGCAATCTAAAACTGCTAAGAGACAACAAAGACTACGCCATCGTGACGGATCACGTTGATGAAGAACTGCGACCGAATAAAATCCGTCACGCGCTATTCTTTTTTATACTTGCTGTATCGCTGGTGTTGTTCTCCGAACTACGCTTGTCCATTTCACTTCTCGTCGGTGCCGTCGGTATGGTTTTGGCCGGTGTGTTGACGATGGATGAAGCGTATCGTGCAGTCAGCTGGAAAACCGTGTTCCTGTTAGCGAGCCTTATTCCATTAGGCCTTGCCGTGGAGAAATCCGGTGCTGCAGCATGGATAGCAATGCACACACTGCAGATTCTCGGTGATGTACCGATCTGGTTGCTGCAAACCGTGATCGCAATACTGGCGACCGTTTTCACTCTGGTGATGTCTAATATTGGGGCGACTGTGCTGCTGGTACCGTTGGCTATTAACATCGCAGTGGGTGCAGGTGCAGACCCTGCGGTTTTCGCATTAACTGTCGCTATCGCTACATCAAACTCATTTATTATTCCTACCCACCAGGTTAACGCGTTAATCATGGGTCCGGCTGGTTATCGCGTAATCGACTTTATGCGAGCGGGCACCATCATGAGTGTATTGTTCCTGGTTGTCAGTTTGACCATGCTGAATCTGATTTTCTAATCTGCTTTATTTGTTTCAAAGTCGGTTTGTCACACCACCGGGCTCAACACAGCATATTAGTGATAGTCTAAAGATACCTACCTCCACAGTTGGAACGGATGAAATACAATCCGCTTGGTAACACCGGCCTAAATGTCAGCGCTATCAGCCTTGGAACGATGACATTCGGCGAGCAGAATTCTGAACGCGAAGCGCATGATCAATTGTCTCTGGCAGTTGAACGCGGGATCAATCTCATCGATACCGCAGAGCTGTACCCGGCACCTGCCAGTGAGGCCACAACCGGATTAAGCGAACAGTACATCGGCAACTGGCTGCAGCGGCAGGATCGCAGCAAAGTTATCATTGCCAGCAAAGTAGTTGGTCCCGCACCTAAGAAATGGATCGGTTACATTCGCGGTGGTCCAAAACTTGAGCCATCACAAATAGAAAGCGCTCTCAACGATAGCCTTAAGCGACTTCGCACCGATTACATAGATCTATACCAGATACACTGGCCATCCCGAAATACCAACTACTTCGGCAAGCTTGGTTATGAATATGGCAAAGATAAACATCACAACCCGATAAGCGAAACACTCGAAGTATTGGACAGACTACAATCTACAGGCAAAGTCAGACACATTGGAGTATCAAACGAAACCCCCTGGGGTCTGCATGAATATCTGCGCTGCGCCGAGATCAATAATTATCCAAAAATAGCTTCGGTACAAAACCCGTACTGTTTGTTAAACCGAACTTATGAAATCGGCATGGCAGAGTTTGCACATCGTAGTAATGTCGGGTTGCTTGCGTACTCACCATTGGCTGGTGGATCACTATCCGGCAAATATCTCAATGGACAAGAACCTGCCAACGCCAGATTAACACTGCATAAAAATTATTTTTATCGCTATACAACCCAGGCGGCTACTGACGCGATCAAACAATACGTTGACATAGCCAAGGAATATGAGTTGGATCCTGCCACGATGGCACTGGCGTTTGTCAATCGGCAACCATTTGTTACCTCTTCAATCATTGGTGCCACAACGCTTGCACAATTGAAATCAAACTGCGACAGCATCGATACAGAAATTCCGGAAGACGCAATTAAACAGATACAGCAGATACATGCTGCCAACCCTAGTCCCTGCCCATAGGTTTAATAAATCCTATGGCTTTAAAACTCCCGAAGGTTTTTTAAAATCCCAGTGGTTTTATAAAGTAATATGCACATGCCCGGCCTTATAGACACACATATTCATTTCGACGATGATCGCTTTGATCACGATCGGGAATTTGTCTACAACAGCTCAATCTCTGCCGGTGTAACAGCAATGGTGATTCCTGCCACCACCCAAAAGCGCTGGGAGAAAATATTTTCAATCGCAGAGCAATATCGAAATATCTATCCCACTGCAGGATTGCACCCGGCATACATCGAAGAACACACTGACGAACATCTCGATCTACTAAAAATAAAACTACAACATCCTGCGTGTGTTGCCCTGGGTGAATGCGGGCTGGATGGCTTTATTAAGGGACTCGACTATAAAAAACAACAGAAATTCTTCACAGCACAAGTCAGTCTTGCTGCAGAACTTAAGCTGCCGCTAATCATTCATGCGAGAAATGCGGTGCAGGATGTCACACAGACAATCAAAACCGACGGCAACCGAACAACCGGTGTAATCCACAGCTACAACGGCAGCCTGCAACAGGCCGAACAACTTATCGAGCTTGGCTTTCTGTTAAGTTTTGGTGGTGCTATTACCTTTGACCGGGCAAAACGCTTGAAAAAAGTCGTAAAGGCACTACCTATTGAGTCGATGATGGTAGAAACAGACGCTCCAGACCAGGCAGTTCAATCACACTCAGGTGAAAGAAACGAACCCGCCTGGCTAAACGAAGTAGTCTCCACAATTGCGGATATTAAAAACATCTCACCCAAAGCCGTCACAATAGCGAGCAACGCAAATGCTCGTCGCCTGTTCAATCTACCGGATATCGGTTAGTTATCATGCCAATTGTTATTCTTATAGCGTTGATTGCCGCACTAATTCTCGGACCACAACTGTGGATACGCTGGGTGTTTTATCGTTACGGCAGCGACCTTCCCGGTGTACCGGGCACCGGCGGTGAACTCGCAAAGCATTTATTAAAGCGTTTCGAAATTGAAGGGGTTATTGTAGAAGAAACCAAGCCCAGCCAGGATCACTTTGACAGCAGCACACCGGCAGTCAGACTCTCACCGAATAATTTCAACGGTAAATCACTAACGGCTATTGCAGTTGCCGCCCATGAAGTCGGTCACGCACTACAATGGCACAACAAAGAAACTGTTTTCAGATTGCGCTCAAAGTATATTCCCCTCGCAAAACGACTCCAGCAGATAGGTTTTTTATTTTTGTCATTATCACCGCTGGCAGCAATCCTGACTCGCGTACCGGCAGCAGGTGCTATTCCCTTTATTGGCGGATTACTGGTGATTCTTTGTAGCGTAGGCACCTATTTTATTATTTTGCCGGAAGAATGGGATGCAAGCTTTAATAAAGCCATGCCTATACTACTTGAAGGAGAGTACATCACGCCCACACAGGAAGCTGCAACAAAAAGAATACTAAGAGCCGCAGCACTTACTTATGTAGCAGGAGCTTTAGCGTCGATTCTTCAAGTCTGGAGATGGCTACCGCTTCTGCTACGGAGATAACACGGCTAAATAGGTAGTGCCGTCTCCTGTTTAAGTACTTCCATCGACAAACTGGAAGTCACACTGTAAAGATCAATTTCAGCGACAATCTTTTTATACAGCTCATCAAAGTCACGAGTCGATGCAGTTTGCACTTTGATCAGGTAGTCGATATCACCAGCAAGCCTGTGTGCCTCTACAATCTCCGGGTACTTTTGAATAACCGCACTGAACTTTTCAAGCCACCCTTGTTGATGCTGGTTGGTTTTAACGGCAATGAAAAAGGTTTCCTGTAAACCCACACTGCTTGCATCGAGTATACAAACCTGGCTTTTAATCACACCAGAAGTGAGCATGCGTTGCATCCGGTTCCACGCGGCGGTTTTGGACACCCCCACATGCTTCGCCAATCTATCCATAGACCAGGTGGCGTCTTTTTGAAATTGCACCAGCATCCTGCGATCAATGTCGTCAAGTTTGACTGGCGTTCTGTTGTCTTCCTTAGAATCGGTCATATGTTCAGGAATTCTCTACCAATACGAAATCAAATACAATTTTGTTCATCATTAATTGATTATATCTGAATATAGTTCCATATTGTCAGCTCAGCACCGAAAAATACCGGAAATTATTCATGAGCAGCAAAGCAACCCACGCCATAATCATTGCCAACGATCTGCGCACCGGGCGGATCGTATATTTCACAAACGCCTCGGACTGGAGTGAGTCTGTGCAAGACGCAGAACTCCTCTCCTCAGACTCAGCGCAAGAAAGACTGGCCATTGCTGCAATCGACGAAACCAATAACCTTGTTATTGACCCCAATCTGGTTGATGCCAACGTTAATGCAGGCACAGAACTACAGCTAGCTGAAATTCGAGAACAGATCCGGGTCAGTGGTCCAACCATACTTGGATCCAATCACGCAGCAACTTCACAAGCAGCCTGACCATGTATCGCTACGATGAATTAGATCAGTCTCTGGTTGAACAGCGCAGTGCCGAGTTCCGCTCACAGGTAGAGCGCCGGCTGGCAGGTAAAATCAGTGAAGCCGAATTCAAGCCGCTCAGATTGATGAATGGCCTGTACCTGCAGTTGCATGCTTACATGTTGCGAGTGGCCATACCGTACGGCGTGTTGTCTTCAAAACAAATGACAAAGCTTGCAGATATTGCAGACAAGTATGACAAGGGGTACGGTCACTTTACTACCCGTCAGAATATTCAATACAACTGGCCGAAACTTATAGAGACACCGGATATTCTGGATGAGCTCGCAAGCGTCCAGATGCACGCTATACAAACCAGCGGCAATTGCATTCGTAACGTCACCACTGATCCGTTTGCAGGAGTGGCTGCAGACGAAGAAGTCGACCCCAGACCACTGTGTGAACTGCTGCGACAATGGTCAACATTGCACCCCGAGTTTGCCTATCTGCCGCGTAAATTCAAGTTTGCGGTGACTGGCAGCGCCGTTGATCGTGCTGCAATAAAAGTGCATGACATTGGTCTGCGATTAAAGTCAGGGCCAAACAATACGGTATTAACCGACATCTGGGTAGGTGGAGGCCAGGGAAGAACTCCAAAGATTGCACAATTTTTCAAATCAGCATTGCCCATACGAGATCTGCTTCCATATCTCGAAGCTATCATGCGTGTCTATAACCGCTATGGCCGCCGCGACAATAAGTACAAAGCGCGTATAAAAATACTACTAGCAGAAACCGGATTAGAAACGCTGCAACAGCAGGTGGAGACAGAGTATGAATCCATCGACCGAACCGCATTCGAATTTATAGAATCAGAGTATGCTCGAATTGTCGGCAGCCTGATCCAACCCGAATATCTCGCAACTCCAGAAACATCAACTTCAGATGCATCAACTCAGTCCAGTCCCGATTTTAAAGCATGGCGTCAACAGAACGTAAAACCACATAAGCAACCAGGTTACTCAATTGCTGTTGTTTCGCTAAAGCCTGCAGGGGGCATTCCCGGAGACGCAACCTCCGATCAAATGCGCGCCATAGCCGATATTGCAAAACAGTACTCATGCAGTGAACTACGAGTAACCCACAGGCAAAATCTTATTCTTCCCAATGTATTGGAATCAGATTTATTTAAAGTATGGGAATCGCTGGTTAAGATCGATCTGGCTGAAGCAAATATAGATTTACCCAGCGATATAATTGCCTGCCCCGGCCTTGACTACTGCGCCCTGGCAACAGCGCGCTCGATACCCATTGCGCAATCTGTTTCTAAGAAAATACGTGCGACTGAAAAGAAAACAGATCTCAAAGGAGTTTCTGTCAATATTTCAGGATGCATCAACGCCTGCGCTCATCATCATGTCGCCAACATTGGCGTGCTTGGGCTAAACAAAGGCGGTGTAGAGAATTATCAGTTAACCCTCGGTGGCCGCAACGATCAAAACGCATCCATTGGTCAGCGTATCGGACCAGGTGTTGCAGCTGATGATGTACCGCAAGCAATAGAACGTATCGTCAACTTCTACGTTGATGTACGCAAATCTGATGAGAGTTTGTCCGATACTTTTGATCGGGTAGGCAAAGAACCATTCAAAGAGGCTGTATATGGCTGAGCAAGTACATGTGCTGTATCGCGATGGCCGAATTGAAGCTCAGGATGCGAAGACCACGGACAGCTATCAAGAGGTTGATGGAGAGACCGACCCAAAAGAGCTCACGCCTTTCGATGCAATATCAATAGTGGTTCGTTTTAATTCCATTGCTGACGGCCGCGGTTTTTCTCAGGTGAAAACTATAAGGCGAGATCTTGCATACCAGGGAAATATTTACGCATCAGGTGATATTAATCCAGACCAACTCAGCTACGCGTTTCAGGTGGGATTTGATGCAGTGCTGGTTTCACCTGAACGCTGGCGGGAGTACGGAGAAAGTTCATGGCGGTCTGCTGTAAGCCCGGTGGTAAAGTTAAGTTACAGCCAGACAAAATCTGAGTCTTTGCAATCTATCTGGCAAAAGCGCCACGCAACCTAACCCAGTTTATTCGTGAAATGGCGAGCATAGCGCGCAGAGCATTGGTTTCACAGGGGTATTTTATTCTCGCGTTCCATGTTTTCATTTACTTGGCTTACTGATATTT
>CALIHW010000145.1 GCA_938020525.1 uncultured Granulosicoccaceae bacterium | reverse complement strand
GCTTGAAATCAATCGATAGTTATCCCTCTTGCAAAGCAAACTACGCTTTGAATTCTCCCAAGGGAGAATGCGGTTTGGGGTCTGTTCAAACTTCAAACCAACTCAACACAGCATATGACATCCTCCCACTGGGAGGGTCAGAGTCTAAGCTCTGGGGAGGGATACGTCGCTCAGACACACAGCTTGAATCAGCAGAACGTTATCCCCGCTTGCAAAGCAAACTACGCTTTGAATTCCCCCAAGGGAGAATGGCGGCTTGGGGTCTGTTCAAACTTCAAACCAAATCAACACAGCATATGACACCCTCACACTGGGAGGGTCAGAGTCTAAGCTCTGGGGAGGGCTACGTCGCTCAGACTCACAACTTGAAATCGATCGATAGTTATCCCCTCTTGCAAAGCAAACTACGCTTTGAATTCTCCCAAGGGAGAATGGCGATTTAGGGTCGATTCAAACAGTATCCCGACTGATCATCATTAGCACTATCCGCTATATTTGCTACCATTAACACCACAAACTCCAAGCGACCTAATCGATGAGTACTTCAGACTCAGTCAGGCAATTAACATTAGCCCTTTCTGACACGGGCTATACACCCGGCTTCGGCAACGACTTTGAAACTGAAGCATTGCCTGGCGCACTGCCGCAAGGCAGAAACAGTCCGCAGAAATGCCCGTACGGACTCTACGCAGAACAGCTTTCCGGCACGCCGTTTACTGCACCAAGAGGTCAGAACGAACGCAGCTGGTGCTATCGCATTCGACCATCAGTGAAGCATGTTGGTCGATTCAGTCAAATCGATCTGCCGTACTGGAAGTCCGCACCACTCGTTTTAGATAACGTAACTTCACTTGGACAATATCGTTGGGACCCGATCCCCCATACTGATGAAGAACATACTTTCCTGACCGGTATGAGAACTATTACAACCGCCGGCGATGTCAACACGCAAACTGGTATGGCTGCCAATGTCTATCTTGCCAATACCTCTATGCAGGATGACTATTTCTACTCCGCAGACAGCGAGCTTCTGATTGTACCTCAGCAAGGCAAGCTTCGATTTATTACTGAGCTGGGTGTTATTGATATCGAACCACAGGAAATCGCAATAATACCCCGAGGTCTTGTATATAGAGTGGAAGTGACAGAGGGGCCTGCACGAGGGTTTGTTTGCGAAAACTACGGACAGAAATTCGATTTACCCAATCGCGGACCTATCGGGGCGAACTGTCTTGCCAACCCAAGAGACTTTAAAACTCCTGTCGCAGCTTTTGAAGACAGAGAAGTTGCCTCAACAGTGACCATAAAGTGGTGTGGTCAGTTCCACCGTTGTGAGATTGATCATTCCCCTATAGATATTGTTGCCTGGCACGGTAATTACGCTCCCTGTAAATATGATCTTAGAACTTTCAGCCCGGTGGGCGCAATCCTCTTTGACCACCCTGATCCCTCCATCTTCACTGTCTTAACTGCACCTTCTCCGGTTGAAGGCACGGCAAACATAGATTTTGTTTTGTTCAGAGACAGATGGATGGTCGCAGAAAATACTTTCAGACCGCCGTGGTATCACAAAAACATTATGTCCGAGTTAATGGGTAACATTCACGGCATCTATGACGCCAAACCAGACGGCTTCAACCCCGGTGGCATGAGCCTGCATAATATGATGCTGCCACATGGTCCGGACAAACAGGCATTTGAAAAAGCGAGCAATGAGCCAATGGAACCGCAGTATCTCGCTAATACAATGTCGTTTATGTTTGAAACCCGATTCCCACAGCATCTAACCAAATATGCTGGTCAGGAAGCACCACTGCAGGATAACTACTCAGATTGCTGGACAGATTTGGTAAAACACTTTGACGGTAGTGACAACCACTCTTGAAGATGGATATTAAAAACCTACACCCGCAAAACGAATACCACTTAGTTCCGCCATCTCTTTTTTCCAACTGGTGATGTCGTCTACACAGAGTTTACTCAGATCATCGTGACCACAAGAACGCGCCAGCACCTGCATTAGCTCCACACTCGCACCAAAGTAACGCGCCAGCTTCTCTGCACTGCTCTGAACATTCAGCCGCGCCCGTAATTCAGGCTTCTGTGTTGCAATACCGGCCGGACAATTGTTCGAGTTACACATTCTTGCGGCAATACAACCGACCGCCTGCATAGCAGAGTTGGATACTGCAATCGCATCTGCACCCAGAGCCATCGCTTTAACAAAATCTTCAGCAACACGCAGCCCACCCGTAATAACCAGTGTTACCTCACTACCCGCTTTAGCATCGAGGTGTTTACGTGCACGAGCAAGTGCGGGAATAGTTGGAACTGAAATGTGATTGCGGAATATCAGTGGAGCTGCACCGGTACCACCACCTCTGCCATCAAGAATAATGTAGTCAGCACCCGCCTGCAGGGCAAAGTCGATATCATCTTCAATACGATTGGCTGAGAGTTTAAAGCCAATTGGAATACCACCGGAGCGTTCACGAACTTCGTCAGATAACTTTTTAAAGTCTGCTGCTGTGTATAAGTCGGGGAACGTGGAAGGTGATATGGCACTTTGACCAGGCTTCAAACCGCGGACCTCGGCAATTTTACCCTGCACTTTATTGCCTGGCAGATGTCCGCCAGTACCTGTCTTGGCCCCCTGTCCGCCTTTAAAATGAAAGGCCTGTACTCGCTCCACCAGATCGATGTTCCAGCCGAAACGTGCTGAGGCAAGCTCATAGAAGTAACGTGAATTCTCTAACTGTTCTTCGTTAAGCATACCGCCCTCACCGGAGCATATCCCGGTTCCTGCTAATTCAGCGCCACGGGACAAAGCGATTTTGGCTTCTTCAGATAGTGCACCATAACTCATATCAGATACAAACAATGGGATATCCAGTGCAAGTGGCTTAGCTGCACGAGGACCAATAATGACAGCAGTTGAAACAGGATGATCATCCAGTAACGGCTTCTGTGCCATTTGCGCCGGCAATACTTGTATATCATCCCAGTGTGGCAGGTCCTTTCGGGGAACTCCCATAGAACCCATTTCACCGTGGTGGCCAAGTTTAGAGAGTCCGTCCCGAGCTAGCTCATGTATGCGTGCAACAGTAGGCTCTTCAGGTGTTGGCACTGCTGCCGGTGTTTCGCTATTAGTCTTAGGTGCCGGGGCTGTATCACCCACTGCCAGCTCACCTAACGACGCATGGGTGCCATCACAAAAAGGTGCATTGCCACTGGATTTACACTGACACAGCGCGGCATCACCGGATTTATCCGCGTTGAATTTCAACGGTGTAATACTTGTACGCCGATGTGATCCATCACAAAAAGGCTGAGTGGCTGATCTGCCGCAACGGCACCAAAAGTATTCCTTGCCTTCCTCGAGTTCGACCTTTGCAGGAATCTTTGCCGCAATTACCGGTTTATCATCTGAGCTCATATTGGTTCATCCTGTTGTATGAGTTTTGCGTAAGAACAGTGCGATAACACTATAACAATTTGCAGTTTAATGAATAGGTGCGGATAATTGAATTCACTGTTATAAAAATTCGACATAATCTCACGCAACACTTAAGCGATCCTCCTATTCACGGTAGCAGTGTCACTTCAGGCATTTTCTAGCAGGGAATCTTATTGAACCCGGTACGTGGCATTACCCTCAAAGTCCTTTCGGTGATTATTTTCGTCACCATGTTTGGCATGATAAAGGCGACAGCACAAGAAATACCGGCCGGTGAAGCGGTATTTTTTCGATCTCTATTTGCTATCCCGGTATTAATAATCTGGCTGATTGTGCGTGGAGACTTTCCCCAAAAACTTAAAGCCAAAGATCCAATGGGCCATGTATGGCGCGGACTAATGGGCACCTGTGCTATGGGGTCCGGGTTCCTTGCAATTGGGCTGTTGCCGCTACCAGAAGTTGTCGCAATCGGTTATGCAGCACCATTACTGGTGACAATGCTTGCTGCAATGTTTCTTGGTGAGAAGATCAGGCTGGTGCGTTTCTCAGCATTGCTGCTGGGTATGTTTGGCGTGTTGCTGATTCTTTCACCAAGACTCACTGTGTTAGACGCCGAAGTAGCCAATCGTTTGCAGACTATTGGTGCGCTGGCAGCACTAATGGGCGCTGTGTTTTCCGCGCTTGCACAGGTGTTTGCCCGAAAGCTTGTGGCAACTGAGACAACCGGCTCTATTGTGTTCTACTTTTCTATTATGTCGAGCACACTGGCGTTATTAACTCTTCCATTCGGCTGGAAGATTCCCACCTCATATGAGTTATCACTGCTCATCATGGCAGGACTACTGGGGGGTGTAGGACAAATACTACTCACCGAGAGCTATCGCTATGCAGAGGTCGCTGTGATTGCACCATTTGAATATTGTTCAATCATTCTCGCACTGCTGGTTGGATATTTCGTATTTGATGAACTGCCAACCGGAATCATGATGGCGGGTGTCGCGTTGATTATTACAGCAGGTATTATAATTATTGAGCGAGAACGCCGGCTGGGTATCAAGCGAACTGGTAAGGCCCGAAGCGCAGTTCCGAATCAGGGATAATAAAAACTCCAACAACCTGGCTCTAGTCAGCTATCTCGGTAAACTCAACTTTGATGTTCTGCCACCATCCACGGTATAGATCTGGCCAGTGATAAAGCTTGCTTCTTCAGATGCCAGAAATGCCGCCAAAGAGGCAACTTCCAAAGCTGTACCGGTTCTGCCTGCCGGGTGAATAGCACCGATCTTCTGCCGAAAGTCATCCGGATTTGGCATTGATTCTATAAACTCTATGTTGAGCTCGGTATCAATCCACCCCGGTGCAATTGCATTGCATCTCACTCCATCGCTGCCATGATCAACAGCAACGGCTCTGGTCAGACCATGCAACCCCGCTTTGGATGCGCAGTAAGCTGGGTGTCGGGGGTTGGAACCTAAGCCTTCAATCGACCCGATATTTACGATCGCCCCATTGCCCTTTAGGTACGGCATTGCATGTTTGATCAATAAAAACGGTGCGGTAAGATTAATCGTCATTGTCTGTTGCCACTGACTAAGCTCGCACTCTTCTACTGTTCCTTCTTGCATCACACCTGCATTGTTGATCAATACGTGCAGAGATCCCGCTCGTTTGATGACGTCATCAATAACGAGCGCCGGTGTTTCGACATTTTCAAAGTCAGCTGTTATACATTCAAACTCAGCATCCGTGCGGCGCTGTGCGGATATTACTCTTGCCCCTTCTTCACGCAAACGCTGTGCTATCGCCTGCCCGATGCCACTACTACCACCGGTAACCAGTGCCACCTTATCTTCAAATCGATTCATGTTACCGGTTTTCCGCCGTTCACTTCTATCAGTGACCCGCATAGATAGCCGGCATCATCAGAGGCGAGAAAGCAAACCACACTGGCAATGTCAGATGCATTGGCGACCCGACCTAACGGTACGGTTTTGCCTAGTTCCGCAATAGCGGTCTCCGGGTTAAAACCACGCATTTCAAAACCGCTTCGAAGCATTGGTGTATCGACCTCATTCGGGCAAACCGCATTAACGCGGATTCCCTGATGTGCATGATCACGTCCCATGCATTGAGTCAATGATGCAATAGCAGCCTTAGTCATACAATACACCGCGTGATCAGGGCCCGGATGCACTCCCCAGCACGATGCGGTATTGACAATTGCACTGCCTTTTTTCATTAGTGGTATGGCAGCTCGACAAAGCCTGAAAGGCGCTTCTACATTTACCGCAAGTGACAACTGCAGATCATCATCAGTTGCATCAGTAATCGGGCCGCGGGTAATAACACCGGCATTGTTAATCAGAATATCCAGTTGCCCCATCTTGTCCCGAGCCTGCTGGCATAAGTTGTCGCAGTAAGTTTTATCAGTAAGATCTCCGGGGATACAAAAATCACCATCGAGCTCAGTTCCTTCTCTGTCTGCCACCGCCACCATGGCACCTTCAGCACGCAGCTGACTGACGATAGTTTTTCCTATACCACCAGCAGCACCGGTTACCAGTGCACACTTACCCTCAAATCGGTTCATAACAATGTTCTCTGTACCGTCAGTGTCGCTAAAATGAGTTTAGAGCTCTTTCCCGGCGCGAAACTCCCCCCACTTCAAACGTATCGCTGCACCTATACTGGCAACAGGTGCAGGTGGTAGTTTGAACGGACCAGTATCAGCCAGCTGATCATCAAGTAAAGCGGACTGCTGCCCACTGGCATACTCGGCAATCAGCTTACCTGAAATCGTGCCTTTGGCGGTTCCCAGTCCATTCTGACAACATGCAGCAAACAGATTGGTTTCAACTTCTTCAAACACAGACACACTGTTGCGACTTAAACACAAACGCCCTCCCCACCGGTGCTCCATAACCACACCCTTAAGCATAGGGAATCGATAGTGAAACGATCTGTCATGGTCATGACCCACCTGGTCTACACGTTCATCAGACACGGACAGTGAGGGATCATAAGTGGCCCGATTTCTAATAACTATTCTATGACCACCCGTACCCGACAATCGTCTAACGGTAGTGCCTAATGGGTCCGCAGGGGTTAGTGCCCACTGACTTTCACCGCCTAGTGTTTTTACTTCCTTGCTACTCAGTGATCGCGTCATCGATCCGTACGTGAACACATGTACTAAATGCTGCGGATAGTATCCAAAACTCTCCAGGTGGCCGTTAACCGTCAGAATAGTTTTAGGTGCGCTGACTGAGCCCTGTGGGGTTTTCGCTATCCATGCAGCTCCCTGTTGCTGTAAAGATATAACCGGTGAAGACTCGTATATCTGTAAACGACTGGATTCTATGCCATTAGCAAGATTGCGGGTATACAATGCAGGTTGCAGCATCACAGTACCGGGAGAATACAAGCCTTCCACATAACAGCTGGCCCCGGTCACCTGTTGCATACCCTGCGCATCAATCCGCTCATAAGGTTCATGCAGCTGCTGCAGGTGGGTTGCATAGGCCTTGTTATGCGCAACACCACGAGCCGTAATCGCGCCATTGATCTTGCCACTTTTAACAATTGCTTCATCCGACATCTGCCATTGCTCTTTAGCCTGCATCGCATAGTCTATTGCCGCACGATTAAGCCTGATCTGACGATAATCATTCTCTGCATTACCTCCGTAGTCATGAGAACTGAGATCATGCGGTACATCAATCATAAAACCACTGTTGCGGCCGGAAGGTCCGTCGGCAATACGGCAGGCATCTAACACTGTAATTCGATCAGTCGGATGGAGCTCAGCCAGCCTTCTTGCCGCTGATAAACCGGCAAAGCCTGCACCGATGACCAGCCAGTCTGCTGTTGTACTTGTTGCTAAAACGGGTCTGGCAGGCTCAGGTTCCAGCAGCTCATTCCATGCCGCAGGTCCGGGGTCTACCGGCAGTTGAGATATTTGGACCACTAATATTCTGTATTTAATGCATCGACAGCGGGGATTTCCCGTTCACGACGATCAATATAATCACGCAGCGCTTCATCGACCGCAACATCCAATGCCGGTTCCTGATAGTCATTTAACATAGAACGAGCTTCTTTGAGCGCGCGTTCGGTGACTTCCTGACTGCCATCGGCAATCCATTGCTCTATCGAGTTATTGTCGAATAGTTTCGGAATAAAAAACGCTTCCTGAAATTTCTCAAGCGTATGTGGATGACCGAGATAGTGCCCGCCCGGGCCGATATCGGTAACCGCTGACAATGCCTCATCAAAGTCACCCCACTGTATGCCTTCGGCCATTCGATAACCCATGGCACATTGCTCCGCATCAACTACGAACTTAGCCATCGAGCAATGCATACCAGCCTCATTCCAGCCGGCTGAATGCCACAGATAATTGGCACCTGAAAGTAAAACTGCCATTAGTGTTGTGGCACTTTCATAGCCTGCCTGTGCATCAAAGGTTTTGGCCCCACCCAATGTATTAGATGTTCGCCACGGCACATCATAGTAGCGCGCCATCTGACCGATCATAAAATTCATCAGACTAATTTCCGGTGTACCTGCCATCGGCGCGCCTGATGCCATTGAAACCGTAGACAGGTAGTGACCGTATATAGCAGGACACCCTTTGCGCACCACTTGCGTATAGGAAAGCGCAGATAAGGCTTCAGCATTAAGCTGTGCTACTGCAGCTGCAGTAGAGGCTGGTGTGTTTGCACCACCAAGCACAAACGGTGAACACAGTACCGGTTGATTGCGTCGATTAAACGCACGCATGGCAGACAACATGGTTTCATCCCACACCAATGGTGAATTACCATTACAGTTGCCAGTTACTACCGGATGCCTCTCGAGGTACTCTTTGCCAAAAAGAATTTCACACATATCAAGAACATCTTCAGCATTGCGACCGGATGTCGTCATACCCATAAATGTCTTATCTGAATACTTCATCGATGAATAAGTGATACGCAGGTGCCGATGGGATACCACATGATCCATCGGCTCAACGATGTGATGAGCACTGGAATGCATTGATGGCAACATTTGCGCAAGCTTGTGGAAGTTACCGAGATCTTCCAATGTGGGTGCGCGGCGCTTGTCGTCAAGATCACGTAGATACGGAGCACCGGTCATCGGTATAAAAATACTGTGATCACCACCGAACGGCAGATTATGATCGGAATTTCGGGCGTGGTAGGTAAATGTTGCAGGGATTGTTTTTATTAACTCCCTCACCAGACCCCGATCAAGGTGTACCCGATCTCCATCACGGACTTCAGCCCCCGCCTTCTTCCAGTCTGCAATGGCTTCATCATCACGAAACACCACACCAACATTCTCAAGAATATCTAGTGAAGCGTTATCGATCTTTTCAATCTGCTCCTGTGACATCGGTTCGGTCAGTGGCATTCCGCGCTTCAACGCAGGCAGCATATGGCTTACACGTTTTTCTCGCTTTTTACGCAGAGCTGCGCGTCCGCCACGGCGCTTTCGACCTTCCATCAAAGTGGGCTCACTCATACCACTTTGTCTCCCGCTTCAGGATCGGATAGATCAATCCAGATGGTTTTCAATTCAGTATATTGATCATGTGCATGGACGCCGTTATCCCGGCCTCCAAAGCCGGATTGCTTATAACCACCGAACGGTGTGGTGTGATCTCCCTCGCCATAACAATTTACAGTAACGGTGCCAGCCTGTAATGCGCGTGCAGCTCTAATTGCACGCTTGCCATTGGCACTGTACACGCTTGCCGTTAAACCATACTCGGTGTTATTCGCTACCTGTATAGCTTGTTCCAATGAACTGACAGATATCACTGACAACACCGGTCCGAAGATCTCTTCTGTTGCCAATACATCTTCAGTTGCTACGTTGTCGAAGATGGTCGGCTTACAATAGGCACCATCGATTTCGCCACCTGTCAGAGCTTGATTACCGGACGCCTTTAGATACGATCCTACTTTCTGACAGTGCGTCTCATCTATAAGCGCGCCAAGATGATTGGCAGGATCCAGCGGGTCACCGGTTTTCCAGTCGCGCGTTCTGGCTACAATACGCTCAAGCAGATCAGCTTTTATAGATTCATGTACGATTAGTCTTGAGCTGGCAGAACAATTTTCACCCATATTCCAGAATGCGCCGTTAACAATATGTTCGGCAACCAGGTCCAGATGCTCGGCATCTTCCAGTACTACTGCAGGGTTTTTACCTCCACACTCAAGCACTACTTTTTTAAGGTTGCTATCGGCCGAATAGCGCAGGAAACGCCTGCCAGTTTCAGTTGAGCCGGTAAAGCTCACCATATCCACATCGCTATGCCTGCCAAGCGGCTCACCAACGGATTCCCCATCACCCGGTAAAACCTGCAACACTCCGCGCGGCAATCCCGCTTCACTTGCGAGTTCCGCAACTCGCAGCGCAGTGAGAGAAGTTTGTTCCGCCGGTTTAACAATCACGGAATTACCCGCTGCAAGCGCGGGTGCAATTTTCCAGGCCAACATCAGTAGTGGAAAATTCCATGGCAATACCGCAGCTACAACACCGATTGGCTCACGTACAATCATGGCCATGGCATCGTCACCCACCGGTGCTGTCTGATCGTATATTTTATCCGTCAGCTCTGCATGCCACTTGATTGTATTGATGGTCTCCGGAACATCTATGGTTTCGCAATCACGGATAGGCTTACCACTATCCAGACATTCCATGACTGCAAGCTCTCTGCGATTGCGGGTTATCAGCTTGCATAGTCTGATCAATACATCCTTGCGCTCCGATGGATGCAGACCTGCCCAACTGCGTTGTTCAAATGCCTGTCTTGCAAATCTCACAGCAATATCAACATCTGTTGCATCACACGCTGCGATCTCACATAACACTTCCCCCGTGGCCGGGTTAATTGACGTAAGCTTAGCACCAGACCCCGGCCGGTATTTGCCATCGATAAAAGCACTGCGAGGTAAGTCTATATCAGAGGCTAATGCCGAGTACTCTTCACGAGTTAGCAGGTCACTCATGACAGACTCTCCATTTCGCTTTCCTCTTCTATGGCTTGTATCGAGGTATTCATTGTATTAATTACTTCAGCAAGCTCACGCTTTTCATCTTTATTAAGCGGTTGCAACGGTCGTCGGGGAGGCCCGGCATTGATGCCACGCAGCGTTAGCCCGTGCTTAATGCATTGCACAAATTTGCCTCCCTGCTCCAACACTCTCATCAACGGCAACATGGCGGACATAATCCGGCGGCCTTTGTTAAAGTCTCCCTCTATTGCACAGGCTTTATACAATGAGATATGTGCTTCCGGTGCGAAGTTGGAACCGGCACAAACCCACGATCTGGCACCCCATGCAAAAAACTCCAGCGCCTGATCATCCATCCCACATGAAAGCTGAATATGCGGGTAATCACGTGCCAACATATGCAATCGATTCGGATCACCGGAACTTTCCTTGATAGCACAGAAGTTAGGGCTACGGCCCAGACGATCGAGAGTTTCTTCATCCATGTTTACGCACATACGACCCGGGTAGTTGTAAAGCATGGCTGGCAGATTTGCTTCTCGATCAATAGCTAATGCATGGAGTGCGATCTCTCGCCCTGTTGGGTAGGCATAAGGAGGTGTGGCAATCAACAGCGCGTCTGCACCAGTTGCCTTTGCTTGTTGGGCAAAGTAAATACTGTCTTCAGTACGAATGGCTCCAGTACCAATAATCAGTGGCACTCGCTTATCGATTATCTTGTGCGCTAACTGCATCAGCTCTACACGTTCTTCTGCAGTTTGCGCGTAATACTCACCAGTGGTTCCGGCGACAATCAATCCGCTGACGCCAGCATCGATCAACATATTGATCACCAGCTCAAAACGTTTACGATCAATTTCAAATGCATCAGTATGCGGTGTTACTACCGGTGTATAGATACCCTCAAATTTCATGTTACTGTTCCTGCAGGCACAGCAGTACCACCTTTAAACTGATCAAACGGAAGCGGGTCTGGTAATACATACTTATCCATCTCGCCTCGGGACAGCTCCCAGTGCGCGAGTGTTAGTTCAACAGTAACTGCAGGCTTTCTGGTAGCAATGGCCTCAATCATGGCTTCATGTTGTTCGCAAGCCAAGTCAATTCGACTGGCAGACGCATCATGATTGACCCGGTAAAAACGCTGCGCCATGCGTGTGTGATCAATTAGCAAACGGCCAAGGCTTGGCGCTAGATAAGGTGATGCGGCCATTTCTCCCATGTGTTCATGAAATCTGTGGTTATGCACTGCCATGTCAATGGACGCATTGTTGCTTACCGCTTTAGCAAATTTCATTTGTATTTTCTTTAGTATGTCTATCTGCGTGCCGGTCGCAAGTTCTGTGGCGAGCCGTGCCACTGCGGCGTAGACCATAGGTGCGGTCTGGAAAAAACCTCGCATGGTCGCCAGATCCATCGACGACACAGTAGCTCCGCGGTTGTTCTCAAGCGATACGTAGCCAGCACCCGCAAGCCGTTGAAACACTTCTCGCATCGGGGTACGTGAAAGCTCGTACTCCTCGCTCAAGGCAATCTCATCCAGAGCCGAGCCTGGTGGAAGATCAAGCGTTAGAACTCTTTTTTTCAGTGAGTTAAAGGCAATTTCTTTTTTAGAATGTTTCATCCTGCTCTACGGTATCCATTCTTCTAACGGATTTATCGTAACACTGGAAAATACATTTTGTATACAAACGACTGTGGTGTTTGCGCCCTACTTTTGCCCTCGTCGCAGTAAACGACCCAACACAAAACTTGTTCGCGGCAGATAGCGGTATGGCCGTTTCATCTCAACACTTGCTCCAGCTACCATTCTGTAGAAGCCAAAAACGGCGAGGCTTACGTGAGCGCAACCGATCATCACAAACAGCATTGACGGACCACCGCGGGTCATCAACCAGGATGATAAAAGCGGACTCGCAATGGCTCCAACACCGAAGATAAACATCAACGAAGCACTGAGCTCTACAGCCTGGCCCGGTCGGGCAAAATCATTGGCATGCGCTGCAGATAGCGAGTAAACAGGGAATGTGACCGCACCGAAGACCAAAGCGGCAACATATACAGAAGTCTGAGATGTTGTGCCGTAAAGGACGGTACCGATACAGACCAGAACGGATAAAACTGAAATAACAATGAGTACCCACCGGCGATCAAAACGGTCTGCAACCCAGCCAGCCGGTATCTGTGCGACAGCACCTCCGAGCACAAAGGCAGCAAGGAAATATGCTATCTCTGATGCGGCCAAACCAACCTGCTGCCCGTAGACAGGCCCAATCATTCGAAACGATGCTGCTGTAACTCCTGCGACCAGAACACCAAATGCACCAAGCGGCGAGACTAAAAATGTCTTCAGTGGACTTAGTCTTGGGGCTTCTGCAATTTCGGGTGGCTCCGCACGCGTTAACAGCAGTGGCAGCAGGCAGGCACAGCAAAGAATAGTTAGCAGGTTATAAGCAATGTAGTGTATCGGCTCCAACACACTAATTAGCAGCTGCGCACACAACGAACCACCCAGATCAACCGATCGATAAATCCCCAGTACACGTCCACGGTTTTCATTAGTCACTCTAGCCTGCAACCATGCTTCGAGTACTGTGTAGCATCCAGCAACACAGAACCCGGTCAACATTCGCAAGCCAGCCCATACATAGGGATCAATGACTATTGGATGTCCAGCAGCTCCGATTGCACCACAAGCAGCAAAGGCGGCAAAGGTACGGGCGTGCCCAACCATTCCGATCAATCTTGGTGATAGCCAGCAGCCAGCAAAAAAACCCAGAAAGTGAACCGAGCCGAGCAACCCGATTTCAGTTGTTGAGAATCCGCTTTTTAAACCGACTAGCGCATCAAGTGGTGATATTGCGCCACTACTGACTTGAAGAAGTGCAATGGATAAAAACAGTGCGGCAAAAGCGATTAATGTGCGCACAATAAGATCAGGTAGCGGTAGATGGGTGTGACAGTACGCCTTGCAAACCAGTTACACAATACTGTGGAGGCGTTTTAATTGAGCTGTGACTGGTTATTTCACAGTGCCTATACTATTTATCCAGTAAGCAACTCAGTCTGCCAGTCAATACTACGTGAGCCGAACGCTCTGCAAAGTCGTAGATTGAATGCTACAGATCTTTTGTTTGTTATGTACACTATCCAGCACGTACAAACCGGTACAGACTGTTGCACTACGACCCGAGGACTGATGACCGCCCGTTACCATGGGATCCGTTTAAAAGCTGCACGGTTCCACGACCGATCGGGTGGCTCTCAACAATATCACCTGACGGCATTGCGAATCTTGCGCCTTATAGCCAGTGGCAAAACCTGACCTTTGATCCACCACTGGTGATGTTTGCCGCTAACGGCTATCCGGATGGGCGGCGCAAAGACACCGTAATCAATGCGGAGGAAACCGGTTGGTTTGTCTGGAATATGGCGACTTGGAATTTGCGTGATGCAGTTAATCGTTCCGCACAGGACTTCGAGTATGCAGTGGATGAATTCGAACATGCAGGTATAACAATAGCAGCGTGCATCGATGCCCCTGCACCGCGGGTTGCAGAATCTCCGTGTCACTTTGAATGCCGCTATCTCTCCACCCAGCAGTTCAAAGGCAACAGCAACGTCGGCAATGTCGATGTAGTATTCGGGGAAGTCGTGCGCATCCATGTTAAAGATGAAGTCGTGACAGAGTCAGGCAAGCTCGATATACCAAAGATCAAACCTATCGCGAGAATGGGTTATTACGACTACGCCGTCGTAGACTCAGTCTTTGAAATGAAAATACCAGGTAATACTCACGCACCCGCCGGCCTGGAAGGTAAGCCACCACCGAAATCCTGACTGCAGAACAGTTTATCGCAGCTCAAGAACTTCTAACTGTTACCCGCGCATACAAAATCGAGAATTAACAATGCACATCAGGCCACTTCAACAATCAGACAGAATGATCTGGGAAAACCTGTTCAACCAATATGCGGAGTTCTACAAAACTTCCATTCCAGATGGGGGACACGAGAACGTCTGGCAATGGATTTTCGACCACGACAACAGTTTCTGGTGTGATCTGATTGTCGACGATAACGATAATCCATTTGGTTTTACACAGTACCAGTTAATGCATCGTTCAATGAGTGGATCGATGGTTTGCTATTTGAGTGACTTGTTTGTCACCCCTGACTTTCGCGGTCAAGGTGCCGGACGGGCACTCATTGATCACGTTTTTGAATTCGCAAAGTCGAATAACCTATCTAATGTCCGATGGTTAACACAGGATTTTAATTACGCAGGACGTAGACTTTACGATACCTATTCGCCTAAGTCTGACTTTATTCTGTACAGCAATAATGTGTAAATTGGTATCGTGTAAACCAGCAACCTGTAACTTAGAACCTTTTCCTGTGACAAGATTTCCGATCACGCTATGAGTATCCAGTGCCTTAAGACATTATTGCAGACTTATCACACTACTTATCCTGATGAATCCGGCACAGTAAAACGTTATATCGAGTTTATTACCAATCATGCCGATTGCTTTGAACGCACCCAGCCAGCGGGACATGTGACTGGCTCAGCCTGGCTGGTGAACACATCAGGTACACACGTGTTATTGACGCATCATCGTAAATTAGATCGGTGGCTACAGCTCGGGGGTCACGCGGATGGACAAACTAATATACTGGAAGTCGCGTTAAAAGAAGCTCGCGAGGAATCGGGCATTCAAAATATTCTTGCACTGAACACTCAATTGTTAGATATCGATATACACGAGATACCGCCGAGCCAAAACGAGCCTGCACACTACCACTATGATGCCAGGTTCACGTTGCAGGTGGCTGAATATGACACCTTCACCGTAAGCAATGAATCACACGCACTGGAATGGGTGAATATTTTTCAATTGGCAGAACGCACCAGTGATCCGTCAATACTGCGTATGGCGCATAAATGGCTTCTTGGCAAGACCTAAGGCTTCGCCATATGTCAGCAGGGCCTAAAAGTAGACTTCATTAAAGTGCGGATTCTTAACACAAACTTCCAGTTTTAAAATGCTATCGAGAACGATAAGCTCACTGTCTCCGTTTTCACCAAGCACTTTGATACATTCTTCTTTATCGCCATTGCGCTGCGTATCAAGTGCTACACCCTGAAAATGATTACCAGATTTCAAATACACTTTTATCGGATAGCGGAACATACAAACTATCTCGACGTAGTCATAATTTTCACAACTGATCATGATTGCCGCAACTGGTTATAATTAACACAACGGGTAATAGATAACACAAGGGGTATTTCTTCAATTTACGGGTGTAATTAGCGGTTTATTCGCAAAAAACGCCAGTAGATTTTCGCGCTGTAGCTTTCCCATGCTCATCCGTGTCTCGATAGTTCCGGATGACTGATGTGGCTGTAGTAATACGTTTCAAAATTCATTAGACGTTTAAACCGATAAGCGCAATCCGCAGGCGAGCTGGTTAGCAAAACTTCCGCCGGTCATGCCGAACTCGACGACCGGGCTCTTTCCACCTCTGGCAATCTACAGGAGCCAGAAATATCGGTCTGGTCGGTGTTAGTCTCCGTCAACAGGGTAAAATGATTTCTCGCCGGAGTATATGAAAACAGCGGAATCGCAGCACCCGACACGATTTCTCACTATTACCGTTGAGCCGCCCACTTGCCCTTCCAGCCGGCAATTTCACATTGCATTCCATTCTCGCTGATACACGAATCTTTCCTAATTGGAATAGTTTTTTGCGGATAATCTGATGAATATTAATCATTTATCAGACGAGAAAGACCGTATTATTGTATAGTAGCGCCTGTCGAGAGACCTGACTTTCTGCTGGATTCCCCTTATGCAAGAACTATTTAGTGGCTTGTCTGTCAGAAACGACTGTTGAGTTACCCAATATTCATTGTGGCGATTCAAGCATCACTATTTTCTCGATGAGTGGCCGCGGTGCAACATCGTAAAAAACTAACTTTAGTCAACAATTAATACCGGAGATTTCCATGAGTCCAAAACCTATTTCTGACGCAAAATTCAGTCGCAAGCCATTGTATCGTGCCATTCTTCAAGGCACGCTGGTCATGGCAAGTGCTGGTGTCCTGGCCACCGGTTGTACCGTAACTCCGGACGGTGCAGGTGGTTATGCCGACGAAGCAGCTAAAGCGGTCGGTGCA
>CALIHW010000144.1 GCA_938020525.1 uncultured Granulosicoccaceae bacterium | reverse complement strand
TGATCAAGACCAGTAAGGTGCGGAAATCATCAAGGCGCGGAACAAAAGTGTTCCAATATGACGCCGGATATATGGGAGCAGACCATTTTCTTTATTCAGGGCTTGCAACAACGGGAGCGTCCATATAGGGATAAGCATATCAGTGCTAGTGGTGGACGCAGAAAATTAGGTTAGAACGGTAGTCAATTCTAGCACGGGGTTAACGCGCATCCACCAATGTCACGCTCGTCAAAATGAAACCGTCCGTATAGGTATAACTTATACAGTTTGAGCGTCAGCAGACGCTAGACGTTTTTCGAATGAGACATGGTGGATGCGCCTTGAGATTGTTCAGGTATTGGTGGCATGCACACGGAAGCGTTTAAAGGGAACGTCTAGCGTTCGGTGCGCTTATCCCACCTACGTGAAAAATTTGTTTAGTTACATATGTCTATTAACTACCTAAACATAGGCGGTCTGGCGTCAACCCATTTAGCATCAGATTTACCAGATTCAGCCACAGCCCCAACAGCTGCCATAGATCGCAGACCATCCTCAGCTCGAGGATAAAGATTGGCTGCAGGATCCATCTGCCTGCCTTCTTTCTCAGCATTGATAGCTTCTGCAATATCTTTATAGATATTAGCGAAAGCCAGTGGCATACCTTCAGCATGACCTACAGTGACGCGACTGGTGCGATCGGCCTCGGGTGAAAGATCGCCTTCACCGCGTTCAATAATCTGCAAACGTTCATTCAGCGGCATGTAGTACAACTGGTTAGGTTGTTCCTGTGCCCATCGCAAACCGCCATTTTCACCAAAAACCTGAATAGACAAACCGTGCTGGTTGCCAATTGCAACGGAAGAGGTCCAAAGTCTGCCAACAGTGCCACCATCCATACGGAAGTTAACCAGCGCATCGTCTTCAAGCTCACGTGACTCAATGCACGAAACAATATCAGCGGAGAGCTTTGTGACTTCCTGACCGGTGATAAAACTTGCCATGTGCATGGCGTGAATACCACAGTCCGCAAACTGTGCGGAGACGCCCGCTTGTGCAGGATCGTAACGCCATCTGACTCTGGGGTTGTCTGCATCTGCGGCATCAGCATGGTGGCCATGGGCGAATTCGCATTTAACCAGTCGGATTTTACCCAGATCACCGCGCGCTACCATCGCACGCATGTGTCTAACCAGAGAGTAGCCCGTATAGCCATAGTTAACAGCGCAGATACGCCCGGTGCTTTTAGTGACTCTGACAATCTCTTCGCCTTCATCAACGGTCATGGTCATTGGCTTTTCACACAAGACATTAAACCCGGCTTCTAAAAACGCCTTGGTTATTTCAAAGTGAGTGGAGTTGGGTGTGGCAACTGTTACCAGATCAATGCGATCAGACCGTTTGCTCTCACCTTCAAGCATTTCCTGCCAGTTGCCATAGGCGCGATCAGCATCCAGGCCGAGCTCCACTCCGTAGCGTCTACCTTCTTCGGGTCTGTGATCAAGCGCTCCTGCGGTAAAGTTATATAAGCCATCCAGGCCCGCACCTAATATATGTGCCGGGCCAATTTGGCTGCCTTCGCCGCCACCGACGATACCCCAGTTAAGTTTTGCCATGTCTATCGCTACGTATAATGAAATTAGTTAATAAGTGAAGTGGAAGGGTTTTAAGAAAACCCGATGGATTGCAGGTATTCACGATTAGCGCGTGCATCACCCACTGGATCAGGATCAAGGTTAGGATCACAGTCCTGTTCGATAGTGCACCAGCCGGAGTAACCTTTCTCAGTAAGCAAGTCACGCACTTTTGGGAAGTCTACTTCCCCTTCAGATAGATTGCAGAAAATGCCCTGACCACAGGCATCATAGAAGCCGGTGCGGTTAGCTATTGCCTGTTGTTTGATTTTGGCATCGGTACTTTTAAAGTGTACGTAGGTAATACGACCCATATGACGCTGCATAAAGGCCACTGGATCAAAACCCGCATAAGTGCAGTGACCAGTATCTATACAAACTTTCAGAAGGTCTGCATCGACTTCTTCAAGCAGGCGCTCAACTTCAGGTTCGAAGTCCATGAAGCCTCCAGCGTGTGGATGTATCTCAGGGATCAAACCGTACTCATCACGGCCTATTTTTGCGACTGTCTCAATACGACCCTTGTAGGCATTCCATTCATCGTTATCCATCTGCTCGGCCTCTGCTGCACGGCCGGCAGTTGGTGCGCGGCGTTCAGAGATAGAATCGATCAGGACAAAGTGTTCTGCGCCATGTGCTTTTAGTGCGGCGCATGTGCGATGGGCACCGTCGAGAACATCGTCCCATTGGTCAGGATCATGAAATGGGCGGAATACGACGCCACCGATCAACTCGAGTTTGTGTTCGGCCAGCGCGTCGCCAAGTATGGCCGGATCCTCCGGCATGAAGCCGACGGGCCCAAGTTCAATGCCAGTGTAACCTGCATCAGCGCATTCTTTTAGCACTGTCTGCCAGGTGGGATTTCTGTCGTCCTGGGCGAATTCAACACCCCAGGAGCAAGGTGCATTTCCGATTCTGATGGTCATGGTTTTAGACCTGTAAATTAGGTTCTGATGTGTACACAGCGTACTAGTGACCAGCGCCACAGTACCGTGATAATCAGGAAAAAGTTAGTCCGGATCAGGCTTTTTAGTCCGGCGTGATATTTATATTGCAACCGGTTGCATGTTATCCTTGCAGTTCACGGACCGTCAACAAGAATTGCGCGGTTCAGTCTTCAATAAGTTCACTTAAATAGTTCGCTAAATCGGGAATGCAGGATGGGTGTTGATAACAAAGCGGGTGCGGGAGAAACGGTTCAGTTAACTCTGGCTCAGGCCATCGTTAAATGGATGGTTCAACAGTTTGTTGTTATCGACGGTCAGGAGCAGCGGCTTTTTGGCGGCGGCTTTGGTATTTTCGGCCACGGTAACGTGCCGTGTCTGGGTGAAGGTCTGTACGAGCACCGCAACGAGCTTCCGCTTTACCGTGGGCAGAACGAACAAAGCATGGGCTTTGCAGCTGCAGCGTACGCAAAATACCATCTGCGACAACGCATGATGTTCTGTACTGCATCAGCAGGCCCTGGAACTGCAAATCTCCTGACTGCATCTGCACTGGCGCACGCAAACCGTTTACCAATGCTGATGTTATGTGGTGACACCTTTATCACGCGCTTACCTGATCCGGTATTGCAGCAGCTGGAAAATTTCAATGATCCGACTTTCGGGGTTAACGATGCATTTAAACCCGTTACCCGATACTGGGACCGTATTTGTCACCCGGCACAGATTATCCAGTCGCTGCCCGCAGCAATTGCCACCATGCTTGATCCGGCTGACTGCGGGCCTGCGTTTCTTGGCTTGCCACAGGATGTGCAAGGCTGGACTTATGATTATCCTAAAGTATTTTTTGACAAGAAAGTACATCGCATAAGACGCACCGGGCCGGATACGGATGAAATCGCAGATGCAGTTGAGTTGCTAGGTTCTGCAAAAAAACCAATGATCATTGCTGGTGGTGGTGTTCAGTACTCGAAAGCGATAAATGAACTCACTCGTTTCGCAGAGAAGTATCAGATACCCGTAGTGGAGACGATTGCCGGCCGTGCGAATCTTGAATCTACACATCCGTTGAATACAGGTCCGTTAGGTGTTACTGGATCAAACTCGGCGAACAATATTGCAGAACAGGCCGATGTAATTTTAGCGGTGGGCACTCGCTTACAGGATTTTACTACCGGATCATGGACAGCGTTCTCTAAGGAGGCACAGTTTATCTCGCTTAATGCAGCAAGACATGACGCTAGCAAGCATCGGTCTTTGCCTATAGTTTGTGATGCCAAACTCGGTATCGAAGCACTTGATACTGCCCTTGACGCAGTGACTAACAAGTACAAGACTCCGGCAGACTGGACGAAGCTTGCCAGTGATGAGCGTGCCAAATGGGACAAATACGTTGCAATGAATGTGTCCCATGGTAACCGCGCAAACTCTTACGCTCAGGCGATTGGTGTAGTAAACGAGTTATGTGATCCATCGGATCGTATAGTGGCCGCCGCCGGTGGCTTGCCGGCAGAGGTAACAGCAAACTGGCGCACGCTTAAAACCGGCACGGTCGACGTCGAGTTTGGATTTTCCTGTATGGGTTACGAAATCGCAGGTGGCTGGGGTGCCCGTATAGCACAGTCAGAGAACGAGCCCGATAAAGACACAATTATATTTGCAGGTGACGGTTCATACCTGATGCTCAATTCAGATATCTATTCATCCGTATTGAGTAACAAAAAGATTATTGTTCTGGTGCTGGATAACGGCGGTTTTGCTGTTATTAATAAGCTACAAAACAACACGGGCAATGAAAGCTTTAACAATCTGATCAAAGACTGTCCGACAGTAGATAAACCATTTGCAGTGGATTTTGAGGCACACGCGGCTGCAATGGGTGCGAATGCAGAGACTGTGAGAAACCCTGCTGAACTGGGCGAGGCATTTAAGCGTGCCAAAGCAGCAGACAAGTCTTGTGTGATTGTGATGCAGGTAGATGCATTCGACGGCTGGACTACTGAGGGGCACACCTGGTGGGAGGTTGGTACACCTCATGTTACAGATAGCAAAAAGGTACGCGCGGCACACGAAGACTGGGAATCTTCAAGAGACAAACAGCGGCGTGGTGTGTAGTGCGTTTTCTACTTAGGCACTACTATGTTTAACTTATCGAGCTTGGCAGATAACCGGTTTGTTGTGATTGGTCGTGCGGGGATGGATTTTTATCCCGATCCACCTGGCACTAAAACTGAGGACGCGACTCAGTTTTATGCAAGCCTGGGTGGGTCTTCTGCCAACATCTGTGTAGCTATTCAGAAGCATGGCGGCCAAACCTCACTGGTAACGTGTGTGTCTGATGATGCAGTAGGGCGTTTCTGTATCAAACAACTCGAACAGTACGGAGTTGATGCAACTTATGTAAGGCCACAAGACGGCGAGTATCGCAACTCACTGGCTGTGTCGGAAAGCCGGGTTGAGGATCACCAAACGGTTATATATCGCAATGGTGCTGCAGATTTTCAAATGAACAAGGATGATATCGATACCATCGACTTCTCACCTTATTGTGCACTTATTACAACCGGTACGGTGCTGGCTGCCGAACCGTCACGTGCTGCGGCGTTTTATGCGTTTGAGCAGGCAAAAGCAATAGGACTGGGCTTGATTTTTGATGTTGATTACCGGCCTTACAGCTGGGCATCTGCAGATGAAGCGGCAGAGGTCTATTCCAGAGCCGGTGGTATGTGCGACATCATTATTGGCAATGATGTCGAGTTTGGATTTATGGCAGGGGATTACGATAGCGGTCTTACCAAAGCGCGTGAGCTTGCTCACTCAACCGCCAGTGTGGTGGTTTATAAGATGGGAGAAAAGGGCGCTATCACAATCACACCTGATGAAGAATTCCAGACTGGCATTTATCCGGCTAAAGCACTAAAGCCAACAGGTGCTGGTGATAGTTTTATGGGTGGTTTTATCGCATCAGTGGCCAATGGTTATCCACTGAAAGAATCTATACTGCGCGGCTCAGCCTGTGCGTCTATTGTTGTGTCGCGGGTTGGTTGTGCCCCGGCTATGCCGACGCCAGCAGAGCTTGATGAATTTTTGTCTGCTAATGCTGGCAAGCTCACTGTGTGACAAAAACACTTAATTTAGTTCAAATTTTACTATTCAGGTTTTACTATTTAGGAATCCGCTATGCATATTGCTCCATTTGATAACAAGAATCAGGCTATCGTTGATGCAGACAATGCAACGGTTCCACTGAACTACTTTAATATTGTCAAACTAAAAAAGGGTGAAGCATTCGAGTACCAGGTGCCAGGCTATGAAACCTGTATCGTACCTGCAACCGGATCCGTTGATATTGAAGTTGAAGGGGTAGGGTTCAAGTCTCTTGGTAATCGTGGAGAAGATGTCTGGGATGGCGAACCGGAGGGTGTCTACATTCCGGTTGGTGCGAAGGTAACAATAGCCTGTGTTAGTGATAACACAGAGACGTTTATTGCCGGTGCAAAGTACGACAAAGTGCTTGAGCCTTTTGATGTTCGGGTGGATGGTATTGACCGTGTGCAATACGGCTCTGATGACACAAAGACACATCGTAAGATCAAACATATTCTTGGTCAGCAGCAGCACGACAAAGTAGGGCGCTTACTGGTCAGTGAGTTATTTACTGTCGGTGCAGGTGGCTGGTCTGGGTTTCCGTCGCACAAGCATGATACTGATCGTCTGCCTGATGAAACACGTCATGATGAGACCTATAACTTTCGCTTTAAGCCTAACCACGGTTCGGGTGTGCAAATGCTGCAACGGGCAGACAACGAGCCGGGTGATGCATACCACATCGTTGATGGATCGACTATTTGTCTCGACAACGGTTATCACCCGTGTGCTGTATTACCCGGCTACGAGATGTACTACTTTACAATTCTGGGTGGGTTATCACAGCGTTCGCTGGTTCAGTACTTTCAGCCTACGCATGCTTATCAGATAGAAACCATCCCTGGTATCAAGGATATGATCGCGAAGTTCAAATGACGGTAGCAACACTCGCAGAAGTATTACAACCAGCGCTTAAGGATGGCTATGCAGTAGCCGGGTTAGTTTGCCTTGGCTGGGAAGACATGTGTGCGTACGTTGAAGCTGCAGAAGCTGAGAATGCGCCGGTTATTCTGCAGGCAGGACCAGGGTGTCGTGAGCATACGCCGTTACCAATACTTGGAAAAATGTTTAGACATCTTGCCGAGCAGGCAACGGTGCCTGTCGTTTGTCATCTCGATCATGGTTATACACTGCAGGAGTGCCGAGAGGCCCTTGATAGTGGGTTTACCTCGCTAATGTATGATGGTTCACGAAAACCATTGAATCAGAATATTGATGAAACTGCTGCAGTTGTCGAACTTGCACATGCTGCATCGATATCTTGTGAAGGTGAGATAGGATTTGTCGGTTATGCAGATGGTGAGGAGTCTGCTGGCACAGATCCCGAAGACGCAGCGCAATTTTCAGAATCGACAGGTGTAGATGCTATGGCGATATCCGTTGGCAATGTCCATCTGCAAACAGAAAAGTCTGATGGCTTAGATAAAGACCGGGTGCATGCAATACAGGCAAAAACCGGTGTACCACTGGTTATTCACGGTGGCTCCGGTGTGCCAGCTGATCAACGCAGGGAGTTCGCGACGACCACCAATATTTGTAAATATAACATTGGCACAGAGCTGCGCATGGCATTTGGTGAGGCATTGCGACAGGCTGTGCGCAATGATGAAAACCAATTCGATCGTATAAAACTACTTAAGCAGACGCAGGGGCCCGTAAGTGATGCAGCGAGAGCGGTATTTAGGAGTATGCGCTAACCGTTGGTAATCAGTCTTCAAAATTAAGATCCACCATCAATTGATCCTGTAGCTCGCCAAGCGAGTCTTGAACATCGTCACTGTTTACACCGTCAGGCAATCCCAGTTGCAGGCTGGCCCAGAATAAAATCTCTGAGCTCATGGAAGCTTCGCGTTGCTCGGTCTCGAGCTCTTTAATGTTGACGTTGAGTTTGGCCAGTGCACCTGTAATGTCATCAATGATCCCTGGTCGGTCAGCGCCTATAAGTTCTAGTGATAGTTCGCTTACTGTCGTGGACGAAGTATCGGCTGCTTCTTCCATCAGGATATGCAGCTGATTATCAGCGTCGTGCAGTGCCTGCAGTTTTTTCTTTAGTGCATCAAACTTTGTTATAGGCACAGTAATCTGTACCAGCCCTGCAAACTTATCGGCCAGATTAGCCATTCGGCTATCTATCCAGTTTGCGTCGTGGTTTACCAGGGCTTCGGAAATTGTGTTCACAATGCCCGGTCTGTCGGTAGCCAGTATCGTGATTACCAGTGTCTTGTTCATCTTGGGATTTTCCGTGTCATTCGTATTCGCTGATTGGCGGGCAGCTGCAGACAAGATGACGATCACCGTGGACATTGTCAACACGACCTACAGACGGCCAGTATTTGCTTTTGTGCAAGCTGCTGACAGGGAAGGCTGCCTGTTCGCGGGTATAGGCTCTATCCCATGTATCGGTTGTAACCACTTTTACTGTATGTGGTGCATGGTGAAGAGCAGACTGTTCATGTTCTATTTTGCCAGCTTCAATCTCTTTGATCTCATTACGGATGCTTATCATGGCATCGCAAAATCGATCGATCTCCTGTAGTGATTCACTTTCAGTGGGCTCTATCATCAAAGTGCCAGCCACAGGGAATGACATAGTCGGTGCATGAAAACCAAAATCTATCAATCGCTTGGCAACATCGTCTACCGTCACACCACAGCTATCCTTGAGTTGCCGCAGATCAATAATGCACTCGTGTGCCACATGACCGTTGCGACCGGTATAGAGTACCGGGTAGTGCTCTTTCAATCGGGCAGCCATGTAGTTGGCGTTAAGAATTGCCAGACGCGTGGCTTCTGTTAAACCTTCCGCGCCCATCAGATTAATGTAGGACCAGGTGATAGGCAGAATACTGGCGCTGCCCCAGGGCGCTGCGGAAACAGGTCCTGTCACAGCGGGTGCATCAGAGTCATTGATTACGGCATAACCCGGTAGAAACGGAGCGAGGTGTTTACGCACACCAATCGGACCAATACCCGGGCCGCCACCGCCGTGAGGAATGCAGAAGGTCTTGTGGAGGTTTAAGTGCGAGACATCACCTCCGAAGTGACCTGGTGCACACAGACCCACCTGAGCATTCATATTTGCACCATCAATGTAAACCTGGCCGCCGTGATCGTGAACGGCCGCGCAAACCTCCCGCACGTGTTCTTCAAACACCCCGTGAGTTGATGGATAAGTGATCATGATGGATGACAACTCGTTACTGTGTTGTTCACACTTGGCTTTGAGATCTTCGAGGTCTACGTTGCCTTCTGCATCACAGGCAACGACCACTACCTTTAAACCCGCCATGATTGCAGAAGCGGGGTTGGTTCCGTGCGCAGAGCTCGGGATCAAACACACGGTACGCTGATCATCTCCCCGACTGTGATGGTAACCTTGTATTGCCAGCAGACCCGCGTACTCGCCTTGCGAGCCTGCGTTGGGTTGCAGCGATACATTGTCATATCCTGTACAGGCGCAAAGCATCTGCTCTGTTTCCTGAATCAAACGGCGATATCCCTGTGCCTGATCCAGTGGCACATACGGGTGCATCTGACCGAAGTGATCCCAGGTAACAGGCATCATCTCTACCGCTGCGTTGAGCTTCATTGTGCATGAGCCCAGAGGAATCATGGCCCGATCAAGTGCCAGGTCTTTGTCTGCCAGCAGACGCATATAACGCATTATTTCAGTTTCAGAGCGATAACGATGGAATACCGGGTGGGTCAGATAATCGCTGCTGCGCGTGAATGCATCAGGGAGTTGTAAGGGCAGCACCTCATCCAGGTCGATCTCTATCGATTTAGCGGTAGTAGATACCGAAGCAAATACCGAGATCAACGCCTGCAAGTCAGCGCGGGTTATTGATTCATCGAGACTTAAGCCGAGATAGTCGTCATCAATTTCCCGAAGGTTATAGCCTGCTTCACGGGCTGCCAGATGCAGTGCTGAAGTTTTATTGCCAGTATTAATAGTCAGCGTATCGAAAAAAGATTCTGTGCGTAGAGTGACCCCAAGTGATTGCAGGGCTTTAGCCAGCAATGCGGTCTGTCTGTGTACTTTTAGGGCGATACGCTTGAGCCCATCAGGGCCATGATAGACCGCGTAGAAACTTGCCATGACGGCAAGTAAAGCCTGGGCAGTGCAGACATTACTTGTGGCCTTTTCACGTCTAATGTGTTGCTCGCGAGTTTGAAGTGCCATGCGCAGTGCAGGATCACCAGCACTGTCAAGTGAGACACCGATTAATCGGCCCGGCATACTGCGCTTGTATTTGTCTGCAGTGGCCATAAATGCTGCATGCG
Organism: uncultured Granulosicoccaceae bacterium; assembly: GCA_938020525.1. GTDB lineage: Bacteria > Pseudomonadota > Gammaproteobacteria > Granulosicoccales > Granulosicoccaceae. Next base: position 3,065 of record CALIHW010000144.1, on the reverse strand, counting down.
GACCACCGTAGCCTAATGGCACCCCGAAACGCTGACTGTTACCAACAACGATATCGGCGCCGAGCTCACCCGGCGGTGTAATGAGTGTGAGTGCTAACAAGTCTGTTGCCACAATCGCTAGGCCCTTGTTAGCTTGTAGCGATTTTATCGTCTCACGGAAATCGACAATAGAACCATTGACTGAAGGGTACTGAAACAGTGCCGCAAAACAGAGCTCGGCGTTAAAGCCTGTATGCTGATCACCAACGACCACTTCTATACCTAACGGTTTGGCTCTTGTTTGCACTACCGCTATGGTTTGCGGCAGGCAGTCTGCAGAGACAAAAAATTGTGTTGCCTTGCTGCGACTGATCCGCTGTGCCATGGTCATTGCTTCGGCTGCAGCGGTGGCTTCATCCAGCAGGGATGCATTGGCTATCTCCATACCGGTAAGATCCTTGATCATTGTCTGGAAGTTCAGTATCGCTTCCAGTCGACCCTGTGATATCTCTGCCTGGTATGGTGTATAGGCGGTATACCAGGCGGGGTTTTCGAGTACGTTCCGTTGCACGACGGGTGGAGTGACTGTGTTGTAGTAGCCCATTCCTATCAGCGACTTTTTTAATACGTTTTGATTGGCGATTTCCCGCATAGTCGCAAGAGTTTGCTGCTCTGACTGCGCTTGCGGCAGATTCATCTTGCCGGTCTCTAGGATGCTGGAAGGTACAACATCGGCGATAAAATCAACCATGTTGTTGTACCCGAGCTTTTTCAGCATTGCTGTTTTTTCGGACTCTCGAGGTCCTATATGACGGGTGATAAAATCGTCGTTGTTTTCGAGATCAGTCAGAGTTTGATCAGTCACAGTTACAAGCCTCGTTTGGTTTCTGGCAGTCGCAACAGCTTTGGAAATTGCGTGTTTGGTTAATTGCTTAGGTAAGAATGGCTTTGTAGCCAGCTTCATCCATCAGGTTGTCGAGTTCGCTGGGGTCGCTAAGTCTTATGCGACAAAACCATCCGGCGCCCGTGGGATCATCATTAACAGTAGCGGGCTCATCAGCTAATGCTTCGTTAATCGCCACAATACTGCCGCTGACCGGAGCTTTTAACTCGCTCGCAGCTTTGACTGACTCAATCACAGAAATATCATCACCCTGGTTAAAGCTTGAATCAATTTCTGGCAGTTCAACAAAGACAATATCACCCAGCATCTCCTGCGCGTGTTCCGTGATACCTACCAACACAATATCATCTGCTTCCGGTTTAACCCATTCATGGTCTGCTGTGTATTTAAGGCTCATAGTTGTAATTTCCAAAGTTTGTAAGGTGTATCGATAATTAGAAAATCAGATCGCGTATTCAGACTGCAAAATTGTACAATCAACCTCGATGATAGCGTTGCTCTACCATCGGCATCTTTGCGACGTTGACTTTAATTTCGCGGTTGCGTACCAGAGCGACAAGCCCTGTGCCGATGGTCGAATATTCATTGGAGACATAACCCATTGCAACCGGTGCTTCCAAAGTAGGGCCGAATCCACCGCTGGTGATCTGGCCGACTTTATTGCCTTTACCATCTTGCAGTTCAGCACCTTCACGTACGGGCGCGCGTCCAACTACGTCAAAACCCACACGTTTGCGTGATGCACCATTGGCCAATTGATTAAAGATAACTTCAGCGCCCGGGAATCCACCGGCGCGTTCACCATCAGCGCGGCGAACTTTCTGCATTGACCACAATAGATTTGCCTCAACTGGTGTAGTGGTGCTGTCGAGGTCGTGGCCGTATAAACATAATCCTGCTTCAAGGCGCAACGAATCACGTGCCCCTAAACCAATCATCTCGACTTCGTCTTCTGCCAGTAACTTGCGGGCAAAATCATCTGCTGCATCTGCAGGTATTGAAATCTCGAATCCGTCTTCACCTGTGTAGCCGGCACGGCCTGCAAAGCAGCGTATGCCGTTTATATCGAGCGGCCGCCAGTCCATAAATACCATGTCAGATGTTTCCGGTGCGATGCGCGCCATCACTGATGCAGCTGCAGGACCTTGTAGTGCAAGTAATGCACGGTCTTCAAGCATTTTGACGTTGCAGTCGGACAGGTTTGATCGCATGTGTTCCAGATCGCGATCTTTACATGCAGCGTTAACCACCACAAACAAATGATCCCCCGCGTTGCTGACCATCAGGTCATCGTCAATACCGCCTTGATCGTTAGTAAACAATGCATAGCGCTGGGTTAGCGGCTTGAGATCAAAGATATCCACAGGTACCAGTGATTCGAAATCCAGAGCTGCATTTGCTCCGTGAATAGTTACCTGACCCATATGGGAGACATCAAAAAGCCCCGCTTTTGAGCGCGTATGTTTATGTTCACCCATAATGCCTAAAGGGAACTGCACGGGCATGTGGTAGCCCGCAAAGCCGACCATCTTGCCCCCCAGTTCGAGGTGCAGATCGTGTAGTGGGGTCTTAAGTAGCTGTTCTTCATTCATCGTTTAAGTTCCTGGAAATCGCTTGAGTGACGTCCCATCGGCTTTTCATTGATACCAATCTGCGGTAGCCGTGCTTTTTGTTTCTTACTGGAGTTGTATTTAATGCTGGAAACTATGATGTGTATGGTGGCTGTGAGTTTGAAGTCTGCTTACAAGCTTGAGACTGTGCGAACCATTGAGAGTTGCACCTATGATTTGGTCGCGACTGCGGCCAGTGTTGCTATCGAGCGAGGATGTTGTCATCGCTATACAGCGATGATCAAACGAATACCTGGGAGATAAGTGATAGCTGGTGAATTTAGTGATACCAGCGATAGAAAAGATCGTGTTTGGCATATTTAAGTTCCGACAGTTTTAAGGTTAAAGTAAAGATTGCAGCTCATAGCTCACAATCTGTTTCTAACCCCATCTGTCACGGAACCTGAGAGCTTCTGTAGCCTGTCGCCACATTACCCCTTCGGTGAGCACGTCTTGCGCGCTGCTCTCCAGATGTCTCTGCGAAGTGTGGTCCGGGTGCCTGAGAGTTTCCTGGGCGTTGCTCCTTCGGCGCCGTCAAAGTAAGTGACGATCTCTCCCACATTTCGCTCAAC
>CALIHW010000143.1 GCA_938020525.1 uncultured Granulosicoccaceae bacterium | reverse complement strand
CCTGAAATGCCTTTGTTATGGGTACTTCGTGACGAGTTGGGCCTCACTGGCACTAAGTACGGTTGTGGTATAGGAAGTTGTGGTGCTTGCACAGTGCTGATCAACGGTAACCCAGTGCGATCCTGTCTGACTAGTGTGGCAAGTGTCGCCGGTAAAACTACTATGGAAATTACGACCATAGAGGGTTTGATTTCGAACGGTTCCTGTCGAGTTAATCTGCAGAGTAGTTGGGTGGATCATCAAGTTGCGCAATGTGGTTATTGTCAGCCAGGACAAATTGTCAGTGCTACGGCTTTGCTAGAACGAAACCCTGAACCTGATACTGAAGAAATTAATTCTGCACTGGCGGGAAATCTCTGTCGATGTGGGACCTACGCAAGAATCCGTGCAGCGATAAATGCGGCTACGAGTCAGGATCCGTCATGCGAGTCATCTCGTGAGCAGATTCAGGAACAGCTGCAACCTTGAGCATTTCAATAAAACGACGCGCGGTCTTATTAGCGAGTGTTGCGGTACTCGGTGGTGTTGCTGTGGGGTATCGAAGCTCGAACGGAAAGAGTTCTTTTTCTGCACTGCTTCGTTCTTCGAAAGCGGCTGCCACGCTCACTCCATACGTTATCCTTGATCAGTCAGGTATTTCAATCATCGCGCCCCGAGCTGAAATGGGGCAGGGAATTCAAACAACACTCGCTGCGTTAGTCGCAGAAGAACTCGATGTACAGATTGAAGATGTAACTGTAATACACGGCCCGCCATCTGAGCTGTATGCCAACGACATCCTGCTTCCGGCCGTTAGCAGGAAGCGCCAATTGTATGAGTTTGTAACAGGGATGTTTACCACAGCGGACAAAATCTACACGCGACAACTGACAGGCGGTCAGACATCCATTCGAGACGCCTATACAAAGATGCGAATCGCCGGTGCAACCGGCCGTCATATCCTGGTAGCAGCCGCTGCGCAAACATGGGGCCTTGATTCCGGCTCTCTGTCGACACACAACGGGCGAGTTCTGGCTCCGGATGGCCGGAAGCTTTCATACACAGAGCTTGCGCAAGCAGCAGTCGGCATAGCATTGCCAGCCCGACCGGAGTTGAAGACACGAGACCAGTGGACACTACTAGGACGGTCCCAGTCACGAGCCGATATGGCTACAAAATGCGATGGCACGGCAAAGTACTCTATCGATGTAAGATTGCCGGACATGCTTTACGGTACGGTAGTGATGAATCCTCATCTTGGCAGTTCGATGAGGTCTTATCGGGCCGAACGTGCATTGGCTATGACAGGGGTAACAAGCATTGTACCGATGGACAATGGTGTCATCGTTGTGGCGACAAATACCTGGTACGCACTCAGGGCTGCACGGATAATAGAGTTTGAATGGGACGATCCGGCCTATCCTTCGTCGACAGCAGAACATCGCCAGCAGGTTGAACTTGCTTTTGAGAACGAACCTTACAGTAAGCCGCGGCATGATGGCGACACTGAGAAAATCGACCCGGACGCTGACGTCATCACTGGCGAATACTTCGTACCCTACCTTGCCCATGCAACGATGGAACCTCTTAACGCTGTGGCCTGGCTTCGCGAGGGGAGGTTGGATATCTGGGCCGGTACGCAGTACCCCACCCAGGCGCAGGCCATTGGTGCGAAAATGGTTGGTTTGGATGTTGAAAACGTTAGTGTGCATACGATGTATCTGGGCGGGGGCTTTGGTCGCAGGCTGGAAACTGATTTTGTAAAAACCGCAGTTGCTGCTGCGCGCGAACTCAAAGGTACGCCGGTAAAAGTTACCTGGTCGCGCGAAGAAGATATGTCTCATGATGCCTATCGGCCTATGGCCGTCGCACGATTTCATGCGCAAATAAAAAATAGCCAGCCGCAAGCTTTCAGCTTACAAGTTGCGACGCCATCGCTATTCAGTTCGTATCGTCTACGCGAACACTGGCCCGAGTTTAGCGGTGACAAATCCATGTCTATGGGGTTGTGGGAGCAGCCTTATCAAATACCAAACTACAAGGTGCGCGTGTACAAAGCGCCTGATCTGCTTCCTGTTGGTTGGTGGCGATCAGTAGGGGAGTCGCAGAACACGTTTTTTCATGAAAGCATTATTGATGAAATAGCCCATGCAGCAAATGCTGATCCAATACAGATGCGGCTAGATCTCATTGCACATACTTCCAGCAGAGAAGTGCTTCGTACTGTTAGCGAGAAATCTGGCTGGGGTGGTTCATTGCCAGATGGTCATGCACAAGGTGTCGCCTATGCGTTGTCCTCTGGAGCTGCCACCGCTCAGGTTATCGAAATTTTCCATGACGGGCAGAGTGTCAGGGTCGTGAAAGTCTGGGTTGCTATCGACGTCGGTATTGCACTCGACCCGAGAAATATAGAAGCGCAAGTACAGTCGTCGCTGGTGTTTGGCCTTAGTGCAGCAATCAATGGTGAGATTACCGTGTCAGATGGGAGCGTAGATCAAACCAACTTCGATACCAATTCTCCAATGAGAATCCACCAGATGCCAGACATTGATGTCAGTATTATTGAAAGCGGTACTGAAATTTACGGAGTTGGTGAGTCGGCCACACCAACGGCGGCGCCAGCACTTGGTAACGCGATATTCGCAGCCACCGGACGGCGTATTCGAAGCTTGCCCTTTGCAGGAAGTATTTCGTTTGTTTGAGTGAGTATAATTATAGCACCGTTTGCCCGGCAACAAACGACAGGATCTCATATATCGAATTGTATGGTCTTATTAGATAGCCATGCAAAAGAGAAACAGAAGTATGATTTCCACTGCTATTATTCGATTTCAGGCTAAGCACTTATAATAATCCTCTTAAGTACGAGAACGTGTCTGGTGATACTTCTTCGAGCTCGAACCAGATCTGTGTGAATGCTGGCTTGCTCATGTTTGCTCTAATTCCTTCTAACCAAGATTGCCACGTTCGCTTGCCTATCCGACCCCTGGAATATAGAAAAGCCTGCTCATTGGATAGATCAAAATAGTTGTATATTAGCTCTCTGACTTCATAGTATTCATCCGGGTGTATTCTTTCACCTATCAACAAACTCACAGGAATTTCTTTCATCAACTCTCGATATTGTTGATCCAGCTGATCTTCAAATGTCGCTTGTGCAATCAGTGATGATGTACGTAATTGCCAGCCGGCGAAAATAACCGCAAGCGCTGTTGAAACGGCGGCAATCCAGTCTGGCAAATTTGTTATTTCCATCTTACCTCTCATTGATAGTTTATAAGTGTATATAGTAGAGATGGAGGCCGGATCGAGGCATCTCAATCGCGTAGCTGTTTAATTCGTATTAATAGATGTTCGGCCGAGTAGCCGGAGTACGAAATTGCGCCCGGTCCGGAGTAGCGGATACAAAATAGTCGATACCTGTTTTGATCGAAATACGTAGAAGTTAAACCGATTGAACCAGCCTGTGCGTGTGCTCAGCATTGCCAGTACATGCATGGCCTCGGCTCCATGGTAAAAACGCTCTGCGATGATCACGATCATGCCTTGATCAAGATCAAAACCACGTTTGGTCACATCATTCACCACGGGGTCATCGTCACGGGCGTTTATCAAGTGCACGGTGCCAGCACTCGCGCGAAGGCGTAACAATTGGGTATATTGTTGGCAAAACGGACACTCTCCATCGTACACTATGGTGACATCTTCTCCGGAAGGAGAGCCGTTGTTTGAGGTTATGCTATCTGTCAATGGTTTGGTCCCTGAGAGCGTTGGGCAGGGCTAAGATGAGTGCCCGCACAGCCGGTATCGCAAAGACAAAAATGATTAGTTCGGATTATCATGAATGCATTTTTCCAATCACTTTTTAAGTCGGTAGATGCAAGCTCACTGGCGGTTTTTCGAGTAGGCCTTGGTGCGTTGCTACTGTTTAACAGTATAAACAACCTGGCGCTATGTCCGACGTGTCGATACCTTGAGCCGGACATGTTATTCAAGTACCACCACTTTGAGTGGGTCGTGCCGTGGCCCGGTGTTGGCTTATGGATACATTGGGGCATCATGGCTGTGTGTGCGTTTGCAATCATGGTGGGGTATCGCTACCGACTGGCCCTCTTTATTTTTACCATCGGGTTTACCTACAACTTTCTGCTGGATCAGGCCTTGTACCTGAATCACTATTATATGGTGATTCTGTTTTGTATTGTAATGCTGTTTCTGCCAGCGCACTGCAAGTGGTCTTTTGATGCGCGCCGGGACAAATCGATTGCGTCAGACACCGTGCCGAACTGGACCATTGTGGTGTTGTTGCTGCAGCTGGAAATAATTCTGATTCTTGCAGGCATCGTAAAGATAAACGCAGACTGGCTCAATTTGGAACCGTTACGTATGTGGATGCACGCAATTCGTGATGACTTTCCGCCGTTTTTTACGTTGCTGACTAATGATGTCGGTATAGCGCTCGGTGCTTATGGTGCCATTGCACTTCATTTGCTGGGCGCGCCGCTATTGTTCTTTCGGCAGACCAGGCCATGGGTTTTGTTAGCGTACGCTGTTTTTCATATGGTAAATCACACAGTGTTTAATATCGGGATATTTCCGTGGTTTACTTTGTTTGCGAGCTTTCTGTTTTTCAGTCCGGATTGGCCTCTTAAGTTTCGTGATAAATATCTGCGTAGATCTGCTTCTACAGTGACAGGTAGTAGTGATGTTGGTGACAGCAGATTAGTACCATCTATTAGTAGTGTTACTGCGACCCCACCAAATGTTGACCAGGCTGGAGGCATAACCGCAAAGCAAATGCTGATCGTATCTGTGATGGCAATCTGGCTAGTGAGCCAGACCCTTATTCCACTACGAAACTGGCTATACCCTGGTAATGTAGCTTGGACTGAAGACGGGCATCGCTTTAGCTGGCGTATGAAGCTGCGCTCAAAGAAGGGCACTGCGCTGTTTCATGTGCATACAGAAGGCGGTGGAAAATGGACTGTCAATCCAAAGGATCATTTAAACGCCAAGCAATTACGCAAGATGCCGTGTATACCGGATATGGTCTGGCAGTTCGGTCAGTTTGTAGAAAAAGAATGGGAGAAGAAAGGCTACTCGGATGTTAGCGTGACTGTAAGCTCTTATTGCTCTCTTAACGGTCGCAAGCGACAACGCTTTTTTAAGCCCGACCTTGATCTCACCAGTGTGTCTCGTGATGAACTGGCAGTTAACTGGCTTGTTCCTCTGACTGAACCGCTTAAAAATCCGTTGTGGAAGTTGTAGCGTCGTTTGAACAGGGGTGTCTTATATATATCTCAATGCCTGTGATGACACGGATCTGTTGCGGGTAATTTCCCCAGGGGATTCCAGTGGAGCTAAAAGGCGATTATCATAGCCGGTTTTTAGATAACAACAGGTAACCAGATATGACAGCAATCGGAATCGGCGTGGTCGGTGCAGGCTATATGGGCAAGGCACACAGCGTTGCGATGAATGCGGTAGGTGCCATATTTAATACCCCGCTCAAACCTGTGTGCGAAATGCTATGTGCCACCACAGAGGCAGGTGCTGCTGCAAAGGCAGAGGCCTTTGGCTTTAATCGTTCAACCGCAAACTGGCGGACGCTGGTTGATGATCCTGCGGTCGAAGCGATTGTTATTGCATCGCCACAGTCTACCCACAAAGAAATTGCGCTTGCGGCATTTGCGAAAGGTAAGCCGGTAATGTGTGAAAAGCCAATGGGTGCGTCGCTTGAAGAAGCGATAGCTATGACGAACGCAGCTGAGGCATCCGGAATGGTGAATATGGTGGGTTTTAACTATGTTCGAACACCGGCAACGCAGTATGCAAGAAAGCTAATAGCAGAGGGTGAAATCGGTGACGTTACCTGGTTTCGCGGAGAACATACAGAAGATTTTTTAGCGGATGTAAATGCCCCCGCCAACTGGCGAACCCGTGGCCGTGCAACTGGTACGATGGGTGATCTTTCTTCTCACATGATTAACTGTGCAATGGCATTGCTTGGTCCTATTACAACCGTCAATGCAGATATCGAAACCGTACACAGCAGCCGACCATCTGAGCAAGATCCATCAAAATTGGAAGAGGTTACCAATGATGATCATGCACATTGTATGTGTCGATTTAAATCTGGTGTTATGGGGCATTTGTACTTTAGTCGCGTATCAACCGGGCGTAAGATGGGGTATGCGTATGAAGTGTCTGGTACAAAGGGTGCGATTCGTTTTGATCAGGAGGATCAAAACGCGCTTTGGTTATATCGGGCAGAGGGGCCTGAAGCAGAGCGTGGTTTCCGTAAAATTCTAACTGGTCCATCCCATCCTGACTACGTGGAGTTTTGTCTGGGGCCGGGTCACGGCACAGGCTATCAGGATCAGTTGATCATAGAGGCAAAAGACTTTTTAAATGCGATACATGCGGGTAAATCAGTCTGGCCAACGTTCCGTGATGGAATGGAGGTAACTCGTGTGATTGATGCCATGTGGCAATCGCAGGACTCCAGGCGGTGGGTGGAAATTACACACTAGTCAAAGATATCGTCAATCTCGTCTGCTGCTTCGCGAATCCAGTAAAAAAGTCCACGTCGCTTTTTGGTGGGCTTTTTTCCCTTGTGATACTTTCTCTCTCTGTACTTTTTCTTAAGATCGTCGTCTTCTTTGCTCCACTTTCGATCTTCAGAATCGCGGGATTTGTATTTTCTGTCTTTTTTATATTCTTCTGATTCCCGACGTTCCCTTCGTCGTTTTTCTTTATGTTTAATTTCCTTTTTATCTTCTCGCGGTGTTGTTTCTGGAGTTTTAAACAGCGGCTGGGCAGCTGCAAACTGAGGGTTGTTTTGGTGAATCAGTTTGGTGTTTTGCAGCGGGGCACCGCAAGAATTACAAACAAGCTCGTGACGTTCCCTGCCAGAAAGCGAGATAAGCACTCGGGTGCCACAGTATGAACATGTGGCGATTTTAGCGGCAGTGCTCATTGGCGATCTCCACTTCTATTGTTTCCGGTCAGTCCTAGTTAGTCCTGATGTTTCTGGTCAGTCCTGCTGTTCCTGGTCAGCCCTGATGTCGATCGGCGATCAGGCTGATCATCTCAAACATCACTGCCATGGCACGGTAGCTGGTGATCTGATTGGGTGTGTCGACGGTTGGCATTAAGCACACTACATCGCCACCAATGATGTTTTTTCCGCGAACTGATTGCAGTATTATTCTTACCTGATCAATGCCGAATCCCTCAATACCCGCTTCTATATTAGAAACACCAGGTGCGACCGTCGGGTCGAGGCAATCCAGATCGAACGTGATATATAACGGCCTGTCACCAATAACCTGATCTATAGTTTCGATGACTTTGTCAGCCCCCATCTCATCATATTCGGGTTTCGTGATAACGGTGTAACCCAGATCATAGCTGGTATCGAGCCAATCCAGAGTTCTTACATTGCCTCGAATGCCGAGCTGGATTGAGTGTTCGGGATCAACGTGTCCGCCTTTGACCAGATAACTTGCCCAGTGTGCGGCTGACTTAACTGCGCCCATGAAGTGCTCCACGTTATGAAATGCATCGGTATGTGCATCAAGGTGGAGCAGGCAGGCTTTCTCGCCGTTGGTGAGTTTTGAGTGAGAGCCTGCAATGCCCTGCAGTATGCCGCCGGTAATTGAGTGATCACCACCGATACTTACCGGTCTGCAGTGAGCATCTGCAATGGTTTTATAGTACTCGGTGATTATCTCGATGGTTTTTTCGTTATTGTTGCCATGCGTCATCGGTACATCACCGAGATCATTCACACGACAACGTTCCCAGGGGTCAATTCGAAACTCGTTGTGGACACGTCTGCCGATTGCAGAAACATTGCGAACAGCACGTGGACCGAGATGCTGGTCGCGTTGTGTTGTGCCATTGCCGGTACTATGTGGTACACCGATCAGGCCGATATCTGCGTTACCCGGATCAGCGTCATGAGGGCAGCGAAACAGGGTAGGGATACCGTGCCAGTAGATAGCATCCATTAATTTTTGTTGGTTATCGTTTTGATTGCTCATGCTTTTATTTTGGTCTACTGGACATTTTTACCAGTTAAATTATAGTCGTTCGGTGGGCTGAATTACGCTGGTGCCCTGAGTGCTAGATACCCTCTACCAATATAAAATCACGAGTGCCGGATTCCTGCATGATTTTTAGCAATACGGCATATTCATCTGAATGGTAAAACTCCAGTGCTTTTTGCTTTGAAGGGTATTCGATTAACACAATACGGCGATTTTCTTCTTCGCCTTCCATTGTAACAACATCGCCACCGCGGGCTAAAAATCTGGCACCGTATTTTTCGAGTAAAGCGGGTGTGCCGGCAACATAGTCTTTGAATCTTTCAGCATCAGTAATGGTGGCTCTGACGATTGCATAGGCAGGCATGTTTGAATCCTCTGGTTGAAAAATGTCTTTGTGTGCACAGGTGAGATTGGCAATAATACATATTAGCCTTGTGTGCGCTGTTTATTCAAACTTCTTTCCCGGTGTATTGTATATGCCGAGGCCAGAACCACAATGCTGGCGCCGATAATTGTATTTATCCCTGGCAGATCACCGAATACAATCAGGCCTATCAATGTTGCATAGAGGATCCGTGTGTACTCAAGTGGCGCGAGTAGTGAAGCCTCACCAAATTTATATGCGTAGATGTTGCAAAGCTGTGAAAGATAGCCCATGACACCAACTGCAAGTAATAGTATCCATTCAGTGGCGGTAGGCGGTTTCCAGTTTATCATTGCAGGTATAAACAGAATGACAGCGACGCCGATACCTTGATAAAAAAGCAACGCTGATGGCGGGTCTTTGCGTGAGATGATTCTCAGTAACACCATAACAAGCCCTGCGGCAACTGCAGCCACAGCTGCATAAATGCCATAGATGTTGAAGCCGGATGTTCCCGGTTGCATCATGATGATTACCCCCAGAAACCCAATGAGTGTGGCACTCCACCGTCGAATGCCGACCGTCTCTTTAAGTAAAATGATGGCGAAGATGGTGACAAAAAGGCTTTTTGCAAATCCTATGGCAGTAGCGTCAGCAAGTGGCATGTGGATTACTGCGGTGAACCCGCACATCATTGCAACCAGTGCAGCACTGACTCTTGCCAGATGCATCAACGGTTGAGTGGTTTTTATAGACTCGGGAAAGTTCTTTGATAGCTTGGGTGTCATTATCAAAAGAATAAGAAGTTGTCTGATGAAGATCACCTGTGTGACATGCAGTGTCGCGCCAGCAAGCTTTATCAACAAAGCCATTACACTGAAGCCCGCAGCAGCTATAAGTATGGTCACAGCGCCACGGGTGTTATCTGGTAAGCTTGTTATGTATTTAATAATGTATTTCAATGTACGCCCGGTTGGCAGGCCCTTTTTACAGGCTCTGGTTGGCAGCAAATGAGAGCCTGTGGTCGTTACGCGGAAAACTGCGAGGTAGCGCTTTACAGACCGGGCAGAACGACAAGTGATACGGTATGATCGGATGCAGGTGATTGCGTAACAGACTGTAGCAGGTTTTACCTTCTTTACCTCCGTTTTTACCCAAACTTAATCTGTTACAAGACAAAAGAGCTCATCGTATGAGTAATGATTATCAGCTGGTTATTGGGAACAAAAACTATTCGTCTTGGTCTATGCGACCATGGGTTTGGATGCGGCATCATGATATTGCCTTTGAAACGATAATGGTGTCTCTGTATACATCTACCACAAGGCAGGAAATATCGAAGTTTGGTTGTGGGACGACAGTTCCGATTCTGATTGATGGTGATATCAGGGTTTGGGATTCCCTGGCAATACTGGAATATCTGGCAGAGCAGCATCCGGAATATAATGGCTGGCCGCTAGATTCCACTGCTCGGGCAGTTGCGCGATCTGTGAGTGCCGAAATGCACTCAGGCTTTGCAGCCTTGCGATCTTCATTGCCGATGAATTGCAGACGAACAATTAAAGGTTTAAAACTGTCTGAAGCTGTCCGGCAGGATATCGACAGAATTGCCAAACTGTTTACCGATTGCCGACAGAGGTATTCACACGATGGCGACTGGTTGTTTGGCAATTACAGTATTGTAGATGCGATGTTTGCGCCTGTTGTAATGAGGTTTAACACCTATGGTGTCGTGCTTGACGGAGAGCCGGGCCGGTATTTGGAAACAGTTAATTCGCAATCTGCAGTACGTGAGTGGATTGAAGATAGTCGACTAGAGAAAGAGGTTATAGAAAGTGTTGAGCTTTAGAAAGTCACTGACAAGATATAGTGCTTGGCGATTATTCGCGTTGGCTGCTGTAATAATGCTGGCTTCCTGCGGCAAAGAGCCTGAACCGGAGCCTGAACCTGAATCTGAACCTGAACCTGAACTACAGCCCGCGTTGTTCAACGTTACAACAGATGACGGAATGTTTGTCAGTGCCAATCATAAAGGCAAAGTAATTTACCTGGACTTTTGGGCTAGTTGGTGTGGACCTTGTCGTGAATCTTTTCCATGGATGAACGAGATGCGTGCTAAATATGCCGAACAGGGTCTTGAAGTAATTGCGGTAACTCTGGATCAGGATAAGGGCCTCGCCCGTCAATTTGCGGAAGAGTTTGAAGCTGAGTTTACGATTGGCTTTGATGCTGCTGGAGCCGTGGCAGATCAGTTCGGGGTAAGAGGTTTACCTAGTAGTGTGATTATTAATCGTGATGGAAATCTTGTGGAAAGTCACACAGGCTTTAACCCGACACAGGCGGTTGAGTTTGAAGCATCGCTGGTCAGGGTGCTTGAGGAATCCTGATATCAAGGCCGTGTCGTGCTATGGAGCTTGAGCGATAGCCATGGGATGGTGGATGCGCTTTGAGGCTTGGCAGGTATCTATATCGTGCAATCAATCACCTCTGTGAGCCACCTTAGCTGTAGATAGGCTTATACCCCTGCGTTTGGCAGTGTGTTACGTCGGGCTGACTTCAAAACTCAATCAAGGATCAAGCGGGATGCCGTCATTTTCATGAATAAACCGGGCTAGAATGCTATCTGACCGCTCTTCCATCATTTGCCCGCTCTGTCATCATTTGCATGAGTGAAGTTCTTGCCTGGCCGTCTGCTGTAAAGTTTGATGGGGCCAGCCATGCAGTAATTAATTTTTTTACTTCCGGCCATTCGTCATCCAATATTGAATACCATGCAGTGTCGCGATTCTTGCCTTTAAAAATAAGGTGATTATAAAAAATTCCTTCAAATCTAAAACCAAGCCTTCTGGCTGCTTGTCTGGACTTTTCATTTAACGAATTACAGCGCCACTGCATCCGTCGATATTTAAGGTCATCCATTGCATAACAAAGCATTAAAAAAAGCGTTTCTGTACCGCCGGGTGTTTTTTGTAATTCCGGGCCGAACCAAATGTGGCCTATCTCAATTACTCCGTTCTGAGCGTTGATATCTAAAAAGCTTGCCTGACCACAGGGTTTTCCTGTTTTTACAGACTTTATGGTATAGAAAATTGGATCGAAGCTTGACGACTGTGCTCGCAGTGTAGCTTTATAAGTCTCAACATCAGTCCATGGACCGTAAGTCAGATAGTCCCAAATATGAAGCGCCTGTTCAGTCGAATGGCCTGCAGCGTACAGGTCAGCTGCGTCGCTGTCTGCGTGCTGAGGCTCTAGTGTTACGTGTTTTCCTTTAAGTGGTACTCTACCTGGGACTAATGCTGGTGGTGGTGTTTCTACTTCTGCTCCGGACAATGGGCGCGGGTAGATTTGTTCAATGCCCGTAACATCAACCATGGGTTTTCCTCAGCGATTGTTTCTGGTCAATTGCATCAACTGAACGAATAAAGAATAGTAATACTTATTTAGTTTTTTGGTGTGCCATCATCAGGTTCTTTGTTAGTGTTCTGATCTGCCCACAAGCGCCAGCTCTCTGCATAACTGCGTGCCATATGCTCAAGATCATCAGCGGCGTTCTTGAGATGGCCTCCGTGTCGTGCCTGAATTATGCGTGAAACGCATTCCATCAGTGCAAACAAAGCGTAGTCCGGGTCAGTGCCTTCGTCATAGGCTTTTTGCATTTGTGGAAACAGATATTTTTCTGCAAACTTGCGACCTTCGGACTCTACCTGCTGGACTCTGAGTGGCACATCAGGTGGCAGTTGTGTGTTATCAGTCATAATAGCGGTCTAACTGTGTGGTTCGTTTGATTGCTATTGTGCGCTTAATCAAACGTAAAGTGAACCCGCGACAAAGTCAGGCCGTAAACTCAGGCCATAAAGTCATGTCACTAGGTTAGGCCATTGAATTAGGGTAGGGAAGTACAGATGGACTTGACTGCGTTCGATCTGGAGCGAATAGCCAGATAAGAAATTTCAGCTACCGAAGCTGGCTGTCTTTACTACCACGCCGGTTGATTAGAGCAGAGGATTTTTCTTCTTCATCTGCTTCTGACTGGCACACAATACAAAGCCTTACCCCGGGCACTGCATCTCTTCGAGCCTGCGGAATTTCTTTTTCGCATTCATCGCAATGTGTCGCGCTATCACCTTTGGGCAGGCGATTACGTGCCTGCTTTACCGCATCCGCCACGCTTGCGTCTATTTGTTCCTGAACTGCTCCGTCACGCGACCAACCGCCAGCCATAAGTTACTCCGCCTTTGCTGAATGCCTGATTAAAGGTGTCATATTAAAAGTAGCATAAAGTATTGTGGAAACAGTAATGTAGTTCCGTCAGCTGACGTTTTGTTGCATGCCTTGTTCTAGCTCGTCCGCTTTTTCCATCCATTCCTCTTCTGCCGCATCAAGAGACTTTACCAGCTCAGCCTGCTTCCAGAGCAGGTCTTTGAGTTCGTCCTTCTTCTCGTCGGTATACATCTGCTCGTCAGCAAGTTGCTCCTGTAGTTCCTGTTGCTTACGGCGTAGCCTGTCGATCTGATTTTCCAGCGAGTCGACTTCTTTCTTTAACGGAGCCAGTCTCTGCCGGTTCTGTGCTTCCTGTCTTTTACGTTCTTTGTCAGACCTGGCGTTACTTGATTGAGACTGGTTTGCCGGTGATGCAGCTTTGGTATCGGCTTTTGAAGATGTCGGCTTGTTTCTGTTCTGCAGCCAGATTGGATAGCCGTCCACATCGCCGTCGAACTCGCTGACGGTACCATCATTAACCAATACCAATGAATCACATGCCATTTTTAACAGGTGTCTGTCGTGTGAGATAAGCACTATTCCGCCTTGAAATTCCTGTAGAGCGATTGTAAGTGCATGGCGCATCTCTATATCTAAGTGGTTGCTTGGTTCATCAAGTAGTAAAAGATTTGGACGTTGATACACCAGCATCGCCAAAACCAGTCTGGCTTTTTCTCCACCGGAGAATGGTTCTACTTTATCGAATACCCGATCACCCTGAAAACCGAAGCCACCGAGAAAATTACGCAGATCCCCTTCACTGGCTTTGGCGTCAAGCTGTTGCATGTGATCCAGTGGTGATTCATTTAAACGGAGTTGGTCTAGCTGATGTTGTGCAAAGTAAGCAAGCTTGAGTTCTTTGGCAAAATGAAAGTCACCACTCATGGCAGTGAGCTCACCGGCTAGCATTTTTATTAAGGTAGATTTGCCTGCACCGTTAGGGCCGAGTAACCCGATGCGTGCATCTTTGTGTAGTTCGAGCTTGATGTTGCTTAGCAATGGCGTGTCTGTATAGCCAACCGATGCTTCTTTAATACGCAATAGTGGATCCGGTAGTTTATCCGGTTCTTTAAATGTGAAGCTGAACGGTGAATCAATATGCGCAGGAGCAATGGTCTCAAGTCTGGCTAGTGCTTTTAAGCGGCTTTGTGCCTGTTTGGCTTTGGTGGCCTTGGCGCGAAAGCGCCTGACGAAATCATTCATGTGTGCGATTTCGCGTTGTTGTTTTTCAAAAGCTGATTGTTGAACGGATAAGTGTTCTGCGCGCAGGTGTTCAAATTGTGAGTAATTGCCTGTGTATAGACGCAGATTCTGGTGCTCAATGTGGCCTATCTCAGTGACGACATTGTCGAGGAACTCGCGATCGTGTGAGATCAGCAACAGCGTTCCTTCATAGCGCTTTAGCCAGTTTTCGAGCCAGATTACCGCATCGAGATCAAGGTGATTGGTCGGCTCGTCGAGCAGAAGAACATCTGATCGGCACATGAGCGCCTGGGCAAGATTTAAACGCATTCGCCAGCCGCCGGAAAAACTCTGTACTTCTTGTTTGAATTGTTCTTTGCTGAAGCCTAAGCCACCTAGTAAGGTTGAGGCTCTTGCGGAAGCCGTATAACCGTCTGCCACTTCAATTGCAGCGTGTAGTTCTGCTTGTTTGATACCGTCATCATTAGTGCTTTCAAGTTGGCTTTGCAGTCGACGCAGTTCTTCATCTCCGTCGATAACGAAGTCGACAGCATTTCTGTCTGTGGCTTTTACTTCCTGGGCAACATGCGCGATGGTAAGGTTTGACGGAAGTTCAAAATCGCCTGTGTCTGGTGTGATTTCTCCGAGTATTAACTGGAACAGGGTAGTTTTGCCTGTACCGTTTGCACCGGTAATACCAACCTTGTGACCGCGGTGTATTGTGAATGAGCTTTCGTCTATCAGAACCCGCGGGCCCCGTCGAACGCACAGGTTGGTGAAAGTCAGCATGGTGAATTTGCAGTCGGTAAATAGCAAAAGGCGCTGGAAGAATTTCCAACGCCTTTCATTATAGCTGAGTGGCAATCAAAACGGAGCTTCGGTATTGCAGTCCGTGACCGGGAATTTTTATCTGCTGATGAGAGTTACTTCGTCACCGTTGCCCAGCGTCCAGATCGTTCCATCCTGACTGGTCTGACGGATTGTGAGATTTTTAGATGGGTTGGCCGTGCAACTGATGTAGTTACTCTGACAGGTGTAGTTACGCAAATTGGAAGAAGTTACTTCATAGTAGGAATTGTTCAGGCATATGATCCGGCCATCGATTCCATCCGGCCAACTGGATAGCCCCTGGCTTTTCCAGCGAAACTGGCTGAGGCGCTTTTTTGAGTCTGCGCAGTGTGATCCGTTGTAGGTTCTGTTGTTATTACTATTGCTTACTCGTGGTTGTGTACGAGTGTTTGTTTGTTGGCGCGGTTGATCAGTCTCAGTTGTGCGCCTGCTGGTGGTTGCTTGTGGTGCGAGGTCTCGTGCCGTAAGTATGAGTGTGGTTCCATTTGGAAACACCAGTGCAGGATTGCCGTCAACTCGTTTGCGGGAGTCAGCAGTCAGATTGTTGTTCGGGTCCGGACGGCAGTTTACAAAACCGTAGTCACAGTTATGCCTAAGTAGCGTCATTCTCTGTATCGAGTAGTAATAATTATCCATGCAGATGGTGTTGCTGCCGATGCCTTTTGACTCTGCTGAGCGCGTTGCAGTTTGCCAGGTGAAGCGGCTGGTAGTTTGTGACGGGTCGGTGCATGGATGTGCGTCGTCGGCCAGTAACGGATCAGTTGGTGCCGGTGTGACACTGTTGTTTCTGGATTGACTGGTTGATGTTGGTTGATTGGTTTGAATCAATGCGATTCTTGAACCATCGCGAAAGAAGAACGATGGATGGCCGTCATTGTCCTGACCGGATCTGCTGGCCCGCAGGTCCAGTCGAGTGTTGCGTTTACAGTTTGTATATCCTGCACTGCAATCGTAGCGCTGCAGATTGAGCTGCCTGGCTTCAAAGTAGGCATCTTCAAGACATATCGTGTTTCGACCAATGCCACGCGGATAGGTTGTGCCGTTTATCGCTACCCATTTGAATTGACTGTCTAAATTTGACGTGTCTGCACAGGCGTGGGCGTTACTAATATTTGCACTGTTGCTGCTTAAATGGCTTGTGAATTTATCCCGTGCCAACTCAGGATTATCAATGCACGGGTCACCGCGATAACAAAATGCGTCGTAGTAGCGCGCAACACTTCTGGCAATGCTTTGTGTGAATGATCTGCTTCCATCCGGAATATCGGAGAATCCTTGTGGTCTTGATATGGCGGCCTGGTAGCGAAAGTAACCGTCACCGTTACGATAATTGTAATCAGGTGCCTGATAGATGCGCCATGAGTTGTTTGTATCGTTAAAGCTGCGTCGATACTCGGAAGTCTGGAGCACGGATTCAAATATTCTTAATCGTGCAGTCCGATTGTCATTGCTGCGTAGTGTTCGCACCGCATTCTGGGACTCGCTGGCATTTGGCGCTCGACCCAGCATATTCAGATAAAGCGATTGCACGAATCTGCTCTGTGATGGGTTGGTCCAGTCAATTCCGTCGGGGAAGTAGACAGCGCCAACAGTCAGTGGCATCAGCAGAAACAAGGTAGTCAGAAATCGGTAAAGCATAGGTGCGCTCCGTATTATTCCCCCACCCTAAACCTTGCTCGTGAGCGATTCAAGTCAGGAGTTCTACCGCAATTGCATTTAGTCTGCCGCATTGGGTGCTTCTCGTGTGATATTGTTTTTTTTGTATTATTTAACAATTAAAACAATCGCTTACGTTGGATTATGAGATTGGCCGAGTAAAGGATTTTCGGATTCGGTCGAAACAGGATGATGATTCAAGGTCGGTATTCTCCTGGATTCCATGGCAAAACGGAGCGCTTCGACTCCGCATGGCGAGTGTTTTGGGGAATGCTGTCACCACTAACGGCATAAGAGATTCGCGATGTTGAAATCCCTGTCTACCCAATTTATAGCGACGCTATTTTTCGGGCCGCTCGGGCTCGTCTACAGCAGTGTTGCTGCGGCTGTATTTCTGAGTCTGATACTGGCGGTTCTATACTTTACCGAGCTAGGTATTCTGGCAGTTGCCGTCATGTGGGTGATTGCGATAGTTGTCGGTCTGGTGCTCGTGAAACTGCACAACGATCAGATCAGATCATCGGGCGGTAGTTTGTTGCTTGGGCCAGATGAGGAAGAAGGTGAGGCAGTGAGCACTGCCGGCAGCTGGGGTCGTGGTGTTGCCGTTTTATCTATGCTTGCTGTTGGTGGGTATGCTGGTTATTGGTATTCCAGTCAGGCTGAAAGATCCAGTGGTGCTGATTCTGGTCGGGTCGCCAGTGTGAATAGTTCACAAGCCAGTCTTACAGGCTCTGCTGACTCTGGGAATTTTAACAGTAGTAATCAATCCAACACTGGCGAGTTAGACAAGACTGAGAGTGATCTTGCTATAGCGAAGACTTATCCAATTGATGGTGATCAATTTGATGGATCTGCTTTTCCGGTATCTGGCAGTAGATCAGCAACCACGGTCACTGTGTTGACATCGGATCAGCAAGCAGTAGAGCCGGTGATTATCGCTACGTCTTCAGCAGCGGAAGAAATTAACGGCAATGTATATTATGTAGATTCGGAGATGGTGAATCTGCGTGAAGGTCCGGGTACTAACTTTTCAATTCTGGACCAGGTTGAGCGCGGTGATGAGCTTATCGAGGTTGATCGTGCCGGCAGCTGGATACGGGTCAAGGCAACTGAATCGAGCGCCGCAGGCTGGATTTTCAGCCGCCTGGTATCTTCGCAGCGGTAATATCTCAAGTATCATTTTGCCTGCGAGTATCGTTGATCACTATAGCGACGGACTCGTGACCGGGGTCACAATCTACGAGTGTGCTCCGTGACTTGTTTGATCACCTTTGATTTAGTCTTCCCTGGAAACGGGAAGAACAATGATGCTCAAGGGCAATTTGATAGTTGGAAAAAACCAATCAGTTGTTGTGCACGCCGAATCCTTGCGTGATCTTGTCAAGCTCGCCGAGTCGAAAAACAACGCGCCAGATCAGACTAACTCACTGAGCCTGCGCGTAGATCTGACTGCGGGCGAAATGATGGAGGAATCCTTCTTCCATGGCCAGCAACACAGCCAGAAACATGGCTCAAGAAAGCCGAATGAATCGATTCCGAAGGCACCCGGTGATGCCCTCTGAGACAATACATAACGCTCTTGTATTAGTGATGATCTGGTCGCGATACTAGAATCAGTTGCAGTTTCCTAACCTCCGGGTTTTCCAGTGCTGCGATTTTTACATCACAATCAATTGGTTGAAGAGCCCTCTCTGCCGGCTGATTTGACTGTGCTTGACTACTTGCGTGAGCGTCGCGGCCAGTGTGGCACCAAAGAGGGGTGTGCGTCAGGTGATTGCGGGGCCTGTACGGTTGTTATTGCTGAATGCATTCTAGCAGGTGATGGTAGTGAGACGCTTTCCTATCGCACTGCCAATAGCTGTATTACGTTTGCAGGCGCGCTACATGGAAAGCAACTAATTACCGTTGAAAATCTCACCGCTGAATCCAGTAGCGCTAAGACAAGAAAAAATAGTAAAGGCAAACTTCATCTGTCGCAGAAGACGATGGTTGAACATCACGCATCGCAGTGTGGTTTTTGTACTCCGGGTTTTGTCATGTCTTTGTTTGCTGCATTGAAAATGGGTGATAATAAGCCTGTCTCAAGAAGTTTTATCGATGAACAGCTCGGTGGCAATTTATGTCGTTGTACCGGTTACCGACCAATAATTGATGCTGCAAAGAATGCATTGAATCAGCTTTATGTGGACGATCATTTTGATCTGGATGCAGCGCAGACAATTGAATCTTTAAAATCTATTTCATCTATTGTAAATGGCACAGGGGTAGATGACACCGATTTAGATAAGGCCAGTTTAGAAAAGACCGGGACCAACAACGAAGATTCAGATAACGGTTTTTTCAGACCGGTATCATTGAATGAGCTCTATTCAATAAGAAAGAATCACCTGGATGCGGCACTAGTGGGGGGCGGAACTGATCTCGCGCTGATTGTCACCCAACAACTCAAAACCATTAATAAAATTATCTTGCTTGGCGGTGTTAGTGAATTATCTTTTATTGACGTCACTGCGGATGCCATAACCGTGGGTGCGGGTACATGTCTTACAGAATTTCGTAACACGTTTGTCCCGTACTGCCCGGAGCTTGATGTTTTATTGGTTCGTTTCGCAGGTACGCAGGTGCGCAATCAAGCAACTGTCGGCGGAAATTTTGCCAATGCGTCACCTGTTGGAGATTTGCCACCGGCTTTTATCGCGTTAAACGCCTCGATAGTACTGGCATCTGCCAGTGGTGAGCGGATTGTGACAGCTCAGGAGTTTTTTGTGTCTTACAAGAAGACCCTGTTGCAGCCTGACGAGATAATTAAGGAATTCATTATTCCGCGCTCATCGTTAAATCAACCTGAAAGTAGCAATCGTATTAGAAACCGGTTTTATAAAATCAGTAAACGTCTTGATGATGATATCTCTGCGGTTTGTGCGGCGTTTCATCTGGAATTAGAGGGCACTAAAATTGTAAAAGCCTGTACCGGCTTTGGCGGGATGGCGGAGATTCCGAAACGGGCAGAAATGCTTGAAGCTACGCTAACCGGTCGGGTGTTGGATGAAAAGTGTCTTGCAGATGCTGCAAGTGCATTGCGAAAAGACTTTCAACCGATAGACGATGTGCGTGCAACGGCAGACTACAGAAACAAGGTATCAGCCAACTTGCTGGTAAGACTGGCTGCTGAACTATACAGTCAGGATATCGCAACCACGGTGGTACATCATGGCCACTAAAGAGCATGAAAGCGCTATTAAGCACGTCAGCGGAGCAGCACCCTACGTTGATGATACGGTAGATGCTTCGTACTACCACATCGCGATCGGTGGTAGTGAAATAGCGTACGGCAGTATCACCTCTATTGATCTAACCGAGGTCAGGAATAGTGCCGGAGTTGTCGATGTAATTTTGGTTGATGATATTCCCGGACATGTTGATATAGGGCCTGTCTTCAAGGGCGATCCGCTGCTGACGTCAAGTGAAGTCGAGTTTTATGGTCAGGCTATTTTCGCGGTACTTGCCAAAACACAGTTTCAGGCGCGCCGATCGGTAAAGAAAGCGAAAATTCAGTACAAGGAATCCGCACCTGTACTGGAACTTACGGATGCGATTGCTAATAAATTCTATGTTCGCCCACCTCACCGAATGCAGCGTGGAGATGCTGAAGGTGCTTTGAAGGCTGCAGCGCGGACTCCAGAGGTGAATACGAGAAGCGGGTCGATGCGTGTCGGCGGGCAAGAGCATTTCTACCTCGAAGGGCAGGTGGCAACCGCAATGCCTGATGAAGATAACGGTGTGCACGTAGTGAGTTCAAACCAAAATCCAACCGAGGCGCAAAAGCTAGTCGCAGAAGTGCTGGGCCTGTCAATGAATGATGTACTGCTTGAAACAAGGAGACTTGGCGGTGGCTTCGGTGGAAAAGAAACTCAGGCCAATGCCTGTTGTTGCTTTGCGGCCCTATTTGCGCTGCGTAATAATTGTAAAACGGTCTGCCGGTTATCGCGCCGTGATGACATAGTGCTAACTGGTAAACGCCACGAGTTTATCAATGACTATGAAGTTTCATTTGCACAAGATGGTGCGATTACCGCAGTAAAATACCAGCTGGCAGGCAAGTGTGGCTCATCACCGGATCTATCAGATGCAATCGTTGACAGGGCGATGTTCCACTGCGACAACGCCTACTATTACCCTAATGTTTTGATAGATGGTTTGCGATGCAAAACCCATACGGTCTCTAATACTGCGTTTCGGGGCTTCGGTGGCCCTCAGGGTATGATTGCAGCTGAAACCGTTATTGATGAAATTGCATTTGCGCTGAAGCTTGATCCGCTTGATGTGCGGAAAAGAAATTTTTACAGTGAATCTGGCACTGATCTAACACCGTACTATCAGGTGATGACTGATTTTACAGTGCCACGTATGGTAGGAGTGCTTGAGGCAAGCTCGGAATATCGGCTAAGAAGGCAGGCAACAAGAGATTTTAATAACGCTAATAGATTTTTGAAAAAAGGTATCGCACTAACACCGGTCAAATTCGGTATTTCTTTTACCGCCACACATCTTAATCAGGCAGGTGCACTTCTGCACTTATACACCGATGGTACTGTTCATCTTAATCATGGTGGTACTGAGATGGGGCAGGGATTGTTCACAAAAGTTGCGCAAATTGTCGCAGCGGAGCTTGGGGTGGCTTTTGAATCGATTAAGATATCTGCTACTCGTACCGACAAAGTACCGAATACTTCAGCAACAGCGGCATCTTCCGGATCCGATTTAAATGGTATGGCTGCGTTGCTGGCTGCACGTGAGATAAAAAAGCGGCTAACTGACTTTCTAACGCAGGAGCACGGCTGTACAGCAGATCAGCTGTTTTTTTCTACTGACGGGGTGCGCATTGCGGGCAAAGAGCGGCTTAGCTGGCAGGAGCTTGCGACTGCTGCCTGGGTTGCACGTGTGTCTCTGTCGGCAACCGGGTTTTATAAAACGCCGGATATTTACTACGATCGTGAAAGTGCCAGAGGCAGACCGTTTTTATACTATGCCAATGGCGCTGCGGTCAGTGAAGTATTGATTGATACATTGACTGGTGAGATGAAGCTATTGCGTACTGATATTATTCATGATGTTGGTAGTTCGCTTAACGATGATATAGACATCGGGCAGATAGAAGGTGGTTTTATTCAAGGTGTCGGGTGGCTAACCACCGAAGAGTTAAAGTGGAACGCAAATGGCAGGTTGCTCTCTGACGGGCCGGCTACTTACAAGATACCTGCTATAGGTGATGTGCCAGAAGAATTTTATGTTGAGCTACTGGCTGATAGTCCGAATCCGGCACCGACTGTTATGAGATCAAAAGCGGTAGGTGAACCACCGCTGATGTTAGCGTTTTCTGTCTGGTGCGCTATTCGTGATGCGATTGCGGCGACCGTTAATTATAAGGTATTTCCAAAATTGAATGCGCCGGCAACTGCGGAAGAGATATTGCGCTGTGTTGATGAAGTAAAAGCCTCTGCTGTAACCTAATAATTAATGGTATTACTACGGTAAATTATGCTTCCGTACTCGACACTATCAGGAGTTTTCAAACGCGCTCACCGCACCACCACTTTCCTGAACTTTAAAAATAGACGTTGAATCAGGTGGTGGCGGTACGGGCATTAGTACCGGCACGTCTGTAAGCCTTGCGTGTTTGGGTTGTTGCCCCGAAATCATTCGCGACTGCATTTCATTCCATATGGTGTCCTGGCTTAGGCCAGTATAGGTACTGCTGCTGCCATTTAACGGCCACGCATCTGCAGCTCCGCACTCGTAGAAGAGAATCTTCCTCGCCCGGTCTGAGTTGTTAGGCGCTGAACCGTGTAGTGCCCGCACATGGTGAATACTTAGGCTGCCGGCTTTACCAGTCAGGGATACAGCCCTGTTTTTATCAAACAATGCATCTGACGGATCAATCGCACCACAAAATACACCGTTACTGCTGTGATCAAGTACAGGTCCCTGATGTGTGCCGGCAATTACCTGCAATGGACCATTTTCTTCATCGACATCCTCAAGCAGTATCCCGATCGCCAGCAGATCATCATTGGTGTGCGGATAGAAGGCCCAGTCCTGGTGCCATTCAACGGCCTGGCCACCATCAGGCTCCTTTGTGTTGAGTTTGCTTGTGTGCAGACGGATGTTGTCGGTATTGAGTAGCGGTCTTATCAGTCCCAATATCTGTTCGCTTTTTAAGACCTCCTGGAAAATTGGATCGAGCAGATGAGGGAGTTTTATTCTGGTTAGTCGTGGGCTGGTTGCTGTGTGGCCGGCATCAAGATCATATTGCTCGTTGCTCTCGGTAATGGCTGCTGAACGCTTGATTAACTTTGCCGTGGCTAATTGCATCGCCTCTAGTTGGTTAGTAGTCAACGCATTTTCGATAAATACAAATCCGTCTCGGTTGTACTGGTCAATTTTTTCATCAGTGATCATAGGATGTTCTCCCGTGGCAATGGCGCGGGAGCGTCGAGGGTTGAATTCATAATTCTAAATTCTCTGTCTATTGAAATTCCCGTCTTTGGGGTATGCTACACCTGAATCGACGCCATGCCGAGCACGGTTGTGGGGCCGAGAGACAGGTGTTCTCTGGTAGAGCGAACGGAAAGGTATCGGGCCTCGCTCTCAGGAACTTTTTCGGCAAATTCCTGTCAATTCCTCCTCAAAAATTAAGGTAATTACGCAATGAAAAAATCCGCTTTGGTAGTATCTTCTCTGTTGATCGCTGGCTCCGCTGCAGCTGCTGATTTTTCGGAAGTTCCTTCTGGAACCTATAACGTAGACAAGACTCACGCGTACATTAACTTTCAGTACAATCACCTAGGTTTTTCAAATCCTGTGCTGCAGTTTGACGAGTTCGATATTTCAATGGATCTCGACAAAGACGATCCAACCAAGACTACGGTAGCATTGGAAATAGTCACAGATAGTGTGGATACCGGTTCAGAGATCTGGCACGAGCACATCACTGGTGAAAAATGGTTTGATGCCGCCAACAACCCGAAGATAAGTTTTCAGAGTACAGCAGTTGCTGCTAATGCAGACGGTACCTACAATTTGTCTGGTGATCTGACTATCAAAGAGATAACCAAGCCGGTTATGTTAGTGGTAACGGTTAATGGTGCCAAGCCTCATCCAAGATCAAAGAAACCGATTGTTGGTATTTCAGCAGTTGGTGGAGTGAAGAGGTCCGATTGGGGTATGGATGCGGCAGTTCCTTTTGTCAGTGATGAAATCAAGCTGGAAATTCAAGCTGAAATGGTAGCTGCTGAATAATTTCAGATCTGCAGACACAAATCAGTAAGAATAAAAAATAAAGCGTCAAAATTAAAGAGGCTCCTCAATGAAAGAGGTGCATAGATATACATCAGTAGCGATCAGCCTTCATTGGCTGATCGCTTTTTTTATTATCGGCTTACTTGCAATGGGAAAATATATGACCCATTTGGAGGTCGATGATCCACTGCGTTACACCTTGACGCAGTTGCATAAATCGGTCGGTGTTACGGTCCTTCTGTTGGCGCTGTTCAGATTTTTCTGGCGAATAACCCATAAGCCCCCAGCATTGCCGAATAGTGCAAGCGGCTTTGAAAGGGTTGCATCCCATCTGACTCATTTGTTGATGTATTTGCTGATGGTGGTTATACCGATAAGCGGTTGGGTGATGGTGTCTTCGTCGCCTTTAAACCTTGAAACAGTTTTATACGGGGTCATTCCGTGGCCACATATTTCTTTCCTCACGACCACACCAGATCGCGAAATGATCGCAGAGCAGTCTGCACTGCTACACATGTGGTTGGGTAACGGTATTTTATTGCTGGTGTTGATGCATATCAGCGCCGCGTTGTTCCATCAGTGGGTTCGTAAGGATCAATTAATTTCACGCATGTTTATATCGGATTATCATCGAAAATCCGGTGACTCTAATCACGGTTTGGTGGCTGGTGTGTTAATGGCTGCAGCAGGTGGTTTGTATTTGATCAGCGCTATTGATGGTCAGAGCGGGGTCCCGGGTTCCGTGGAAGCAGATTCTATCGCACTGGTTGGTTCAGACCAGACTACTACAAACCAGAATCTTACAGAGATCGCAGTACAAGCTGAATCATCTACTGCAGGTTTTACTGCAGTGCAGTCCGGTGCGCCATTAGATGGTGAATTTGGTGATGTGAAAATAGCGCTGTCACTCGATAGGGAAAAAGTGGCATCTGCATCATTAACTGCCGTTGTAATGACCGGGTCGGTTAAGACGGATGATGCCCAGCTGGATGCAACCATGGTCACATCAGACTGGTTCGCGTCAGAAGAATTTTCAGAAGCTACTTTTAATTCAACCGGTTTTGTACAAACCGGTGATTCGTCCTACACAGTAACGGGTGATTTAACCATTAGGGGCAACACTAATACTGTGATGTTTGAGCTTGTGCTGGAGCAGGGTGTCGGGCGTGGAGAGTTCACTATAAATCGCAGTGACTATGGTGTGGGGGATGCAGGACAGGATGAGTTTGTCGATCCCGATGTAGTGATACGTTTTACGGTGCCAAATAGAGGCTAGTCAGCCGTGCGGGAAGTTCGGTAACAAACTTTTCACCGCTATAGTCCAGAGTAAGGCGAAAAAATGCAGGCATAGCAGGCCTGCGTCGAACAGTTTATATAATTACGGTACAGGTGTATGGCAATTATTAATGATTCCGGATGCAGAGGTGAGGTCAAATCATTATGCATCCATACTAATGAAAACAATGACATCACCACTGTCTCCAGAGATTCTGTGAATGTTTCGTTTGCCGGTTTTGAAGGTGATTCTCATACCGGATTAACTCGTGAGTCCTGCGTTAGAGTTAAAAAACAATACAAGAAAGGTACGACTATCAGGAATACGCGGCAGGTATCAGTGGTATCTCTGCAAGAGCTTCAATCAATTGCTAAGGCAATGAATATCACAACCATAAACCCAGAGTGGCTGGGTGCTAACCTATGTCTTTCCGGCATACCTGACTTTACCAATATACCGCCGGCATCCAGGCTATTATTCAGCAGCGGCGCTGTACTTGTTGTTGATGTTGAAAACGAGCCTTGTAAATACCCGGCCGATATCATAGACAATCATTATCCGGGTAGCGGAAAGTTGTTTGTGAAAAATGCGATGCACCTGAGAGGTGTAACTGCGTGGGTAGAGCGTGAGGGGGTGATCAGTATTAACGATGCAGTTGAAGTCCACGTACCGACACACCGTCGATGGGAGTTCTAGCCCGGACTAGGCTGTTGAAGATTCGTTGCTCTTGCTTTTCATAAGATCAAAAAAAACGCGGCACTTGCCGCGTTTTTTTATTGGTGCGCCGAGCATGGCGCGAAGCGCCATGGTTGGCGTTTATAAGTGGTAAGTGAAAGCGAACCACGAAGTGACTTGGAGGTGAAAGTCCTCTGGGAGCCTTGATAACAGGAACCCCTAGCTGAACAGCAAG
>CALIHW010000142.1 GCA_938020525.1 uncultured Granulosicoccaceae bacterium | reverse complement strand
GAGACTAATACGACCTAATGGCGTGTGGACGCTGTCTATGGCCGTTAATGATGCTGTTCGTGACGAAATGATGCAGTATCTCCCAACATGAGGGCAACTTATCTAGGCCCTATTCACGCTGAATTTATGCAACACTGGGGTGAATATAACCTCCATAATTAATGCGAATCAAGCTCGTCAGATTACGCAACCAGGATTTTAGTTAATGTGAGAATAGAAGATTGGATAAAACGCTAGATTCAATCCACGATGCGGTAAGCATTGTTAGTGACGACGATACAGTTATGATCGGCGGATTTGGTGGCTCCGGTGCACCAATCGAGTTAATCCATGCGCTGATTGATCGCTTTGTTGAATCCGGCAGCCCGAGAGATCTGACCGTAATTAATAATAATGCCGGCAATGGAAATATCGGTATAGCTGCAATGCTCAGCCTCGGTATGGTAAAGAAGGCGATTTGTTCATACCCCAGAACCACTCAATCACATAGCTTTGCAGAAAAATATCTGGCAGGAGAAGTACAACTTGAGCTGGTGCCGCAGGGCACATTGGCAGAGCGTATAAGAGCAGGCGGCGCTGGTATACCTGCCTTCTACACTCCTGCAGGTTACGGCACTGAGCTGGCTCACGGTAAAGAAGTAAAAGAATTTGATGGCAAATACTATGTTTTAGAACGGTGGTTGAAAGCAGATGTTGCTTTGGTCAAGGCCGAGCAAGGAGATGCACACGGTAATCTAATCTACCGGCTTGCCAGTCGTAACTTTAATCCGCTGATGTGTATGGCAGCGAATGTGTCCATAGCTCAGGTAGAAAAAATACAAGCAGTCGGTAACCTTGCCCCGGAACATATACAATCTCCCGGGATTTTTGTAAATACTGTGGTCGAGGTTACGGGTGCTCAGCAGGAAGAAGATCTTATTCGTGCGGGTGCGAAATATCCAATTGAAAAGCATCATGCATAAGCTAAGTAATGCACAGATCGCGTGGCGTGCCGCGCAGGATATTGAAGACGGCGCGTATGTAAACCTCGGTATCGGCTTTCCGGAAATGGTTGCCAGGTTTCAGCCACCGGGCTTTGATGCGATATTCCATACAGAAAACGGCGTGCTGGGTTTTGGTGATGCGCCTTTTGATGGCGCAGAAGACTGGGATCTGATCAATGCCGGGAAGAAATCAATAACTCTTAAACCCGGGGCCTCGCTTTTTAATTCAGCAGACAGCTTTGCGATGATACGTGGTGGACACCTCGATGTAGCAATTCTCGGTGCTTACCAGGTATCTCAAAATGGTGATCTGGCGAACTGGAGTCTTTGCAAGGGCGGTGTACCCGGTGTTGGTGGAGCAATGGATCTGGTGCACGGAGCTAAACGTGTCGCCGTGGTGACTGAGCATACAACTCGTGACGGTAAGCCCAAGCTTGTTGATAGCTGCACTATTCCTCTTACTGGGGTAAGCTGTGTCAACCGGGTTTACACTTCTCTGGCAGTTATTGACATAAGGGATTCAAGGTTCGTGATTATTGAAAAACTTGCGTCTGTGTCTATGCAAGAATTGCAGAACCTGACAGCGGCGGTGCTGCATATAGATAGTGAGGTTGCGGAGTTGTCTGTTCCTGAGCTGTAAGCCGTGAGTTTAAAACGTAATACATATAAATGTAGATATTGGTAATTTTGATACTTATTTTTAGATATTGGGCCATAACAAATGTCAGCTAACAAGATCAACAAACGAATGCTGGGAGTAAGTGGTCTCGAGGTTTCCGAGCTTGGGCTGGGTTGTGCGGCAATGGCCGGTAACCATCGTCCTGTAGCAGAGGAGGATAATCGAGGTGCGTTAGAGGCCGGGCTCGATGGTGGCATGACATTCGTCGATACCGCACCGTTCTATGGTTTTTGTCGCTCAGAACACTATGTAGGTGATGCGCTGCGTAATCGATCGGGCTGGACGTTATCCACTAAAGCCGGGCGATTGTTTTCCCCTGGCCCGGCACCAGAACATGAAGCGGTTGAATGGCCCGGCTCGTTCCCGTTTAAGCAAACTTATGATTATTCATATGACGGTGTTATGCGATCGTATGAAGACAGTCTTCAGCGGCTTGGGCTTGATCATATAGATGCATTGCTTTTGCATGATATTGGTGAATTTCAGCATGGAGCAGAGGTCAATGCGCCGTTATTGAAAGATGCCATGACTGGCGGTTACAAAGCACTTGATGAGTTACGTCGCAACGGTAATATTAAAGCGATTGGTCTGGGAGTTAATGAAAAAGAAGTCTGCATACAGGCTATGGAACATGGTCACTGGGACGCTTTCCTTTTGGCCGGTCGTTACACTCTGCTTGAGCAAAGCCCGCTTGATGATTTGTTACCCGCCTGTGAAGAAGCGGGTACAGGTATCATACTCGGCGGTCCATTTAACTCCGGCATTCTTGCCGGCGGTACAACCTGGAACTACTCGGCTGCACCCGCGGAAGTTATAGAGCAAGCAAAGCTTATCGATCAGGTTTGTTCTTCGCATAATATCCCGTTACCCGCCGCAGCACTGCAAATGCCTGTCGCGCATCCGTTGGTGGCCACGGTTATACCCGGCCCGCGATCGCGTAAAGAAGTAGAGGATATATTCGACTGGTGGCATCTTGCTATTCCAGCATCGCTCTGGAGTGATCTTAAGTCAGAGGGTTTGATGCATCCGGACACGCCGGTGCCGAGCTAGTGTACTGCAACCTCCAAACTCTACAACTGAGTCGATTGATCAAGCGGTGCTGCTCTGCTCTTGAGAAGAGGAAAGCCATTACCTGCGAGCTGCATTTCTACGCCAATACCTCTATGCGGTAACCAGTGCGAGGAAAGTGAACGCAGACATCTGTACCGGTCTGCTCACAGGTTCGTGTTATAGCTATTCGATGGATGTCTGCATATCTGATTATACCTGTCACAAACTGTTCGCCACTTTCGACATCCGGCCCGACTTTAATCTGCATGCCTGCCTGCAATCCCTGGGGGTCGTTGTCCTGTACATACTCCTTTGTTTTCGGAATCGTTGAAGCGGCTATTTCTACAGCCTCCTCTGCAGTGAAGTCGGACGACGTTCCGTGACCCAATGCTTTGATACTTTTCTCCCATCTTTCGAGGTTAGGGAATTCTGACAGCAGGGCTTCACCTCCGGCAAAACGTCCACGTATGAACCAAATTACGTGATAAATCTGTGCGTCCAGAGCCGTTGCATCGTCACCGAGCAGGAACTTGCGTTTGTCTTCAAGAACCTGATCAAGCCATGAACAGGTCACTCTGAGTTGTGCAACAAGATGCGGTAGCTGCGCATTGGCCTTCTTTAGGTTTTCAGCCCAGTTATCGCCGCCGAGATAAAGTCTGCCACGATCTTCGGCAAAGTCTTCCGGCAGTGCATCCCCTGCAGAACCCAAAACTATTTTGACTGACAGTTCAAACAAGGCACCGTCTGTCCAGCGACTCAGGCACTGTGCGAGACCAGCCTCGGCTGTGCGATAAAAGCTGTGTTCAGGGAATCGTTGCTCCAGCTCTTCAATGATGCAAAAGCTGTCGCAGTAGATGTCTGCACCGATTTGCATGACCGGTGTCCGGCGGTAGCCGCCGGTCAGAGTGGTCAGCAGCGGCTTGGGTGGTAAGCGTGGTATTTCAACGCTGCGCCAGCTCAGGCCCTTCACACCGAAAGCGACACGGATCTTTTCGGCAACCGGTGACTGAGGATAGGCGTGATAGATGATCTGGTCTTCTGGCTTTGTCATGTTGTGTTCGCTGTGAGTGTCGCGGTAAGGAGTCTGCCGGGTTCGGCCATATGGTTAGTTTGTCGCGGATTGCATTGTGATACAAACAGAAATTTGCCGCGTGGCGGAAACGCGAAAAACTATCTGCTCAAAGACAGCAGGATTTGTTAATTGTCGATATGGTTCAATAGAATCTCAGTCAGGAAACAAGTTCATGGAGCAACCAATGAGTGATAGCAAAGACAATGTCGACGTGACAGGTGGATGTTTGTGTGGAGCCGTAAAATACACCGCAAAGCTAAAATCAGGAGCGGGTGCTTGTCATTGCAGCATGTGCAGAAAGTGGAGTGCAGGGCCGTTTATGTCTGCACATGCCGAAGGCAAGGTGGAGTTTCACGGTGCCGGGCAAATTTCGGAGTATCAATCTTCCGAATGGGCCGCGCGCGGCTTTTGTAAAACGTGCGGCTCTAGCCTCTACTATCACTTGAAGCCAAGACCGGAAGTGCCGGAGGGTGAGTACATTCTCTCTGCCGGTACCGTGGATGATCAAAGTAGCCTCAAATTTGATCATGAAGTCTTTATTGATGGTGCGCCTGGCTGGTACCGGTTTGATGATGAAGATTCGCGCCAACGTATGACTGAAGCTGAGATACTTGCGATGTTTGCGCCTGATGCTCCCCAATAACCGGCGCGGGAGTTACAGGTACAGTTATCTGAGAGGCTTTAGCACGTGTGTATAACCAGGCATCACAGAGTAATGGTTTGGGCTGGAAGCAATGTATGAATGAGGCAATAACAAACTGGTCGAAATATCAAAAACGTATTCGTTCGGTAATTGAATATATCCATAACCACCCTGGTGAATCACTAAGCAGTGATCGCCTGGCCGACATCGCGCATCTGTCACCTTACCATTGGCATCGTATCTACAAGTCCATTACAGGAGAGTCTGCGGCCGCGACTGTAAAGCGCTGCCGAATGCACAATGCGGCTGCCGCTCTGCTAAGAACCGATACACCGATAGTAGAAATAGGTGCTTCGGTCGGGTACCCGGAAATTCATTCTTTCACCCGTACGTTTAAGCAGTTCTACAGTATATCACCCGGAAAATTCCGTGAAGCACAAACAGAGGCCAATACCCTTGAGCAAGAATCGGATGTCGAAGTAGTTCAAAGGTATGACGTCGAAATTAAAAACAAACCTGCAGCGTATCTGATCGGCTCATGGCACCGAGGTGACTATATGACGATTGGTCTAACGTTTGAAAGTGTCATGGCTCAGTGTGCAATGTCCGGTATCATGCCGGAAAATCCGCAAACGATGGGTTTATATCTCTCCGACCCCGAGTGTACAGACGAACCAGCCCTTAGAAGCTTCGCAGGAATAGTCATGTCAGCCGAGGTTGCGGTGCCAGCGGGATTGGAAGTCTATGATTACCCGGGTGGAAACTTTGCCGCTGTCACTCATCATGGGCCATACGCACTGCTCAGCCAGGGCTATGAGTGGCTATACTATAAGTGGCTGCCATCCTCAGAGGCATCGGTGAGAGATCAGCCCTGTAGCGAGGTCTACCTGAACTCTCCATTAGAAACACCGCAAACTGAATTGCTCACTGAAATTTGCCTGCCGATTGAATAGACACAGGTGAAACCAAAGACCTTGTTACTTTTTAATTTCAACGTTTGCAGGTCAGCTACCTATACGCTTCCTTCAAATAGTCTCCCAACACGCTTGCCGGTGAACCAGGTGATCTTTCAGCACGATACATAACAATAGAGTAGTCGGGAAGCTGCGGCAAAGCGTCATCATGGTCTATGAATTCTCGTCCGTATAAATCGCTTCCCTCGAGTTCTGCACCAATGCAGAGATCAGCAGAAATGGTGGCAATACCAGCAATCTCGTCTTCTGCCGCAACAACATCGAACCAGTCAATGCCGTTTGCATTGAGTGATTCGAGCACATCATTTCTGAAAGCACAGCCTTGCGAAAAACCGATTGGCAGTGGACGACGAATCCACGCTGTACCATCGACGGCACCTGTCCAGAGAAGTCGTTGAGTGCTTATTACTTCTCCGTTGTTATCTGGTTGTCTGAGAGTGGTCAATATGACATCGAATGCGCCTTGGTTAAACTGATCGAGCAGTGCATGAGATAGTGAAGAGGTCAGGGTGATCTGTACTCTTGGAAATGCCTGACTGAAAGCACGCAATACATTGGGTACCTGCGGATTGATGATGTCTGCGGGTACTCCCAGTGTTATTCTGCCCTCATACTCTGAAGCAGTCAGGCGGCTCCATGCTTCATCGTTAAGCTCGACTATTTGTTTTGCATAGTGCAGCAGTTGGTCACCTGCGCTGGTAGTTTCCATACCTTTTTTGGTTCTTTCAAAAAGCGTCAGGTCTAGTGACTCTTCCACACGTTTTATCTGCATGCTGATGGCAGACTGAGTCAGATGCAGCCGCGTGGCAGCTCTGGTCATGTTTTTAGTCTCTGCAATAGTGACAAAACTCCGTAAAGTACTGAGGTCAAGATTTCTTAAAGCTTTCATATCAGCTACCTATCAATCCCGGTGAACAAGGGCATCAAAAGAAGTCATTTACGCTGCAGCCCATTCTGCAGCTACAGTCAATATATGTGATCAGAGAACAGATCACATTCACAAATATTGATGGAGATGATCATGTATCGCAATAACTATGACGTATATTTTACTGATGACCGGCTTCAACACCGAAACCTGTTACAAGCACTTTGGGTGTCAGTCGTCAGTACCATCCGCATTTGGTGGGCAACAAGGGAGCTCAGCTCTGTGATTAAGCAGGAGCGCAAAGAGCTTGCGGATTTGCCAGATCATATCTTAAGCGATATCGGTATTGATCGCGCAGCGGCCACTGCGGAAAGTAGAAGATATGATCTACCGTTGGATAGGGTTAGGCAGATGCGGGTTTGGGAGTAAATGCTCTAGGTTTGCGGTTTTTGTTGGCATTGTGTCTGGCGTTTTTGACGTGACGAGTATGCTTGTCATCTTGGCGTTTTTGCAAGAATATCTGACAGGAATTGATTACACTGTAGCGTAGTCATCGTATAGCCCAACAAAGAGTTCTTAATAATGGAAGTAGCTGGTCAGGATCATATTGTCAGGGTTTGGCGAGAGGCGATAGCAAACGGACTGATAGATGAAAACGATTCTGCAGTGCTTTTTCAGGACCTGTCATTTATAGCGGACAGATATCAACGGCTCGTTGCAGCGTTTCCAGAGGATACTTTGCACGCTGTCGCTGTAAAGTCCAATCCACTGGTCTCAGTCCTCAAATACATCCACGAGCTCGGTGCTGGAATGGAAGCGGCGTCTCTGCCAGAAGTTATGCTCGCACAGCATGCGGGTACTGCGCTTGACAGGATTGTCTTTGATTCTCCGGCGAAAACAGAATCAGAGATTCAACAGCTGCTCAGTGAATTCCCCAACCTTCGCATCAACTGTGACTCGTTATCCGAGTTATCCAGATTCCCGAAATCCGGCAGCAATCTTCGACTTGGGCTTCGTGTAAACCCCTTGGTATCCAGTGACTCCATCGGCTATATGAATGTAGGCACAAGTGAATCCAAGTTCGGTGAACCGATCTCCAATCGCAAAGGCATAATAAAGGCATGCCGAGAATTTACAGAACTGGATTGCCTGCACGTGCATTTGGGGTCTCAGTTCTCGGACTTCAGCCCGACTATTAACGGCATAGGGAAGGTTCTTGAGCTGGCTGACGAGATCAATGCTCTATCTGACCCTCAGAAAATCAAAACCCTGAATATTGGCGGTGGTTTTCCAGTTAACTATCATCATGATCAACAAGCCTTTGTAATCGAATCGTATGTATCAGCACTCCGTGAAGCGCTGCCGCGTTTGTTCGACGGTACATATTCACTGATCACAGAATTCGGCAGATACGTACATGCTAACGCAGGGTGGGGTGTCAGCAGAATAGAGTATGTAAAGCCCGCTGGAAAAAACACAAACTTAATTACTCATATGGGAGCAGACATGTTCCTGCGTGAGTGTTACAACCCCGGTGACTGGCATCATGAAATGTTTCTGCTGGATGCTGATGGAAATATAAAAGACGGGCAGCTGGTTGAGTGCGATATCGCTGGTCCCCTGTGTTTTGGCGGCGATTTTATAAGACGTTCTGTAAAATTACCCGAGCCTGCACCTGGTGATTTGTTAGTGGTTCAAGATACTGGTGCCAATACGTTTTCACTATGGTCAAGGCACTGTAGTCGCCAGTTTCCCAAAGTTATTAGTTGTAATGGTTCCAGTGATATTAAAATCGCTAAGCAGCGTGAATCTATAGACTCGATTATTGAGTTCTGGAGTTAGATATTTCCCTCCGTAAAAATTATTTATTTAAAGCACACATGTCTATAAACGTAGGGTGATGGTATGGACGCTCCCTCCTTACCGGCATCACAATGTGCCAAAATGGTAGCGTGTTAACAAAACCATTTAACGGAGAAAGCGCCCATGAAACATCTTAAACTGATCGGTATCGATTTGGCAAAAAAC
>CALIHW010000141.1 GCA_938020525.1 uncultured Granulosicoccaceae bacterium | reverse complement strand
CCTAAGGAGGGTGTCGCAAAAGTCTATAGGTGTATCCGATTGAACAATTGAAAAAGCGTAGGTACGATTTAAAGTCACTCTCCCTGCGGGAGAGTCCAATGCGTTGTTTGCATTGGGAGAGGGATACTTTTGGCAATAAATTCAATGTTTAAGCTCGAAGTCTTATTGAATATCTAACCAGACACACCCCTCTTCCGGCGCAAACTACACGCCGGATTCTCCCCGGGGAGAATGACAAAAGCGGTAATGGTTAAGGTCATGTGATAGTCACTAAAACCCTTTGGCGACACCCTCCCCAGGGAGAATCGCCAGAGAGAATGACCAGAGAGAATCACAAGGGAGAATGACAAAAGCGGCACTTGTCAGCGTCGTGTGATGTCACGACGAGCCTTTGGAGACACCCTCCCCAACTAAATCTCCTGGTCTTTTAACTGCCGCTGCTGCCGAAGCATAATCCACCCTGCAATCAATACTGCAATAGAGACTGCCAGAATGATTAGTGTTGCCAATGCATTGATGTCCGGACGCAGCCCGAGCCTTATACGTGAATAGATAAGCATTGGTAGCGTAGTTGCGCCCGGACCGGACACAAAACTCGCTATTACCAGATCGTCAAGCGACAGCGTAAATGACAGCAACCATCCCGCAACCATACCAGGGGCTAGTTGTGGCAATGTGATATCCCATAAAACCCTGAATGGTTTAGCCCCCAGATCAAGTGCTGCCTCTTCAAGATCCTGCCCGGTACCTGCAAGTCTCGATTGAATGATGATCGCAACAAACGCCATAGAGAAGGTTATGTGTGCAATGGTGATCGTTGTAATACCCCGTTCAGCGGGCCAACCGATCGTTTGATTAAGCGTTATAAACAACAATAGAAGAGATAGACCGGTAATGACTTCAGGCATCACCAATGGCGCGGAAATCATGCCGGTAAACAGAGTTCGGCCACGAAACTTGTGGATACGTGCCAACGCGATACCCGCCAATGTACCAAGAAGCGTAGCGAAAGTTGCGTTAAGTACTGCGATCTTGAGACTGAGTAGTGTGGCGTTCCATACTTCTTCGCTTTTAAAAAGCTCCGTATACCATCGTGTAGAGAAACCACCCCACACAGGCACCAACTTTGAATGATTAAAAGAGTAGATCATCATTAGGATGATCGGCACATACAAAAATGCAAAACCAAAGCACAGCATGCCAAACAGAAAGCGAGAGCGACGGGCGTTCATGATTCTCTTGACGCCTCTGCTGCCTGAACTTTATGGTACAGCATCATCGGAACCACCAGAACAATCACCAGAGCAATTGCCACAGCGGACGCCACCGGCCAGTCATGGTTAGCATTAAACTCACTGTATAGCACCCGGCCAATCATTAGTACGTTGCCACCACCAAGCAGATCCGGTATTACAAATTCTCCTGTAGCAGGTATGAACACTAACAAGGAACCCGCAATAATCCCGGGTAGCGTCAGAGGCAGAGTGACCGTAAAAAATCCAGCTGTGGGCTTTGCCCCCAAATCTGCCGCCGCCTCTTGCAAAGACATGTCCAGTTTTTCCATGTTCGCGTATAAGGGCAGGATCATAAAAGGCAGATAGGTATAGACAATACCAACATAAACCGCAAACTGTGAGTACAGCAGTCTGATCGGCCTATCAATAACACCTATCCAGACTAAAAAGCTGTTGAGCGTACCCTGATCTGCCAGCAAACCCATCCATGAGTACACACGCAGCAGGAAGGAAGTCCAAAACGGCAGAATTATAAGCAGCAACAGAATGTATTTGGTATTGCCTTCCGCTCTGATAATTGCGTAAGCCATCGGGTAGCCAATCAGCAGGCATAGCACCGTGCTGATAAAGGCTATTTTTAGAGAGCTAAGGTAAGTACGGACGTACAAGCTGTCTTCCCACATATAGGCAAAATTATCTATCGATACCTTCAGTGATGGCAGACCACCGTCACTCCAGTCAAGCAGCCTCGTAAAAGGCGGGCTTGCGATAATAGATTCCGCAAGGCTGATTTTCAGCACAATAAAAAAGGGTGCGAGGAAAAACAGCAGCAACCAGATAAAAGGTATACCTGACACTACAGATTGCCATCTGGATTGCAGCCAGTTACCAAAGCCAGGGCTTGTCTTGCTCATATGTGGCTCACAGATGATTCATAGACGGCTATAGACAACAAATACTAATAAGCTGGACATCAGCGGATTCTCGCAAGCAACTGATTACGCATAGTCAGGATCAGCTATTCAGGAGAATAGCGCTGTGATTGTTCCAGCCAAGATAGACTTCATCGTCCCATTCTATCCGCTGCCCCATACCACTGGCAGCGGCTCGCACCTGATTGGGGGCAGTAACCTCCAGAGTCATCCCAAGCGTTGTGTCTACTCGATAAGTTGATATCTTTCCGAGGTAGGCAATTTCCTTAACAGTACCCTGAATCTGGTTATCACATTCCTGCAACGGTGCTTTATCGATAAGTATTTTCTCAGGCCGAAGCGCTAGTGTGGTTTTATCACCAGCCACCACCTCCTGCTCAGTAATTGCATCAAACATCGTATTCGACTGTTCATGCTGAAGCTGCAAATGTTCTTGCTGTCTATCGGCTACAGTCACCGGAATTAGATTGGCAGAACCGATAAAGTTAGCAATGTACTTTGTAGCGGGATTTTCATAGATATCCGCAGGCTCACCTATTTGCATGAACTTACCACCATCCATTACCGCGATGCGGGTAGAGAGTGTCATGGCTTCCTCCTGATCGTGCGTAACAACAACAAAGGTCACCCCGGTGCGATCCTGAATATTCATTAATTCAAACTGGGTTTGCTCACGTAATCGCTTATCAAGCGCAGCGAGGGGTTCGTCCAGCAAGAGTACTTTAGGGCGTTTCACCAGTGCACGTGCGAGAGCTACGCGTTGTCTTTGCCCTCCCGATAGCTGTCTGGGCTTACGCTTGCCAAAGTCAGTCAGCTCAACCATCGACAACATATCTGCCACACGGTCTTTCACCTCACCGTTTGGAACACCGTCTCGCTTCAAGCCGTAAGCGATGTTTTTCTCTACGCTCATGTGGGGAAACAGCGCGTAACTCTGAAACATCATATTGACGGGACGTTCGTAGGGCGGCACATCGGTCATGTCAGCACCGTCTATTGAGATACTGCCACTAGTTGGTGTTTCAAATCCTGCAAGCATTCGCAGTAGAGTGGTTTTTCCACAGCCCGATCCACCAAGTAAGCCGAAAAGTTCACCTTTGTAGATATCGAGGCTGATGTCATCAACAGCGGTAAAATTGCCGAAGCGCTTGGTGACATTCTTTATAGAGATGAATGGCGCAGCACCTGCTTCACGCCAGGGGTAGGCAGACGCCTGATTCATGCGGTGGGCTCAGTAAGATGTTTGCAAAAGCCTCCCACCGAAAGGTGGAAGGCCTGAGTCGTATTAATTACCGGCTTTAAAGTTTGTCCACACACGAGTTCGAACTCGCTCAACTTTTGGTGGCACTACACTCAGTGTGTACATCTGAGCGACAGCATCAGCTGGAGGAAAAGCTGCAGGGCTTGATGTAACTTCCTCGTCAATCAATGGAATAGACGCCTCATTGGCTGTTGCATACCAAACAAAGTTGGTGTCGGCGGCTCCAACTTCAGGACGCATCATGTAGTTGAGAAACTTATAAGCATTCTCAACATTTTTGGCATCAGCTGGAATAACCCAACCATCAACCCAGACATTGGCCTTGCCTTCACCAGGAGGTGCGAAGAAGTCGAGCACCACACCGGTGTTTGCTTCCGCAGCACCGGACATTGCCAACAGACCATCAGGCCCCCAGGTCACGGACACACAAAACTCTTTTTCTGGCATACGCTGATAGGCGTAGTTATCGAATGTTTTAATGTGAGGACGAATAGATGCAAGCAGCTCACCGGCCTTGTCATAGTCTTCTTTGCTGGTAGTACTAGGATCAAGACCCAAATGTGCCAATGCCATCGGGATTACATCATTCGGAGAGTCAAGAAATGACACACCGCACTCTGCAAGCTTTTCCATATGCTGCGGATCAAAAATCATATCCATTGATCCGATTGGAGCATCGGGATGAGTAGCTTTTACCAGCTCTTCATTGTATGTAACTCCGTGCGTACCCCACATATAAGGCACGATATACTTGTTGCCCGGATCCCAGTTGGATGCAAGCTGACCAAGCACGTCTTCACGCATATTCTTGAAGTTATCAAGTTTTGATTTATCGAGCTCTTGAAGGATACCAGCGGGAATTAAACGACCAATGGAAGAGCCGGAGTGAGACACGACATCGTAGCCAGAGTTGCCTGAGAGCAACTTTGCATCTGCAGTTTCGACAGAATCGTAGTTGTCGTATGTTACCTCGATACCAAATTCTTTTTCAAAATTAGCGATCGTCTCTTCACCAATGTACTCAGCCCAGTTGTAAACATTCAGCTTACCTTCCGCGCTTGCTGTTGGTACGACTGCAACAGCTAGAGTCGTGGCGACGGCCATCGCTACAGACTGTGGAAAATTACAACAGATCTTTCTGGCAAATTTCATTTAAATTCCTCTTGATGGATTACCACTATTTCTATCACAGACCCGGGCACTGTCTCCACGCAGTATCGCACATTACAGAAGTATTTAATTAAATCGCCACTACGGTGTCGCGCACTCGAAAATAAGCGCTCATTCGAGCAAAAGCGCCGGATTATTCCATGCGCCTTCCCTCCCCAGTGCGCCGTCCAATGCACCGCCCAAAGCGACATTCATCAGATATTTACAAGAATTCGCGTCCCGTCTGGCTTGATTACTGTGTCAGGTGGAATTTCGGCGCTCAGGAATAGTGCAACCCTTCATTCAGTACGTAATTCTGATCAGCCCAGAGGAATTCTGTCTTACCACATACAGTTCGCATAAAACGTTGAGGTTGCCGGCCAATCACTAAAAACACCTTTCACCTTTACATCCCCTGCCAGAATATTAAGCACCCGAAAAACATCAGAGTCTTCATTGATGGCTGATTTGATCGTTTGATAATACCAGCCACCGCCACCCGCTAATGGCCCCGAACGCTCGAGTGTCCAGGCAATCAAATCCAAACCTGCGTCACGGGCAGCTAATGCATAGGATGACGGTACAATCTGATTGTTCTTATCCAGATCAAGAAGCATCCACAAAGGAGGCGCGAGCACTTGCACTCCGCTGTCTTGCAGCGCCTGCATGTCAGGTGTCCATGACTTTGGGTTTGCAACATTGAAATTCTTATCTCTGTAGCGTCCATCAAGCCACACTGCCTGATTACCAAACTGAGGCGCATGCTCGATAAAATAAAGCACATCATCGAGATTAAAACTTTGAATATAGACATCCTGTGGATCAACATTCATCGCCACATAGTCATTAACCAGAGCTTGCGCATAATCCGCCTGCGTGTAACTCCCCTGATAAGGCATCGTTACCTGTGGCGCTTTCAATTCCGGTGTCATCTTTACACCCAATGACTTAAACAACTCTACACTTTCTGCATGGGTCATCAACGTGCCGCTGGTAACCTTGCTATCTAACCGATGCTTTGGCTCGGCAGCCAGGTAATCCGCCACTGTTTTTGCAGACTTATCTCCCGCATCCATTCTTCCTTCAAGACTTTTGAAGTCCTCAACAGTGATATCACTCGTACAACATTTGACGTCGGCGAACGGAGTCCCACTGCCCATATTGGGAGGCACGCTGCATTTATCAGCAAGCTCTGTTTCCAGAATGTTGGTAGTCGTATGAAGGTCACACTGCGAGTGTCGGCAAACCAATGTTTTATCTGAGGTAAAAGTGACATCACATTCAATGATGCCGGCACCCATCTTTGCCGCGGCGATATAGCCTTCCTTTGTGTGCTCTGCAAACCCAAGTGGGGCGCCACGGTGGCTTATAGAAAACTCGTTTTTGGAGAGCGGCATGTCCATACACTGCAAGAGGCGATCTTTTAGATCTCCCGGTTCAAGACCGTTAACCAGGCTCATGGGGCGCTTGAGATAGGCCTCGTTGTCGTTGGCCCGGGATTCATTGGCCCAGGACTCATTGACTATGAATACAGCTGAAACCAAAAGCAGCAGGCCGACACTGATTTGGAGGTACCCGAGGCTTTTCAAAGTTTGCATGATCACTTATCCCATGAGATCCAACTTCAGCATACATCATGACACACAATGGGAATCGATCCGACGCGAACGTTTTAATTTCCTTAGTGAACACTCTTGTATTGCCTTACAAACTTTCGTAGCTACCCTTTAAATTTTGGTTACCCTTTGTTAAGTGAATTTGCGGACTATCACCCATCATTACAACCACACCCACATAATCATTGGGGTTGCTACACAAACTATCACAATATCCAAAGGCAACCCTACTCTCCAATAGTCACCGAAGTTGTATCCGCCAGGCCCCATTACAAGTGTATTCGACTGATGCCCAATCGGTGTCAGGTATGGTGAGGCAGCACCGACGGCAACAGCCATTAAAAAGGCATCTGAAGAATACCCCAGACTTTCGGCAAGACTGAACGCGATCGGACACATAAGCACCGCGGTTGGTGTGTTGTGAACAACATCGGACAACAACATAGAGATCACCATAATGGCGGCAATAACTGCCGACACCGGCATACCGGCCGCATTATCCAGTAATCCCGCTGTTATAGTCTCGGCAGCACCCGTTGATTGCAGCGCTTCACCTACTGGAATCAGAAAACCCAGCAATACAATAATTGGCCATTCAATACTGTCATAAGCCTCCTGCAGAGAAACAATACGTAACAACACCAATAAGCCGACGACTGTTGCAAACGCAATTTGTGCTGGCACCACCCCTGTTGCAGTCGCCGCAATTCCAGCCGCAAAAATGCCTGGTGTAAGCAATGACCCTCGACGCGTATTGAACTCGATACCGCGATTTTTTATGGCAAGACAACCCAGGTTTTTGCAGGCAAGTTTTAAAGCTTCCGGCTCACCTTGCAGTAATAGAACATCACCAACCCGGAAGCGCACATGTTTAAGTAATGCTCTTGAAGCACGGCCTTCTCTTGCCACACCAAGCAAATTTACCGAGTACCGTTGATGGATTTTTGCCTGCCGCATCGCCATACCTTCTACAACCGAGTTAGGCATAAGGACGGCTTCAATAATGCGGACGTCAGGAGACCTCAGCCAGTCAACATCCACCTCTTTAGTGCCCGCTATGATCAT
Organism: uncultured Granulosicoccaceae bacterium; assembly: GCA_938020525.1. Classification (GTDB taxonomy): domain Bacteria; phylum Pseudomonadota; class Gammaproteobacteria; order Granulosicoccales; family Granulosicoccaceae. The sequence goes on along the minus strand of CALIHW010000141.1, from coordinate 18,866 downwards.
CCCGGGGTTCTCCAGCAGTGGTTGCAATGCTTCACTTTCCCCTTCGACAATCAACGTATCTTCTTCGACAATTTTTTCATTGTACGTAGGTGCAAGCCTGCGTCGTTGATTTCGGAAAATAGCAACAACAGATATCTCATTGTCACAGAGCTGCTCAAGGTCACCCACTGTTTGCCCTATCAATGGTGATCCAGCTGGCACGCGGAACTCAGTAATATATCGAGCAAACTGATGGTGTGCGTATGTCGCACCATCAGCACTGGTTTTTACACGCGGGAGCAACCTCCAGCCCACCAGGACTAAAAAAGCGATACCGGCAACTGCTGTCACCAGCCCAACACGTGTAAAGTCGAACATTGAAAATGCTTCGCCGGTATTATTTTCACGGAACGTAGCTACGATGATATTTGGTGGCGTCCCGATAAGAGTGGTCAACCCACCCAACAAGCTGGCAAAAGAAAGCGGAATTAACAAAATGGAGGCGCTTCTTTTCGCCTTAACAGCATCCCTGATTGTTACTGGTAACATCAATGCCAATGCACCGATGTTGTTCATAAACGCAGACAAAATTGCTGTGATACTTATATTGGCCGCAATCTGGCTTGTAATTCCTGTGCGGGTGTAGGCCAGGTAGCGCAGAAAAAGCTCAACCACACCAGATGATTGCAATGCTTTGCTAATAACTAATACGCAAGCAACTGTAATTACTGCAGGATGTGAGAATCCCTCAAACGCATGCTGTATAGGCACAACACCACTATACACACACGCCATAAGCGCAAAACCTGCCACTATGTCATAGCGCCATATGTTTATTACAAACAACAACATCGTTGCCGCGAGAATAAAAACAATTAGCAACTGTTCGGTTGGCATGCTTAATGGCTCCTCGCCAAAAAAGATGCCGGCATCAGAGAATCAATCCAGCAATGACATTGCAATGACATAGTGATGTTTCGGGGATTATGCCTAATATTGAATTATAGCTGCTTTCGGAACAATAAGGATGATGCACTCACACTTGGGCAGTTTCACCGATCCAGCGCTCATTAGCCCAGGGCACCTCTCCAGCCAGAGCTGTACCTTCATGTGCTAGCAACGTGCTGATTCAAAACACAAGCTCCTTAGTCACTTTCGACTTTGCTTAAACCAGATTGCCGCAAGTTCTTTCGCTTTTTCAATTTCCTCTAACGACATTTCAGCAGCCACCAGCTTTAAATGCTTTTGCATTAGTGCATTGCCGCTTAACTCTGCAATTCGCAACCACTTATATGCCTGCTCCAGATTCTTGACTGTGCCTGAACCTTGAAAATATACAATGGCTAAATCGTGCTGCGCTAACTCTACCCCTTTTTCAGCTGCTGCATTGTATAACTCAAATGCCTTTTCTTTATTTGCCGGACTCCCCCATCCGTTGTCATATAGAATAGCTAGCCGATATTGTGCACTTGCAAAGTCTTGCGCCGCAGATTTTTCATACCAATAAACCGCTTCTGAATCATTCTGCTTCACCCCTTGACCATACTCAAACAACCCACCCAACTCGTACTGAGACTTTGCAGATCCGCCAAGTGCGGCCTGACGAAGCGTTTCCACTGCCGCATTGACGGAAATATCAGCATCCAATTGCGGATTTGAGTCAGCAGCCAACACGGATAATTCGACGAATAGAAACAGGACGGCGCAGACTACAACGCTTACTGAGCGAGCCATAATATTTTTAGCGTGCATAGTGATTTAATGAGTTATATACGCAGAGGTATATCACAAAGAGCGGAAGGAATGGAACTGATAGAGGCAAGAATTCCTAAAGAATCACTGTGAATCTAACAGCCTACATACCTCCACTGCGATTTTAGCAGCAGATTTGCATTTTCCCGCGATAAACTTAGCATCACCTACAAAAGCCATGCGGCAATCCGGCTGAAGGCATTATAAATTCTAGAGATGACATCTGTCTGAAAGTTTATTCCTTATTTATAAGTTATACCTCGGCATTAATTAAGTCTTCCGATTGACAAAATCCAGTGCCCTATACAATCAAACATTATTCGTGTTGACGACTTTATGTCAGGTCCCAACCACCAATGGTGAAGTCATTCTTCTTAACGAAGCGATGACACTCAGCGCTGTTATTTTTCCGGTGGCAGGTGTTTCACTCGGCACATTTTCAATACTCATTGTAAAGTTTGAAGCATCTGCTTCTACTTTTATCGTGTGCATGTTTCTGTTGACTGCCGGGTCCGCCCAGACCTCTACCGTTGTTCTGTCAGCGCCGATACCCGCCAGTGCAAGTGCCGCGGCAACATTGACATTGGCCGGAAAAGCTTTTGCAGCAGCTCTTGCTGAACCGTTGAAGATCCGTTTAGCCTCGCTAAGGTTTTCAACATCAATATCATTGTCAATCAAATAGGGAGCACCCAAAAGTCCCGTCGGCGGTTTGCGTGTTGTCAATGTAATACTCGTGACGTCACCTTCCGCAACAGCTTTTACAGCGTCGAGGCCTAACAATGCACCTGTTGGCACATAAATAGTCGAACCGTTCTCCCGAGCCTGATCGATCAGTTCCATGTTGTCCAACAACGCTCCAACTGACAGCGGCATGAACGTACAACCATTGTTAATTGCCGTATTGGCAATCTCTGCAAATACGGCTTTTGGAGCACATTCGATTACGATATCTGCGTGCTTCCCCAAAAGCGCGAGTGGCAGGATCTTAGGTGGCTTACGGAAGTCTGCAAGGTTGCGCTTTAGCTTAGCCTGATCTCGAGCAGCTACTGCACTCAGCTGCATATTTGGAATTTCCGCAGCATCGAGACAACGTGCCACTTTAAGACCAATAGCCCCAAGACCAGCTATTGCTACCCGGTGATTCGCACCTGATTTCATGTTATTTAAAAACCTTAGATCGCTTATATCTGCTTATACCAGAGTCTATGATGATACACGTAAGGATTAATCCGGGCTATAAACTGGCTCAACCGGTTGAATGCAAATAAATTTCATTGCTGTACCTAATATGCCTAAGGAAAGCGGCAACACAGAGATATCGCCAGACGCGCTCAGACCTGAACCAGCCCACAAGTCAGGAGTCCCAACACAGCACACCACTGATCCTGCAAATCAATCAAGCTTAGAAAGCGCGTTAACATGTCATTCGTTGTGAAGTACACTAGCCTGCACATTAGATTTATGTTTAGTCGTTATGTAGGAGATTTCTCATGAAGATTACGGTGCCTGATCTGGCTGCATCTGATCTGGCTGCACGGTGCCAGCAACTATTAACTGCCGAACCGGGCCCGGCGGGTCGAAACAAGATCGCCGCCCTGCTGTCAGAACTGCTCACGGACCCGTCCAATGTTAACGCTTTAATTCCGGCCAACACCGGTGAGCGCGACTTACTTTACCGTGATCCCGAGCTGGGCTTTTGTATCTTCGCTCACCGGTACCACGGCGCAAAAGAATCACTGCCGCATGATCATGGACCGTCATGGGCAATCTATGCGCAAGCGCGTGGAGAAACCGAGATGACAGACTATGAGTGGGCAACACCAGACTCCGAAGAAATCCCTGGCAAAGTAAAACCAACACGCACTTACCGACTTCAACCGGGAGATGCTCACGTTTACAACGAAGGGGATCTCCATGCGCCTGTTCGTACCGGTCCTACCAGCCTGATACGTATAGAAGGCACAGACATGAGCAAGATCAAACGTCGCCGCTATGAAACGATATAGCGGCCCGATTGAAAACTTCAGCAACACGGATAGAAGCAACCGCCCATGGTGTCTATGACTTACAAAACGCGTAACACGCTTACCATTCAGATTCATTGGCCGCCTCTCACCGATAAACTGGAATCCAACAAGTGAGCCAAGGCCTTTTTGCATCACTGTATAACAAAGGTAATCCATTTGCACTGATCGATACACGTGAACGTCGAGATCATGTAAACGGACACTGGTTTGGTAGTACTAACATTCCGCTCTCTGTACTTACACCGCAAATCAATCGGCTTATCCCGGAGCAAGACTTTCCGATACACTTTCTCGATTGGCAGGACGCTCCAGCCAACGCTGCTGCAAACCAATTGTCCAGGCTGGGCTATACCAAAATCACATGCCACCCCGCCCATGCACCCGCCGAGTTTGGTCATGGTTTTGTTAGAGGCGAATTTGTATGGTCGAAGGCTTTTGGTGAAGTAGTTGCAGACACTTCCGGCCTGGCAGAAGTCACCCCTGCCGATTATCTCGCCAACTACAGAGAGGCACATCTTTTTGATGTGAGACCAACCGCTGAGTACTCACAATTCACGATACCGAGCTCACAGAGCCTACCAAACAGCTTGCTACTGGCGAACATGGAAGCGCTTAAAAAGTCAGGTAAATATGCACTTTTGCATTGCGCAGGACGCACCCGATCTATCATCGGTGCCTGCACGTTAAAAGCGGCCGGATACAACGGCCCATATGCTATTTTCAAAGGTGGCACACAAGCATGGCAGCTCGATGGTTTTGAACGCGAATTCAATGCGACTCGATTGTTCGCAGAGGAATCTGATAACGAAAAACCGGTTAAAGACTTTCTTAATACGTGGAATATAAAACACAGACAAATCGACAACGTCAATTTGGATGTTTTTGTCTCCAAAAACATGAGCCATCACTTGTTCGATGTATCAGATGACTCAGCTACAGGACAATTAGCGAGCCACAACATTATTAAGATTTCAGGCACTAACCTGATCCAGCAAACCGATCGATCAATAGCACGCTACCACGTTCCGGTAATACTGTTTGACCATGGATCGGGAAGTCGTGCCGCATTCGCTGCATACTGGCTGCAATCTATGGGTTTCAGCGTTAGTGTGGTATATCTGAAAGATCAGCTCGCGACTCGAAACGCACAGACCCAAAAGATCATTACACCAGAAACCACCTACACCGTATTCTCTATTGATCAGTTACTAAGGCACCGCGACACTTACGGTAAGGTCGTCGACGTACGATCCTCAAAAGCCTATGCCAAGAGCCACCTCACAGGAAGTCACTGGGAGAATATCAGTGAACTACTTATAAGCGATGCACAACCAAAAGAATCTATTGCGTTGATCGGTAACGACGCCTCACACGCCATCGAGATGGCAAACCTGCTCGAACAACACGGATGGCCAATAGCAGGCATCTATGACTGGCAGATCGATGATGTTGATCAGGGTCAGGTTCAAAAACGATCCGTCGATTCACCCGTCGACCAATCAGCATTGTTTGCCGGCCGTCACCACGGCAACATGCAGGACTCACGCGATTATCTGGCCTGGGAAGAGGACCTGCCGGAGCAAATAGATCAGCTACTTCACGATCAATGGCATAAGCTTTTGAGTAAAGCAGCTGGCTAAATGCGCAAGCATCATGTTACAGAAAGCTCGTTAATAATCTAATAGCTTGATCCCGACAATCGGTATTAACAGGGCAGTTAATATATAGACCAGCCTTAATACTCTGACATATACGGTTTTTCTCAGCAAAGCTTCACGCGCCTGCACCATACGGATCTCAGCCGAATCACCCGGCAAATCATTTAACGGAGGGCCGGTCATATCCAGACAACGCAGCAACAACATTGCTGCAAAGATGTACGCCAAAAACTCGAGCGTCAGGAGTACTCGAAGAACAATATTATTAGCATCTGCCGCCAGAAATCCAAGCACCACAAACATCACAGAAATATGGGTCAGGAGACCACTACTTTTTGCATCAATAGAACGAAGGTCCTGCCAGATTCTATCGGCATTGTCTGTATTCTCCAGCTTTTTATAATACTGTAGTGGATCATCATCAGAATTAATCAGGTAAGATTGAAGAAACGGATCCAGCGTTTTAAATACACTATCTATCAACATAGGCAGTTACTGTTTTTTCAAAGTACATTTTAAGTAGCCTGATTTAGCCTGCTAGCCCATCAGGCTGTTTATAAATTCCAGCCCCCGCTGACCGCTCCAGTATGCAGCGATACCAATACACGGAAGCGCTATTGCCCACGTAACTGCTTCAATAGCCGCAGGAATACTACGCCTGATCAAATACAGTAGTGGCCACAATAGTACTACTATCGCCAGTTGACCGATTTCAACTCCAATATTAAAGGACAACAAGCTCAGCCACAGATTCGGAGAGTTAACACCAAGTATTTCACGCAGCACAAAAGAAAAACCCAGACCATGTAACATACCAATCAACACAGTAATCACAATGCCCTTGCTTCGTGCTTTGTCTGGGCTTTTTACTTTGAGATTACCGAGTGCAAACACAGCCGCTATAACAATAGAAATGGCTATGCCTGCTTCAACCAATGGTACAAACCACGGAAAGTTCGGCACATATCCAAAAAAACCCAATGTCAGCGTCAGCATATGCCCAATAGTGAAACCACTTACCCGCCAAATTAAAATCGGAAGACCTGCAGCACCCAACACCAGACATACAACGAATAGCAAGTGATCATATCCACTCAATATATGATGAACACCTTCCACCACAAAGGTACTGGCTGCAGCCCATGTTGAGTTCGAAATCTCGACTGGCTGATCCAGCAACCCTTTTATTCTAAATATCTGCGGCGGCATGTCAGCGTAGTCAACGATCAGGTTTGCTGTTTCTTCCTGGCCAGCTAAACCGGGATTCAGATCACTGGAAATCCGGTAACTCGACACCGATTCTGCACCGCGATACTGTAACCACACATCAACAACAACATCTCCCACGAACGGAGCAGGTTCAATGTTCTGCGTCGTATGTTTTGCAAACGCTGTTTTTGCTTCGTCAAGTGTGCTGAATGGCGGTTGTGATAAGCCGGTAAACAGTGATACCGCCTTGACCGAGGCTTTCAGGTTTTGCCCTTTTGACTCTATTGCGTGACCTTGAGCCGCTATCTCACCAAGTCCTGACGGATCTGCTTCCAGCGCACTGAAATCAACGGAGTGCATTAACTCACCGTCAACCATTTTATTGTTGGTAAAAGGTGCCGGTTGCAGGCTTCCATCTTCCTGCTCTGCACCAACACGATCTGCAACCAGATAAGGCATCGGCAACCGCAAAAACACATCGACGCCGTTGTCGACGTGCACAATGTGCATTATACGAATATTCAGATTAAGTTTAAAGTGAGCAGAGACAGGTGCTGTGATGCACAGCAATAAAGTTAATAGCGCAAACAGATACAGATAAATAATTCGGGCGACATTGCGCCGCCCGAGCTTGTTTCTAACAGCACTCAATAGATTATCAAAAAAGCGCAGCTTACCCGATTACTCTGATTTTTCTGCAGTTACCATATTGTGCGAGCCAAAGTAGTACACATGACCCTGCTTGCCTTCAAGATCCGCTTTGGTCACTGTAACCGACGGTGCGTCCAGCATGGTATTTTCATGAGTTTCAGCCCATTCAGTTGCTGGCAGCAGGGTTGATGTGTAGTACGTGGTTTCAGGCACCAGGTAATGGTGAGGAATAGCAATCTTTGCATTAGTCATTTCCAACACAGCATCTGCCTGTTCGTAATCGAGAATATGCTTTGAACCATCAACCGGCACAAAAACAATATCAATATTACCGATCTTTTCTTTTACTTCTGCAGTGGGTTCAGGACGATTGTCTCCCCACATGAGTAAGCGCATGCCACCGGTTTCAATGAGATACATTGTATTGTCCATGTGGCGGAAATTATCTACACAAGGATCATCGCGACCTTCGAACTGCTTAACTGCCTCTGTCCATGGCACCAGACCCGGAGCAACGCATTGATGTTTGTCTGCAAGGCCTGTGATTTTTACATCACCTAACTCGAACGAACCACCCATTCTGTCAAGCAACATGTTGGCGTCAATTTTATCCAGCGCATCATGATCAAAATGAGCGTGGGTAGACATACCAATATCAACTTCAGCTGCCGGGTACTCTACGTGATACCAAAGTCCCCAGGCACCCGAGGGATCATTGCGCCAGGGATCAACAATTATAGAAATCCCGCGCGGGGAAGTTACCTGAAAAGATGAATTACTGAAGTAGGCTATTTCCACGCCATCTACCGCTTCACGCGTACCACCTTCATTTTGGATTTGTATGATCCGGTCATGATTTAAACCGGACTTCCAGGACGTCAGGCCAGTTCCCTGCACCTGAGTAACACCTAACAAGACACCGCAAGTTACTACTGATGCAATACCAAGTTTCTGCCATTTAGCCAGCATTGTATTCCCCCGTTGTGAATGGTCGCTCCATGACTAAACCATGGAATCCCAGCATTTCACAGACTAGCAAGCCCTCTGCACCATCGCAATCAATTTCTGTATCTGTCAGCTATTACCTTGATTGGCGCCGATACCGTGCGTCTTGACTAGTCCCAAGACAGCTCGAAAGTCAGGGACGAAAGTATTTAATACAGTCAGGTCGTGCTATATCCCAACCGCGATCCAATGCATTGATAATCGACTCTGGTAGTACAGCACTACCCAGAGCCTCAATATTACTTGCGAAATGACTCATAGAACTGGCACCAACAATTACCGCATCACCCTTGGAGCTATCCAGACCAGAGTGATGAGCAAGCCAACGCAATGCGGCACTCGCAGGAGTTATATTTTCATCAACACAAGCATTTTTAAAGGCGTCCAGTGCATCGAAATAATCAGCCTTCCAGTAGCGCGATTGATACTCTGCATTATCTGAAAATCGACCCTCCGGAGGCGCATCAGCCACCGACTGGTGTTTGCCGGTGAGCATACCGCCAGCGAGCGGGTTGTACACATAGAAAGCAATACCAAAGTTCTTAAGGCACAGAAACAACTCCCGCTCTACATCACGAGTAAAAGCGTTATACATGCCTTGGTAAACCGTTGGTTTGATAAAACCGTGTTGCTCGCACAAGCCGGCTATTTCTGCAACCTGCCACGCAGCGTAGTTACTCAAACCCAGACGCCCAAAGCGCCCGGCATCATGGTGCTTTTGTACAGCCTCCAGAGTTTGCATTATTGGCGTCTCAAGATCCGGCTGATGCAAATAGAGAAGATCTACACTGCCAACATGCATGCGCTCTAGAGATGTAGCGAATTGTTTGCCCACAGATTCAGGGGAAAGACCACCTGCTTTCGGGTTTACTTTCGTCGCCAGCTTACAACCAGCTAGCTCACCTGCTTGTTGAAGATCACCCAGAAGCTTCTCGGTTTCCCCACCGCAGTACACATACGCTGAATCCAGTTCATCAAATCCCGCATCGCGAAATTGATCTACCATGGCCGCGGCTGTGTCTTTGTCGACCTGATCAGAAAAGGTCATCGTGCCAAGTATGGCTTTCATAAATTTCTCGTTACTGGATTTGAACCTTACAGCAACTAAGTTAACAAATCATAGCGAGAAAATCAGCAACCGATCTAATACAGCCCAGGTGTATCTCAATTGGATCCATCCAAAGAACAAATTGGAGTTTGGTTTACTAGCATTGTGATAGCTGGATAACTGAGCGGGTCAACAATTGATAAAGCTGACCCGGTAATACATTGACGTTGAGCTCCAACCCTTAAGTGCCACCTAAGAAGAAGCTGTAGCAATATGATAAATAATTACAGCCTTATAACCTGCTACTACCTGATATAAATTCCCTGTTTCTACTGCCATGCCTGCTACGGTGTCGATGACCGAATCCATATCCAATTCTTCCAAAGGCATGTCTTCCAAGACGGCTACGATAAGGATATCTGGAGTAACCATTATACGCACGCCGTAGTCGGCTGCTGTATCTGTACCCGACTGAACGAGCTGCCGCTGCAGACCAGAGTTGATGATCCGTCACAGCGATTATCGGATAGTTATAATCCGCCTCTGCGATCTTACGCGTCTCGCTACCATCCACAGTACCAATGATTGTTATTGACCGGCCGTTACTGTAGTCAAGTGGATCCAGAAAGCCCGGCACAATCGCGAGAAATCGCCCCGATGAATTTTGTCGCAGATCAGGTAAGCCGCTTTTTAGCAATGGACGATCTATTATCTCAACCCATGTTTCATCAGCACGATTTTCAATTCCGATCACAGAACCACCCCGCACAACCTCAGTGCCCGGGTGTGACTCCGGCTCCTGATATGCCGAAGCGCCTTCTTGCCCGCTTGATTTCCCGCTTGATTGCCCTAGGGGAATAGTCGCGCATCCAGACAATATGAAGATGAAAGTCAGTAGCGAGGCGAGCTTACCAAACGAATTCCGTCTAATTCCAGCCATAACATTTATCTCATTCAGGCTTAAAGCATAATTTCTTGTGCTAGCCTGGTAATAGTAGGTAAATCATAGACAACCAGAATCAGCGAAATATCCATAACTTTCATCGATTTCGACTACTTAACATCGTGCGGGTTAATCGTTTATTCAGGAACCATTCATGTAGACAATGTCTGCTACGAGCTTCACGCCCGGTCCATTCAGAACAAATATAAGCAACCGCACTTACCTGTGCACGAAGCCATTCTACTTAATAAGTGTCTATTCCGGCCGTTTATTCGGGCGTTTTATAAAGTTCACTTTTAGCGCCCAGATAACCATCCCATGCAAACCAATAAGCTACGTGACCGGATATCCGTGAAAGCTTTTGATCACCCGGGCCGATCAGTGCGTTTTCTGTAATCTGCCAGGGCCCGTCCGCGCTACTTATATTATTTTTATCACCTGAAAAAATAATATTATTACGCTCATACGCACGCACAGTCTGAGTTGTCGCATCGCCAACCAACAGAACATTAGATAATCCGACACGATCGTTGATAACAGGTTCTGTAGTAAATACCTCGAGCGGCCATGCTTTTGCACCACCGGCTACCCGGATACCATAGACCTGCGCTTTTTGCAGCAAACGACGTTCGTCCGTGATTGTTGGAAACATTAAATCAGGTGATGCAAAATATTCTTTATAGGTAACGCCGGAATCGTAGTCACGAAAATGCCCAGTCTCAAGTGATAGCACTTTGGTCTCTGGATGAAGGGATCGCCAGTTTTTCCACGAAGTGATAGTGGTTGGTCGAATTTTGAGCTTGATGCCCGAGTCAGCTAACTCACCAGATACCGGCTCTCCGGTAAATTGATTCCAAAGGCTCTTGGTCTGCCGATCAAACATCAGCTTGTTTGATCGATACAACAAACCCGATGAACCAAAAATAAATGGTTTGTCGCGGTTAATCAATTGAGTTTCAAACAGAATGCCGGCACCACAAAGCGTACAGTACGCTAATGCGACTGACACACCGCCAATGGTGTCATTAAACATCTCGTGCCAACCCATAATTCTCAACGGGTAGGCACGAACATCGTCGTTTATTTTTACACCAAACACCAAATCACTATCGAGCAGATAGTCGGCATCCTGTGCTTTGATGAGTTCCGGATTTTCAAGTGAGGGAATACCATCAAAGAGCACACCTCCCCAGGTGATCTCCTCAAAGCGGACACGCATACTACTGCGATCTTCCAACTCACTAAAAAGAGAGAGAAAGTCCTGATCAATGCCGCCCCAATACCAGAGCTTGAGGTCGTAATAGCTTGGATGTGGTGCAAATTCAGGATGCGCTTCCTGGTAGAGCATTGCTTCGCGCCAGGTTTTAAGTTCCTTGCCGGTTAAAGCATGAAGTGCTCGTTGCGTAACCACATGTGATCCACCAATACGCATCAATAATACGAGTGTAGGAATCATATCTTTATTGCCGCGCGCAATGATCGCATCGGCGGCATTTATCCGTTGCGAGTCTGTTCCAATGAGGATGTCTTTACTCAATGCAAAAATATCTTCATCTGCCCGCGCTGGCAGACTAAGCGACCCGGCAGCAACCAGAGCCGCAACCAGAACGGCGAATAAAAAGGAATTGATCGACATGATTATGTGTGGAAAATTATGATGCAAAAGCCAACAATATATACCAGCGTTATCTGGCTTACAAAGACTCACGGGCCTGATTCAAAATCAACAAGCCCCGCTTAAAATCACCTGACTCAAATTCAGCTTTCTACAAAGTTACCTCCTCACCACCAAACAATCCACCTAAACGAACCAGGATAGCTATAATTGCTCATCTACTCTTTAACCATATGAATATGCTTGACCAATGACCGGCATTTCAGCACAAGCACTCATTGATCGACTACTGTCACTGTGGGTCAAGCCAACGGTGATACCCGCACAACCAGCGGATTTATTTAAAAACCAAAATCCAGAGGACCCGGTTCTATACGTATTTGAACACAAAAGTCGCTCAGATCATGCTGCACTAAAGGTCATTTGTCAGCAACACGAACTGCCACCTCCGGACAGCAGTTTTCATCTCGGCAAGATTCAATATACAACCTCAACCGATGTATTAAAACAAAGTCGCCGGAGACTGCTAAGTAAACACGCTTTTGTACCTTCAAAGAAATATGGCGAACTCCTTCAGGAGATCACTGCAAGCCAAACCAGTGATTGCATGATTATTCCGGTATCTGTGTATTGGGGGCAGGAACCCGATCGCCAGAACAGTTTCTGGAAAGTGTTTTTCTCCGAGCACTGGGAGATCACCGGACGAACACGTAAGTTTCTGATCACGCTGGTACATGGGCGTCATACCTTACTTCGCTTCAGTGAGCCTATGAGCTTGCGTCGCTTTTTAGCAGAAGCAGGATCGACCCCGAACCCGGCAGATCAATCAACGGCAAGACTGGAAAGAAAACTTCAGCGTCTGTTGCGAGTTCATTTTAGACGAAGAAGGCACGCTACGCTTGGGCCTGATATGTCACACCGGCGGATGCTGATTCAACATGTGGTGGCGGATCCCGATGTCAGACATCAAATCAACGAGCAATCAAAAACTACGTCTGCCTCAAAAAGCAACGTCAATAAATTGCATACCAACGCAGAAAAGTATGCAGAAGAAGTCGCAGCCGATATGTCTCATCGCACTGCACGGCTGCTTCACGGTGTTCTCACCAGATTATGGACACAACTCTACGATGGAGTCGAGCTATCCGGTTTACAAAAGCTTGATCAGATAGTTGAAGGCCGTGAGATAGTTTATGTTCCCTGCCACCGATCACACATAGACTACTTGCTGTTGTCGTACATTCTCTACGTCAACGGTTATTCGCTACCGCATATCGCCGCTGGTCTAAACCTTAATCTCCCGATAGTTGGCGGAATTTTAAGACGCGGTGGTGCGTTCTTTTTACGCAGAAGTTTCGCAGGTAATAAACTGTACGCAACCGTCTTCAATACCTACCTAAAAGAGCTGGTGCAACGCGGCCACTCGCTGGAATATTTTATTGAAGGAGGACGCAGCCGCAGCGGACTGTTATTACCTGCAAAGCCAGGCATGCTTTCAATGACCGTACAAGCGTATCTATCTGAACCACTTCGTCCAGTTGTTTTCGTGCCTGTATATTTTGGTTATGAAAAACTATTGGAAGGTCGTTCATTTACTAACGAATTAGCCGGTGGTAAAAAACGCAAAGAGTCCTTGCTCGGATTATTCAAGGCGTTGAATACACTACGGGAGGTCTACGGGCGGGTTTACGTCAGTATTGGTAAACCTATAGAGTTGAATGCTTTCCTGAACGAGCATATACCCGATTGGCAATCGATAGCAGACGCAAGCAAGAACCCGGACAGCAGTGGCGGCACCGTTTCCCTGGTAAAAACAGAAAGCTACCGCAGTATGGTATCCACCCTCGGGAGGGAAATACTAACTAACATTAATTCAGCAGTAAGCGTGACCCCCGTATCACTGGTAGCAAGTCTACTACTTGCAGCACCAGGCAAGGCAAGTGGACAACAGGAATTGCAGGACCAGCTCGAACTTACAATTAAGCTTCTAAAAAACTTATACCCAAACAATGTGTCGGGAACTCATTCAACCAGTCTTGAAGACGAATCATTGTCGATTGTATTGCCAGATTCGCAGCCAAACACATGGATTGAACAGACATCGAAACTGGGCTTTCTAAAGCTTACAGACTCTGAGCTTGGCAGAATCGTAAAGATCAAACCAAGACAGAAAACATCGCTGATGTATTTCAGAAATAATATCTTACACCTTTTTGTCGTGCCATCACTTATTGCTTGCTTATTCACACAGCAGCGTAGTGTGAGCAGAACAAGGCTTGAGCGACTCATTCAACAAGCCTGGCCGGTTTTTTGTGCACAGTATTATCTGAGCGATCAAGCGCTTCCACAAATGTTAGAAAACTCCTTAACAGCGATGGCACAAACAGGCTTGCTGGACATAGAAAATAATCGAGTACAGAGACCTTCAGAAAGCTCACTGCAAACAGTTCTACTCTTTCGATTAGCAACACTGGTACGACCGACTATTGAACAAGGTTACCTGGCCGCTGCATTGTTAGCCGAATTTAGCAACGGCGTTGGGCTTGACGAATACACTCATCGATTTCGTAGTGCGGCTCATCGTTTCGCTATGACAGAGGCCCGCGATCCAAACGAAGTGTACAATAAGGCATCATTTCAAACGGTGATTGACTCTTTAGTCGCTATCGGGGCAGTTAATGATCTCGATGGCAAATTACACGCTAACAAAACACTGCACACATTAGGCTCCGAAATTCGACAGGTGCTGCCGGATGTTACCCGTCACGAGATGCTCGCAGCAGCCAGGCTTGCGGCAAGAGGTGTGGCTCACGAACAGAACAAAAACACAATGGAGTAACTAAAAGTCAAGATTTACTCGCCTTGTACAACACCCTGACTTTGAGCATAAGAAATGGGTGGATACTTTGCCGGGTTATCTTTACTACAACAACTCGGTATGCAACTCATTACATAGTGGGGATTTGCATTGAAGAAAAATGGTATAGAATAACGCGAATCTGTACCTGTGTTGTTATTTGCAAAGTGCCGGGTACTTAAAAATCGATCATTGCTCCAGTGTTTTAATAGTTCACCTGTATTGACGATAAACCCACCATCAACCACAGGCGCGTTAACCCACACTTTTCGACGTTCACTAAAAACCGTTAAGCCCGGCCTATCTTGAGCTAATATCGTGCAAAATGAAGTATCAACGTGTGGAGAAATACCATAGCCATTTTTCGGATGATCCCCAGTTTTTGGCCCAGTTGCCGGATAGTGAGTCATGCGCAAGCGATACAAAGGTGTGTCAAAAGCCTCTTTGAAAAAATCTTTTTCAACACCCAGTGCTCTTGCGTAGATTGGCAGCATGCGTTTGCCCAACATTTCCATTTGACCCGCATAGCGTTCAACTACAGCACGGAACTCAGGCAAACTGCTCGCATCTGGCCACTGATTATCATCCATACCTAACTTATCATCACACTTTAAGATAAAGGCTTCGTTCAAATTGCCCGTATCACGTGCGGGTAGTTTTCGATTTCTAAAAGGCAAATAGCCCATACCACCTACCGGCCAATCAGGGCGATCCATTAACACTTCATTTTTACTATCGATCGGGAGATTATGGAACTGGCGAATTTGATCAAATGTCTCTGCGATATCTACCCGGCTGATTTGATGCCCGACAATAGAATAAAAACCTGTCTCCTCACAGGCGGTTCTTAGTTGTTCAGCAACAATTTCAAGTTCACGATCCTCACCACTCGTAAAGTATGCTTCCAGATCAATAACAGGGATATCACCTGCTTTGGCGTCTTCGGGTTTCGACGTATCCCATTGTTCTGATTCATTTTTGAGCGCATCCTCTTTGGCCTTTGCGTCAAAGCTGCTATCAGTTGATTTATTTCCCAGGGATGTCATGACAGTAGTACTTCACTTTAATAAACATTTTCTTGATATTAACACCAACTCGATTGCTGTACATATGACAGCAGTACCAACCCTTGTCATACTCATGCTGCGAACAAACCATAAATAAATTATGTCACCGACCTTAAAATTAACCGTTCTTGATCAAACCCCTGTACATCCCTCGCCTGCCAACGCAATACACGGCAATGCTGGCCAGATGTCTATTGAATTGGCCAAGACCTGCGACTTGCTAGGGTATGAACGGTTTTGGGTAGCAGAACATCATAATAGCGGTCAGTTCGCAGGCCCCAGCCCGGAAATTCTGATCACTCGCATCGCCAGTGTGACGCAAAATATGCGTATAGGCAGTGGTGGCGTCATGCTTAATCACTATAGCCCGTTAAAGGTCGCTGAAGTTTTCAACATGCTAGCCGCCTTGTTTCCGGACCGGATCGACTTAGGGATAGGACGCGCACCTGGTGGTGATGCTCTGGCGACAACAGCACTTGCCTGGCCCAACCCACCGCAGGATGGCAGCAATTACCCGACACAGGCAGCAACGCTTAAAGCATTATTGAAAAAGAATTTGCCAGATGACCATCCTTGGGCAGACTTACACATCAGCCCGATCCACAGTGATCGCCCGCAAATGTGGATGCTCGGTTCAAGCGGTGGTAGCGCAGCACTTGCCGGTCAGCTCGGAATGCATCTGGCGCTGGCACGGTTTATCTCACCAGATCATTGTCACCCTTCGATATTCGATGCTTACTCACAAGCGTGGGATGCAGCCGGCCACACCGACGCACCGAAACGCATGTTAGCAATTGGTGCTTTTTGTGCCGACACACAAGAACAGGCTGAGCTACTGGCGGGTACTGCGGTGTATCGAAAATTGACGACAGCTGGATACAATAACCCATTACTGCCACCGGAAGAAGTGCAAGACATTCGATTAAAACTACCAACCTCTAAACAGGCGGAGTACGATCACTTACTAAGCGGATATACCGTTGGTACACCGGAGCGATGCAAAGCTGAAATTGAAGATCTGGCTAAAATATTCAACACCGGGGAAATTGCTATTGTCACGGTGACGTACGATTTTGAAGCACGGTTAGATAGCTATCGATTAATAATAGATTAATGACTTCTCTTGCAGCTAGCCTACAACATATAAGAGATGGCTGGTTTTCCAGATTTGACAAACTCAGTTACTCAAATACTAAATTGACATCAGCTAACCTCAAGACCATGATGCTCTCAGAATATTGTTTGACAAAAGTCTTACATATATCAGCTCAATCTAATCACAGTGAATGAATGGATAATCTCGTTCTGATAATCAGCATCGTGCTCCTGATTTTTGCTATAAAGTCACATGCAAAGACACAAGTACACGTAAAAAAGAAAATAAATAAAGCCTGGTATGACCGCTTGTTCTCAGGTAGCAGACCTTCAACAGACAATCTTACCGAGGAAGGCCTACAACACCGAAAAAAATCTAATCTATATGCAGTCGCGGGCCTGATAGCACTGGGTTTGTACGTATGGCTGAGGTCCGCTACGTCCACTTAGATAGGTTATTGGCGAAATAGAGCGAGTCGATTGAGAGCTGCTCTCGACTTCTATCAGGGTTGCTGCACAACACGCTATTGCAGATGAGGTGATTCCGTAACTCTGTAAGCGTTACCTGACAATTCAATGCCTCGATTTCCACCGCGATCCCAGGGCTTACGTGAAAGCCAGTTGTTCCTGACAATCAAGCCATCCGTCTGGCGGAATTCAACAGGCCCCGGGTACCTACCAGAAAGGCGTACTGTATTGTACTCGACGAGTGCGTTAGTCGCACCAAACAACTCGATCCCTGCATCTCCAGGAGATGACTGAATGATGGTATTGTGCAATATAGTGCCTCCGTTGTGTTCAGAGCCAAGACCAAATGCAATGTTGCGATAGCTATCCACAATTGTGTTGTTAATGACTTTAGTATCCCGCGCACCAAGCCAGGCCAATATAGCAGGCGAACTTATAAATTGCCCGCAGTCCTGATCAATAAGGCAACCGCTACCATCCCCGGCAATGTTGTAAATGTAGTTGTCTCTTATCGTCCAGTTGAATGTTCCATGCAGATCGATAGCGCCATTGTAATCCCCTATTGCACCATCTTCGCTATAGCCAATCGAGGAGCAGGCAATCAATCCGTTACGTGCGCCACCGGGATTAACTTTAATGTGTTGGGTACCGATGTCGATGAGGTTCAGGTTGTACAACTGCAACCCCTGATGTGCGCCAGATTCAGGTTTAACTGAAACAGCATGGTCCCGAATATCACTTATCGATATGTCTGCAATAGTGACGTCGTTACCAATAACCACGAACCCCTCAGATGGCTCGCGGTAGCCCATCCCTCTGATACGAACCCGACGTGGGTCTGCATTAACACTACGAATAGTCACTCCGCTTCCTATTCGCACAGCATACTGATCCAGTTGGTAGTCGCCGTCTTCAAATAGTATCTCTGTATCGGGAATCGCGCTTTCAATCGCCGCTACCCAATCAGACTGCGGGGAGACTATCTGCGTTATTGCCCGCTGCCTGTAAGCAAGCGATTGATCGTAACGCCCACACTCGTCAGTGACTGTCTCAAAAAAACTCGAGAGATTGGGCGACTCGCCAAAGTCGGGCTCTGCGTCACAGGCAAAGAGAGTCCAGCACAGCACCATCACCAGACATCCTGGAGTCAATAGTGTTTTGTTCGAATTCACGTTTTTAGTCATTGCGCTATCAAAGAGCAGGCCGTGATCAATATTTTTGCCGACGAGTTTAGAGATCTGAGCTGCGAGTTAGTTCCAGAGTCTCATTTCCAAATCACGACATCAAGGAACCAAAATAATTAACAGGGCTGAAAAATCAGCATCTGGATTATCAGCGGTGCGGGGGGGGGTATTTGGCGGGACAGCTGACGGCGTGCCGCTCGTTGAAGTGGACCTCAGACCCGAGCGCAAACCATACCGCGAGGACCACTCTCCTAGGAGCTTGTCCGAGAATGAGGGTCGTAGCGAGAAAGTGAGATTTTGAGTCAGAT
>CALIHW010000140.1 GCA_938020525.1 uncultured Granulosicoccaceae bacterium | reverse complement strand
GTAGCGAGAAAGTGAGATTTTGAGTCAGATATTTCGATCGATTGAGGCGAATAGTCATTCATATTTAACGATATCGATCGTAATAGCTGGCCAAAAGATCGCTTTCGCAGTAGATCATTCATTCTCGGACAAGCTCCTAGGGCAATTACCCGGCGAATGTTCTGGTAATTTTTCTGGATTCAAATGTGCATGCTGTCGCGACGTAACAATAAGAACGGAAACCTAATGGCCCTTCGAACATGTTTGTCCCTTGCTCAGCGCTTCGAGGCTCGCTGCTTCAAGGCTAGGTGCTTCTCCTTCGCCGGAATGGGTGATCATTTGAAGCGCAGCCCCAGATCTCTGGTAGCACCGCTAGTTCTGGGATTTTTTGCTTTTGGTGCTTCAGCTTCGGCCGACACCATATTCGGCCTGCATGGGAGCGCTCATCTCTGGCAGCCAGAGCTGGGGGGGACGATTGGTCAGAGCGCAGACGCTTTTGATTTTTCCACAGAATTCAGTGGAGAGAGAGGCGAAAGCACATCGATACTTATTGCCGTCGAGCATCCGATACCACTCATCCCGAATGTTCAATTGCGTTCGACACCACTCACCTGGACCGGCAGTTCGGATTCGGTAAGCGGATCTCTGGGCGGCGCCATCAACTTTACCGGTGGGCAAGTGGATGCTGAGATTGATATGACCTCGCTTGACGGCACTCTCTACTACGAAATACTGGATAACTGGGTGTCTATTGATCTTGGTCTCACTGCCAGGCAGCTGGATGGTTTTGTTGAAGGTAGAGAAGCCAGCGGTCTTACAGACCGGATCGATATCGATCAAATCATACCAATGGTGTATGGCCACGCTCGTTTTGATTTGCCGTTCTCGGGTTTGGCTGCCGGTGTTCGCGGGAACTTAATTGCTTTTCAGAATAACAACCTTTCTGACCTGGAGGCATATCTGCACCTGGAGGTAGATCTTATACCGCTTTTCGATATAGGAGTGCAGGGTGGTATTCGTCGACTTTCGCTCCAGGTTGATGACATCGATGACTGGCAGTCCGATGCAACATTCGACGGTGCATATATAGCCCTGACGGGTCACTTCTGATTTAAGAATTCGTAGAGAATTTGGGTTGAATCTGATGCTGCGGCAGGGAAAGCCAAGTCATTTGCAAATTGAGTGGCTCGCCGGGTAAGGTTTACCCGGCATAAAATACTGGTTACCCGCAGATGAATGTCTGGGTGCTGCTTCGCTTATTTGCCGTGTTCCGCTTAGGTTTGGGCTTATTCGCAATGTGAAAGCCGCCATCGTAAGTCGGCTTTGGACCTGGCTTGAGGTTCTGAGTGATTCGGGGCTTTGGGCTCTTTGGTGTATCGTTGATCATAATGAGTACTTCCATATGTTTCATTCAATGAACGCATTGTTGCAGTTCTGAACCATTAAATCCGTTTAGAAGGTCACAAATTCAGTAATCTCACGTGTTTCTGTGTTTTGCCGTGTCGCTGGGCGGCGAGAGCGGCGTTATTGCGGGCGTGATTGGGAAGTACACTGCGGCGGCAAAAGCTTGCAGCGTGAAAACCCAGCCACCTGGTTAATCTGGCGCTCAGTAAATAATGACAGCCGCTGCCACATCACGACCTTCTGACACCAGCAAGTTGTAGGTTCTGCAGGCCGCAGCCGTATCCATGATTTCCAGATTTAACCCCGCCTGCACCAGGGAGCGACGAAACTCTACAGGCGGAAACCGTTGCTGCAGGCCAGTGCCAAGCAGCACGATATCCGGCTCGCGTTTTACAATATCGTCAAAATGACTGATTTGCAGATCATCTATCGATTTAACCGGCCAGTCCTGGATGAGCGCATCGGGGAATATGATCAGGCTGGAATGATGGTCAGTTTGATTGACCTTCAGCACGCCGTCGCCATAGTGCCCGAACACATAGTCTGCTGATGGGTTATCCAGAGTAAATTTCATTGTGAGTGTCTGATCGATTTCGGATGACATACAGGTATAATAGCTCGCTTGCCTAACATCACCAACGCGGAGCGAGTGGCGCAAATTGAAACCTGTCAAAATCGGATTTCTGGGCTTTGGAACTGTCGGACAAGGGGCGGCTACAGTTCTCACCAGGAACGCAGCCGAGATCAGCCGTCGTATCGGGCAGGATATCGTCGTAAAGTCTGCATCTGTGCGTAATCTCGATCGTAAACTTGACCCGTTGCTTGGTGAAGTAGAACTAACTCAGGATTCCGAATCCATTGTAAATGACCCTGATATCGATGTGATTGTTGAGGTCATGGGGGGGGATGAGCCTGCCCGCACATTGTTATTAGCTGCAATAGCCAACGGCAAGCATGTAGTGACAGCTAACAAAGCGCTGGTTGCCTGTCACGGTGCAGATATCTTTGAAGCAGCTCGTGAGCACGGAGTCAGTGTGGCGTTTGAAGCTGCAGTGGCTGGTGGTATTCCGGTAATTAAGTCTATTAGAGAGGGGCTCGCTGGCAACAAGATTCAATGGGTGGCCGGAATTATTAACGGTACCTGTAACTACATACTCACCGAGATGCTTCAAAAAGGCCGCGAGTTTGAAGATGTGCTTGAAGAAGCCAAGGCACTTGGTTACGCAGAGGCCGATCCAACTTTTGATATTGAAGGTATTGACGCAGCTCACAAGCTTACAATACTTGCTTCAATTGCTTTTGGTGTACCGCTTCAGTTTGAAGCAGTGCATATTGAAGGCATCAGTTCTATTACCAGGGAAGATACAGCCTACGCGCAGGAGCTCGGCTATCGCATTAAGCATCTTGGAATGGCAATAGATACGGGTAACGGAATAGAGCTCCGCGTTCACCCGACACTGATACCTGAGCGCAGGTTAATTGCCAATGTAGACGGAGTGATGAATGCCGTGCTAATTCAGGCAGATGCTGTCGGCCCGACACTTTACTATGGTGCTGGTGCAGGTGCTGAACCAACTGGATCAAGCGTTGTGGCAGACATAATGGACGTAGTGCGCGTTGCTACTGCAAGCGTTGATAATCGGGTACCGACACTGGCATTCCAACACGACGCGCTAATTGACACTCAGTCGATTAAGTCCGCAGATTTTCAAACCTCTTACTACCTCAGAATTCTTGCTGAAGATAAGCCGGGGGTGATGGCCGAAATCTCTAGAGTATTGGCAGATGAGGCTATTAGTATCGAGGCAATTGTTCAGAAGGAACCAGTCGATGACTCAGGCAAGCTTCCAATAGTGTTGTTAACTAAAAGAATTGCAGAAGGGTCGATGAACAATGCCATTACCAAGCTTGAAAGCCTGAGCGCAATCGAAGGTAATGTAACTCGCATTCGAATGGAAACTTTAGCTGGTAGCTAGGAGCTTGTCCGAGAATGAGGGTCGTAGCGAGAAAGTGAGATTTTGAGTCAGATATTTCGATCGATTGAGGCGAATAGTCATTCATATTTAACGATATCGATCGTAATAGCTGGCCAAAAGATCGCTTTCGCAGTAGATCATTCATTCTCGGACAAGCTC
>CALIHW010000139.1 GCA_938020525.1 uncultured Granulosicoccaceae bacterium | reverse complement strand
AAGACGTCCAACCTCAGACGTACCACCGTGTGCTCAGCTTCTGCGCCTGCGACGACGGCTGCGCCCCCCGCCTGATACAGTAGCGGTTGGTTCAGGTAACTTAACTTCTTCAGAGAGCTTTGGGAATTGCGCCGTCTTGTGCGGAATTCCCATTGCCTCTACAAAGTGGTCCTGAAACTTCTGTTCCACTGCTGTTTCAATTTTCTCTACCCGGTTGACCAGAGATTCAATATCCGTTCGAGTGCTGCGGTTTAAAAGCGCCATTCGAGCACCTGAACCCGCTGCATTACCGGCAGATGATACATTCGCCAGATTGCAGTCAGGGATTAAGCCTAGAATCATTGCGTACTTAACGTCAATATGGCTGCCGAATGCGCCAGCCAGTCGAATACGATCAACCTGTTCTATTTCAAGCCTGTCCATCAATAGTCTGACGCCTGCATACAGTGCTGCTTTGGCTAATTGAATCTGCCGGACATCGTTTTGCGTAATAACAATTTTGACTTCGCCGTCATGCAACAGATAAGAGTATGTTCTGTCATTTTCTATTAGCCGATTAGACTGGCTTGCATGGGTGCTGGTAATGACACCATTGGTATCGATGATACCGGCTAGAAACATCTCGGCGACCACTTCAATAATGCCACTGCCGCAGATGCCGGTAACCCCTAGCTCTTTTGTTTGCTCCTCAAAAGCCGGGTCATCAGACCAGGTTTCACTGCCGATAATACTGAACTTAGGCTCAAGTGTTACCGGATCAATTCTTACTCGCTCGATCGCACCGGGTGCCGCGCGCTGTCCGCCACTTATCTGGGCGCCTTCAAAGGCAGGTCCGGTTGGACTGGAGCAAGCGAGTATGCGTTCATTGTTGCCGAGTACGATCTCTGCATTGGTACCGACATCGACAAGCAGTGTCATCTCACTCATCATATCCGGCCGTTCCGCCAGTATGACACCGGCAGTATCTGCACCCACGTGGCCTGCGATACAAGGCAAAACATAAACCTGAGCGTTTTGGTGCGTGTTGAAGTCGAATGTTGAAGCGTTGCAAAGTACCGGCTCATCTGTTGCCAGCGCAAACGGTGCACCACCCAGTTCAACCGGGTTTATGCCTAACAACAAGTGGTGCATAACCGGGTTGGCAACCAGTGTCATCGCTAGTACGTCAGTAGTCTCAGCTTCGATTTCCTCAGTGGTTGAAGCAACAAGTGTGTTGATCGCTTCGCGCACGACTTTGGTCATTTCTACTTCGCCGCCGGGATTCATCATCACGTACGACACGCGGCTCATTAAATCTTCACCAAAACGTATCTGCGGGTTCATGATGCCGGAGGAGGCGAGTACGTCACCACTGAGCAGATCGCATAAGTGAGCTGCTATGGTGGTTGAGCCTACGTCTATGGCAATACCCAGGACCTGCTCTTTCAAGCCTGGCCATACCGCTATGATTTTGTTGTCTTCAGTGACTGCTGCGGTGACCTGCCAGTCCCCCTCACGTAGAACAGTTTGAAGTACCGGTAGCAATGACGGTTCAATTGTAAGGCCGGTTAGTTGCCATTCTTTTTCAAGCGCCAGCTTTAATCGTTGTACATCACCCGTCGGTGAATGCATGTCTGGCTCTTCCACCTGCACGAAATGCAAACGGACGACTGGATCTAGTTCTATATCGAGAAGATCTGCACCTTTTCTAACAACCTGTTTATGTACTTGGCTGTCCGGGGGAACATCGATAACAACGTCGCCGAGTAACTTTGCCTGGCAACTTAAGCGTCTGCCATTCAGAGATATCTTTTTTACTCGCTCCCAGCGTTCTTCTGTTTTGGTAAAAGAGGAAAGATTGTCAGCGTGGGATACTATTTCATGCTTTGAAAATTCTCCCTCGGCACACAGCACCTGACAACGACCACAGATAGCACGCCCACCGCACACGGAATCTATGTCAACACCCAGTGCACGCGCAGCTTCCAGAACCGGTGTTTCCAAAGGAAAGTGTCCTCTTTTACCGCTGGGAGTGAACACAACTTTTACCTGGGGTTTTTCTGATTCGGACATAAGCGGTGCTCCTGCGAGCAGTTGATTAACTGCCGCGCACATATTTTGACGCTAGCTGCAATAAATACCGGAAATTACTTCAAATAAAGTAAATTACTTCGCCGGGCGCCTGCGCTTGGAAACCCTGCGCCCGCGACCGTCACCGTCTTTTGGTGGCTCACGATACTTGCCAATCCAGTTCAGGCAGTCGGGGTCATGACCCATTAAAACGTCTGCTGCCATGACTGATTCCATGACTTCTTTATGGATCGGGTTGGTTATTGCAGAAGTCATTCCGTGTGAGATCGCCATAGACAGGAATGCGCCATTTACACCGTCTCGGTTTGGTAGACCGAAGCTGATATTTGATGCACCGCAGGTGGTATTGCACTTCAATTCGCGTTGAATACGTCCAACAATATCAAACACCTGTCTGCCCGCCTGACCCATTGCGCCAATCGGCATGACCAGTGGATCAATGACGACATCACAGGCTTTGATGCCGTAGTCTGCCGCGTGCTCAACGATCTTTTTTGCCACTGCAAATCGCACTGCCGGGTCTTCCGAGATGCCGGTTTCATCATTGGAGATAGCAACGACTGCCGCATCGTATTTTTTTACCAACGGCATGACGCGTTCGAGTTGTTCCAGTTCACCGGTTACAGAGTTAACCAGAGCTCTGCCTTTATAAACCTGCAGACCGCGATCAAGTGCTTCGACAATTGATGAGTCTATACAAACAGGAATATCGCTTAATGACTGTACCAACTCAATTGCCTGCGCCAGTAATGCTGGCTCATCTGCTAGTGGTATGCCTGCATTAATATCGAGCATATGTGCACCTGCCTCGATCTGTGCAATAGCGTCAGCCTCAACACGGCTGAAATCACCGTTTTTCATTTCTTCAGCGAGTAGCTTGCGACCAGTCGGGTTTATACGTTCGCCAATAATCGTAAAGGGCTTGTCAAAGCCGATAATGTGATCGCGTTTCTCGGAGCAGATTACGGTTTGAGTCATAACAATTCTCTAGTGGAACCCGGTAGAGTTACCGTGGCAGTAAATATAATAAATCTCGTTACTTAACGAGGAATGTATCTTAGATCTGAAGTCTGGATCAGCGTACAGGCGCCTGACGACTGTTGCGGCGCGACAGTATGCCCGACCGTTCGACAATTTCCGGCACAGCATGTTCTTGCCGGTAAGCCATAATGTGACACCCCGCAATACCTACTATCTCACTGGCCTGCTGAATCATATCAATGCAAAGTTGTACACCTTCAGACTTTTGATTTTCTGCACCAGCGAGGCGCTTTATAACCACATCCGGAATGTGTACACCTGGTACATTGCTGCGGATCCACTCAGCAGTTTTTGCAGAGGCTAACGGCCCGACGCCTACCAGGATATAAACTTCTTTATCCAAGCCAAGGTCACGTACTCGCTGCATGTATTTTTTTAGTAAGTCGATGTCGTAGCAGTATTGGGTTTGCACAAACTGTGCTCCCGCCGCAACTTTCTTAGCGAGACGATCAGCGCGGAATTCGTAAGGCGGTGCGAACGGATTTGCAGCAGCGCCTAGAAAAACGGCCGGTGCAAGGTCGAGCTTGCGGCCGCTTTCAAAGGTGGACTCATCGCGCATCTTGCGACCGATCTGTAACAATGACATGCAATCGAGATCGAATACCGATTTGGCTTGCGGGTGGTCCCCTGATTCGACACCGTCACCGGTAAGGCACAGGATATTCGCTACCCCCATTGCAGAAGCACCAAGAATGTCACCTTGTACTGCGATACGATTTTTATCGCGACAGGAAATCTGCATGATCGGTGAGTAGCCTGCACGGGTGAGCAGGCCACAGACAGCCACACTCGACATATGACAGTGCGCACCACTGCCGTCAGTTGCGTTAATCGCATCGACGTAGCCATCAAACACACTGGCACGTTCATACACTTGTGCAGGGTCGGCGGAATCCGGTGGTGCAAGCTCTGTGGTTACTGCAAATTTACCGGCGCGTAGTACGCGTTCAAAGCGACCGGGAGAGCTGTGACCCGGCAGTATCGGTAACAGTTCGGCTGGTGACAAATCGACATTGCGCTGTTCCATCATTCTTTCGCTACGCTTTGATCGTTGTCTTTTGGATTCTTGTCGCGCGCTACGGCTAGCCAGGAAGAGCGACCGTGGAGTTTGTTGTTCACAGCAAATTGCACCACATGCACGTTATCTTCTTTCATGCGCGAGCTGCCTTCCCATGCTTTAACCCAAACGCATGCCATATCGGGTTTGATTTCGCAGTTACCGTTGCTGCGTACTCCACCACAAGGGCCGTTACGTAATGTCTTGGGACAGTTCATCGGGCATGACATACCGGTTGAACTGAGTGCGCACTGGCCGCACATCTGGCAATCAAACAGAAAACCTTTAACAGCTTTTTCAGTGAGTGCGAAAGGCTTTTCCAGTCGCTCGTAGCCTATGCGGTTCCAGACAGGATGCAAGCGCACAACGATCTTTTCAAAGCTGTTATAACAAGTTTCAAGAAGCCGCGATTGTTTTACAGACCATAGCCTTACTTTGTACAAGGTGGCTATTCTGCTTTATCTGTCGAGTCGGATGGATTGGCAATTCCCTTGTTCTTTACCAGCGCCTGCAAAGCTTCTGTATCAATCGCATCTTCAATCTCGGTAGCGGCTTTCTTTACTTCGGCATCGAGGTCATCAGAACAATTAGTCTGCTCACGACGCCAGTCCTCAAGGTATTCATCAGTGCTGCCTTTGCCGGCACGCATAGCAGCCATATCGATAGCTTCCTGAAAACGATCCGATAGCTGTATCTTGGCGGTTTTACGTCCCGCTTTAGCAGTTACCTGTGCCGGGATATCACGCCAGTAAATAGTGGTTAGTTTTGCCATTGCTCTTGCCTTTGATACCGATCAATAAACGTCTCTGCCATGTTATTGCCACTCAATGACGCTCTCATTGAATTGTTGCAGACCGCGTTCGAGATCGCCGTAATCAGTGCGTCTGTACTCATATTTAAGGTTGAGTTTACTGGCTGCATCCTGCGCCATTTGTATCAGCTCGGGGTTGTCTGTCTGCGCCAGGTAAATAAGTTTTTTGTAATTACCAAAGTACATGTCGCGTAGCTCGGGGTGTTTGGCGATGCCCAGTTCTTCAATGATGATGCGATCGAAATGGCGAGCCAGAAAGTCAGTCAAATAAAAAGTACCGAGCTCATCCTCGGAAATTTCTTTGAATGTTTTTGCGCCTGCAAAAAACTCATAGCAATGTGCTCCGGGTAGTCGTTCAACATTTTCTTCTTTGATGACTGTATCGAGCAGGCCACCGGTGCCACAGTCGGCGAACGCAACAAAGATTTGCGAGTAGTTTGGTCGTGCTTTATGAATCAGCGTTCTTACAGCGTCTGGAATCTGTTCGGGTGTGTTGTGAATTTTGGCGGGTACGCACTGTACCCGCAATTGCGACCACTGATTGATATCAATCAAGGTGGTTATTTCTTTAGCCAGCGCCCCGCAGGCAATTACCAGTGCAGGTTTTGGCATGTGATCATCAGCTTGCGCGACGTTCAGCGATGAGTTTTGAAGCTGTTTCTACCGCAACTGCTGCATCACGACAGTACGCATCGGCTCCAATGGCTTCACCGAACTCATCGTTGAGTGGAGCACCACCTACGAGTACGATGAAGTCATCACGCAAACCTTGTTCTTTCAAGGTATCAATAACAACTTTCATATACGGCATTGTGGTAGTGAGCAGTGCAGACATACCAAGAATGTCAGGCTTATGCTCTTCAAGTGCCGCAAGGTAGTCTTCAACCGGGTTGTTAATACCGAGATCAATCACTTCGAAGCCCGCACCTTCCATCATCATGGAGACCAGGTTCTTACCGATATCATGGATATCACCTTTGACCGTACCAATAACCATTTTGCCGATAGTTTCAGCACCGGTTTCAGCGAGCAGTGGCCGTAGGATTTCCATGCCACCTTTCATCGCATTGGCGGCCATCAGTACTTCCGGTACGAACAGAATCCCGTCGCGGAAATCAATACCGACAATGCGCATACCTTCAACCAGTGCGTCATTGAGAACCTTGTCCGGTCCCCATTTTCGCTCTAGCAGAATGTTTGTGCCCTCTACAATCTCCTCGCGTAGTCCATTGTAGAGATCGTCGTGCATTTGCTCGACCAGCTCATCGTCATTGAGCTCAGAGAGGATAATCTCTTCTTCGTCGTCGTATTCGTCTTCTGACATCGGTCAAATCTCTGGGTATGGCAGCTTCAGCCGATTTAGTTGCGGCCTTAAGATGCTCTGATTATAGTTCCGCGAGCGGTTCTTACCGAAAAACCTTCCAGCATCGCAAGGGTAGGGCCAGTGGCGTCTTTCCCATGCCTTTTGAGCGACTACGACATTCTGGATAGCGACG
>CALIHW010000138.1 GCA_938020525.1 uncultured Granulosicoccaceae bacterium | reverse complement strand
GCGCCATGCTCGGCGCACCAAAAAAAAGGGCAACCAATCTGGCCGCCCTCATTTGACTACATTGGTAGTGAGCAGCTTACGCAGCGGAAGCCTTGTAAATTGACTCGATACCTTCATCCAGATGCGAGTTGAATTCTGCATCTGACATTTGATCCGTCAATCCTTCAACCAGTGCGCGAGAGAAACTCGCTACCATCATGGGGTTTTCTGCAAGACGGCGATTAGCTTCCTGGCGAGAGTAACCACCTGATAGTGCAACTACCTTGACCATATTCTTGTGATCGATGCACTCTTTGTAGTGCCTGGCAGTTTCAGGCAACGTAAGCTTGAACATCACTTGCTCATCATTCAGTGCATCAAGGCCTGCCATCAAGTGCTTTTTGAGCATGTCTTCTGCAAGCTGCTTTTCAGGGCAGTTGATATCTACCTCAGGCTCAAGAATCGGCACCAGACCTTTGCCTACTATCTGCATACCTACAGCAAACTGCTGATCAACAATCTGCTTGATACCATCATCATTTGCCTGCTTGATAACAGAGCGCATCTTGGTACCGAATACACCTTTGCCTTTAGCACGATCAAGCAATACATCGAGATCCGGCATCGGCTTCATAAGCTGCACACCATTGGCCTCATCCTCAAGACCTTTGTCTACCTTCAGAAAAGGTACAACATTCTTTTCAGCCCAAAGAAATTCTGCAGAACCGACACCGCCGATGTCTTTATCCATGGTGCCTTCAAACAAAATGGCACCGATAATACGCTTACCATTGAACGCATCAGCAGTAACGATGCGGGTTCGCATCTGATGAACCAGATCAAACATCTCATCGTCGTTGGTCCACTTGTCTTCGGTCACGCCATACTGACCCAGTGCTTTCGGTGTACTACCACCACTTTGATCAAGTGCCGCAATAAAGCCTGATTCTTTACGGACTTTCTCCAGTTGTTGATCGAAATTGCTCATTGTTTTTCTCCTGCAGGAAAATTTACTGTTCTATTAATGTGAAGCCAAGCTGGCTGGTTTCGATTCCGACTCTCGAGTTATCTACAATTTAGCGACCAGCGAGACTGGATTGTGAATCGGGACTCATAAAACCTGCTGTTGTTAGCAAACGTACCTTCTGTCACCAATAACTGATTTAGTCGTCTCCGGTCCAATCGCCAACACGAACGATTTTCATTGAGTTTGTTCCACTGGCAACACCAAACATATCACCCTTGGTAATGATAACCAGGTCACCATCTTCAACCTTCTCGCGCTCTACCAGTTTTTCAACAACCGTCTGGTTTGCTTCATAGGATGAAGTCAGCTGACGATCGATGCGAATAGGATATACACCTCGATAAAGCGTCACGCGGGTAAGGGTTGCCTCATTAAGGGTAACCGCATAAATTGGAATAGCAGAGCTGATCCGTGACATCCATAGCGCTGTGGAGCCGGTTTCAGTCAATGCACCAATCGCCGTGACATCAAGATGATTGGCTGCGTACATTGCAGACATCGCAATAGATTCATCAATACGATCAAAGGTTAGATGAAGACGATGTTGTGATTCCATCGCCTTGCGCTGTTTCTCTGCATGCTCGCAAATGCGGCTCATAGACGCTACCGCCTTAGCTGGAAACTCACCTACTGCTGTTTCAGCAGATAACATTACTGCATCGGTTCCATCCAGTACGGCGTTGGCCACATCAAATACTTCGGCGCGAGTAGGAATCGGGCTGCTGACCATTGATTCCATCATCTGAGTTGCGGTGATAACTACCTTATTGGCAGTACGCGCTTTGTTAATCAGATCTTTTTGTACCGCAGGTAATTCCGGGTCACCGATTTCAACACCCAGGTCCCCGCGCGCAACCATAATGACATCGGTTACTTCAAGTATCTCATCGATTGCCTGGACCGCCTCTGCACGTTCTATCTTGGCGACAATACCTGCATCGCTTCCTGCCTCGTTAAGAAGTTTACGGGCGTGATTTATATCTGCCGCACTACGCGGGAAGGAAATGCCCAGGTAATCAATCTTGAGCTCAACAGCGAGCTTCAGATCTTCTATATCTTTTTCGGTGATTGCAGGAGCGGACAACCCACCACCGCGCAGGTTAATGCCCTTACGATTTGAGAGCTTGCCACCCACAATGACACTGGTATGGATTTTACTGCCATCTATTTCAGTAACCTTGAGAACGATACGACCATCATCCAGTACCAGTACGCTACCAACACTGACATCGTTCGGCAGGTTTTCATAAGTACATCCGACTACCTGCTGGTTACCGGCCTTATCATCATGGTTCACATCAAGTGTGAAAGTATCTCCGTCAGCGAGCCGAATTGATCCATCGATAAAATCAGAGACCCGGATCTTCGGACCTTGAAGATCACCGAGTATACCGACGATGCATCCTTCTTCGTCTGCGATCTTGCGTATCATCGCCACACGATCTCTGTGGTCATCTGCAGATCCGTGAGAGAAGTTAACTCTCACCACATTTACACCTGCACTGATTACCTCACGCAATGTGTCTTCAGAATCAGTGGCGGGGCCAAGAGTTGCTACAATTTTTGTTCTGCGCATTTTTTCCCTGATGGGGTTAAGGTGAATTACCCTGCACTTCTTTTTTCTAACATATCTACAGCAGGCAGCACTTTACCTTCCAGAAATTCAAGGAACGCACCTCCACCTGTAGATATATAGCTAATGCTGTCGGTGAGACCAAACTGGTCTACTGCGGCTAAAGTGTCACCGCCACCGGCAATTGAAAACGCTTTTGAGTCGGCGATTGCCCGACCGACTACTTTGGTGCCTTCTGCAAACTGGGCAAACTCGAACACACCGACCGGACCATTCCAGACGATTGTACCTGCGTTTCGTAAAATCTCTGCATATTGGCGGGCTGTCTCAGGGCCGACATCAAAAATCATTGCGTCACCCGATACACCGTCAACCTTACATTCTGTCGCTGGTGTTGATTCTGAAAACTCAGCACCACACACAACATCAACCGGCACTGGTATGTTGCCACCTTTCTCTTTGGCAGCGGCCATTAATCTTTTCGCTTCATCTACCAGATCTTCTTCATAAAGTGATTTTCCAACCTGATGGCCTTCAGCTGCAATAAAGGTATTTGCAATACCGCCACCGACAATCAGTTGATCGACCACACCGGATAATGACTCAAGTACCGTCAGTTTGGTGGATACCTTTGACCCACCCACCACTGCTACCATTGGACGCGCTGGATTATCAAGCGCGCGACCAAGCGCACTCAACTCACCTTCGAGCAACGGCCCGGCACAGGCTACCGGCGCATGCTTCGCAACGCCATGGGTAGATGCCTGTGCACGATGCGCAGTACCAAATGCATCCATGACAAAAACATCGCATAGTGATGCATATTTTTTTGCCAGTGCATCGTCATCTTCTTTTTCACCCGGATTAAAGCGCACATTTTCAAGCAAGCTGACAGAACCTGCTGCTACCTGCGGTGGGTTATCAAGATAATCACTAACCAACGCCACCGGCTGGCCCAAAAGCTTGCTCATATGATCAGCTACTGGCTGCAATGAAAACTGCGACTCAGGCTTGCCCTCAGTTGGTCTGCCAAGGTGGGACATCACCATTACAGACGCGCCTTTTTCAAGGGCGCGCTTAATGGTCGGAAGCGACGCTGCAATTCTTAAATCTGATGTCACCACACCGTTTTTGACCGGCACGTTAAGATCTGCACGAATCAATACACGTTTGTTGGCGACATCAATACTATTAAGCGTTTTCATAAATGAATATTTGGTTATTACTATCAATCAGACTGCCGGAAACTAAAAAGGCCGGTCTCGATTTGACCGGCCTTTCACTAACATATCAAACCTTTCTACTTTGCATTCATCAATGCGACGGTAGTGTCCAGCATGCGGTTAGAGAAGCCCCACTCGTTGTCATACCATGAACAACATTTCACCAGCGTACCACCGTTAACACGCGTCATACCCGCATCAAAGTTGGACGTTGTGCTGGTGTGATTGAAATCTGAAGACACCAGCGGCTCATCAGTGAATGCCAAAACCTTACCGTCTGCGGCGTCTTTCATTACTTGGTTTACTTCTTCAACAGAGGTATCTCGTGCTGCGACAAAAGCCAGATCTACCAGCGACACATTGATAGTAGGCACACGAACAGAGAAGCCGTCCAGCTTGCCGTTAAGCTCAGGCAAAACCAGACCCACCGCTGCAGCAGCACCTGTGCTGGTAGGGATCATTGACATGGTTGCAGAACGCGCACGACGCAGATCAGAATGATAAACGTCAGTCAGCACCTGATCATTGGTGTAGGCATGGATAGTAGTCATTAAGCCATTGATCACACCAATTTTTTCATGCAGCACCTTAACCATAGGTGCAAGACAATTGGTGGTGCAACTGGCATTTGAAATGACGGTATCTGATGCCTTAAGCACGCCTTCATTAACGCCGTATACAATCGTGGCATCTACATCTGACCCACCGGGCGCCGAGATAACAACTTTCTTGGCACCACCTGCAATATGGGCACTGGCTTTTTCTTTGGATGCAAAGAAACCTGTACATTCCAGCACAACATCAACATCGTGCTCGCCCCATGGAAGCTTTGACGGATCACGTTCAGCGAATACCTTGATGCGATCTCCGTTGACGATCATGTCATCACCGTCGACCTTAACTTCACCAGGGAAACGACCGTGAGCTGTGTCGTACTTGGTCAAGTGCGCGTTGGTTTCCGTGTTGCCAAGATCATTTATTGCAACAACATCAAATTCTTTGTTACGACCAGCTTCGAAAAGCGCTCGTAATATGTTGCGCCCGATGCGCCCGTAACCGTTTATCGCTATCTTGATCGCCATTAATTTATATGCTCCGAGTTAACTTAAAGAATTGCTTTGACGGATTTAACGACATTCGCGACGTTAAAACCAAAATGTTCGAACACCTGATCTGCAGGCCCGGACTCGCCAAAGCTATCCAGACAAATCATCGCGCTGCGACTACCTGCATATTTATACCAACCGCCTGATACACCCGCCTCTATGACCACTCTTGCTGTAATAGATTCCGGTAGTACAGATTCACAGTAGGATTCGCTCTGACGGTCAAACACATCTGTCGATGGCATTGAGACTACCCGACAATTGATTCCCTTTGAGGCGAGTTCAGCCTGCGCATCAACGGCCAGACCTACCTCTGAACCGGTAGCTATAAGAATAGCTTGCGGATCTGGACTATCAACCAGAACATAGCCGCCTTTACTGACATCTTCCAGTTGCTGTGCATTACGTTTTTGAGGGGCAAGCCCCTGACGGCTGAATAACAGACTGCTCGGGCCGTCTTTTCTTTCGAGCGCTACTTTCCAGCTGACCGCAGCTTCTACGGAGTCGCAGGCGCGCCAGACATCCATATTCGGCATCAGACGTAATGTCGCGGCCTGCTCAACCGGCTGATGCGTCGGGCCATCTTCACCGAGACCAATTGAATCATGGGTAAAGACAAACAACGAGGGAATTTTCATCAATGCAGCCATGCGCAAAGCATTACGGGCATACTCAGAAAACATCAGGAAGGTGGCACCGTAGACTTTAAATCCACCATGCAAGACCATGCCGTTCATGATGGCTGCCATGCCGAACTCACGCACACCAAAATAAATATAGTTACCGTCTGCGTGTTCTTCTATACCTCTGCTTTCAGACCAGATAGTGAGATTGGAACCAGCAAGATCTGCAGAGCCACCAATTAACTCAGGCAACATCGGACCAAACCCGTTTAGTGTATTCTGCGACGCTTTGCGGGAAGCTATTTTTTCAGCAGCTTTATCAACGCTTGCAATAAATGCATTGGCTTTTTCATTCCAGTCTGACGGCAGATCACCCGAGATACGACGCTCAAACTCAGTGCATTCATCTGCGTATTTGGAACGATATTCTTTAAGCAAATCACTCCAGCCAGCCTCTGCCGCCGCACCTTTTTCTTTTGCATCCCAGGCGTTGTAAATGTCTTTCGGAATTTCAAATGGTGCGTGAGTCCAGCCTAGCTTTTCACGGGTAAGAGCAATCTCATCGGCGCCTAACGGTGCACCATGACTCGACTCTTTGCCTTCTTTATTCGGAGATCCGAATCCGATTTTCGTCTGGCAACAAATTAGCGTTGGTTTGTCTGTTTGTGATTGCGCCGCTTTTATAGCTTTTTCTATAGCAGCACGATCATGACCATCGACAGTTGGAATCACATGCCAGCCGTAACTCTCAAATCGCTTTGGTGTGTCATCACTGAACCAGCCTTCAACTTCACCATCAATTGATATTCCATTGTCATCATAAAACGCGATCAGTTTACCGAGCTTCAACGTGCCTGCCAGAGAACACACTTCATGCGAGATACCTTCCATCAAACAGCCATCGCCCAGAAACGTATAAGTGTGATGATTGATTAACTCAAGACCAGGCTTGTTGTATTGCGCGGCAAGCGTGCGTTCGCCGATTGCCATACCAACCGCATTACCCAACCCCTGACCAAGCGGGCCGGTGGTGGTCTCGACACCTGGTGCGTAACCATACTCGGGGTGACCCGGCGTTTTGGAGTGCAATTGGCGAAAATTCTTTAGCTCTGAAATATCGAGATCGTAGCCAGACAAATGCAACAGCGAGTACAACAACATTGATCCGTGGCCGTTGGACAATACAAAACGATCGCGGTCGATCCAGTCCGGATTGGAAGGATTGTGTTTCAAAAATCCGTTCCAGAGAGTTTCAGCAATATCCGCCATACCCATTGGCGCACCGGGATGGCCGGAGTTGGCTTGTTGCACTGCGTCCATGCTCAGTGCACGTATAGCGTTTGCCATCGTTCGATGAGCCGGGGTTCGATGATCTGTCATTGTGCGATGTCTTTAAAATTCGATGTCAGGAAGTACGGGTAAACTCAGCTGAAGTAACCCATCCCGAGGTGGTTTTCGGCAGTGACCCGATAGCTGCCCAGATCGCTTCTTTGAGAAGCAATCTGAAGGAGCAAATCACCGGAGCTGTTTCAAGCAAATGCAACGATTCACATTGAGGGGCACGAGCAACCCGCAAATATAACATTTGCAGCTCCCGCCGGAAACAGCGATATTTCGGGATTTATCCATCAATTGTCGTGAGAATATAGTGCAAGCGACTGAAAAGAATTACTTTTATTGAAAAATAATGCGTTGCCCCTATGTTGGCTTTTCACCCGGCAAATGGACCTTATTTGCTGGACAAAAAATAGCCACTTCGCTAAACTGGTGGTTTGCGTTTAATAAGGAGTCTTCGTGGCCGCCAGATCCGTACGTAAAATCCCCATGGACCAGAACCAGCAGTCCAGAATCCGCGAACTCATCGTTAAAGGTAAAGAACAGGGCTACCTGACTTACGCCGAAGTCAATGATCACCTGCCGGATGGCATGGTCGATACCGACCAGGTCGAAGAGATCATCGCCACCATCAACGACATGGGCATCACCGTCCATGAAGCGGCTCCCGACGCTGACACGCTAATTCTCTCTGACAACAGCACCAACGTCAGCGCCGATGAAGATGCGGCAGATGAAGCAGCGGCAGCACTCGCAAGCGTTGATGGCGAGTTTGGCAGAACCACTGATCCAGTACGCATGTACATGCGTGAGATGGGCACCGTGGAACTTCTTACACGCGAAGGCGAAATTGAAATCGCCAAGCGTATCGAAGAAGGTCTCGGGCAAGTGCTGACTGCACTATCTGCGTACCCGGGTACTGTGCAGTCAATTCTTGATCGCTACACAAAAGTGGCAGCCGAAGAAGCCCGTATGAATGACCTGCTGGTCGGCTTCATTGATCCAAACGCACCGGACGAAATTCCGACTCCCGCTCAGCAACAAGCGAGCAGAGAAGAAAAAGAAGAATCCGATGAAGAAGAAATCGTAGATACAGGGCCTGATCCTGAAGAAGTTAAAGAGCGTATGGTCGCTCTTGAAGCGGCACACAGAAAAGCCATGACCGCGATTGCCAAGATCAAAGACGGCAGCAGCCCTGATCTTGAAAAAGCGACTGCTAAATCGACCGCCATGATCATGGAAATCAAGCTGTCTCCGAACTTTGTTGATCAGCTCACCAGAGCATTGCGTGAGAAGGTTGATCGCATCCGTACGCAGGAAAAAGCCATACGTGATATCTGTATCACCCAGTGCGGCATGCCACGCAAGCAGTTTATCTCGACCTTCCCGACTAACGAAACTGATCCTGCATGGCTTGATCAGCAGATCGCCAGTGGCGAAGACTATGGCACCAAGCTCGCAGAAGAACGCGAAGAGTTCGAACGTTATCAGCGCAGACTGCAGGCTATTGAGGAAGAAACCAAGCTTACGGTTAATCAGATCAAAGAGATCAGCCGACGCATCTCAATTGGAGAAGCCAAAGCACGGCGTGCAAAGAAAGAGATGGTTGAAGCCAACCTGCGACTGGTTATCTCGATTGCCAAGAAGTACACCAACCGTGGTCTGCAGTTCCTTGATCTTATTCAGGAAGGCAACATTGGTTTGATGAAAGCGGTAGATAAGTTTGAGTACCGCCGTGGTTATAAATTTTCAACTTACGCTACCTGGTGGATCAGACAGGCGATTACTCGCTCTATTGCTGATCAGGCTCGCACCATACGAATTCCGGTACACATGATTGAGACGATCAACAAGCTCAACCGTATCTCGCGCCAGATGTTGCAAAAGATGGGGCGTGAAGCCACTCCTGAAGAACTAGCTGAACAAATGGAGATGCCGGAAGACAAAATCCGTAAGGTTCTGAAAATCGCCAAAGAACCGATCTCTATGGAAACACCAATCGGTGATGATGAAGACTCACATCTGGGTGACTTCATTGAAGATCAGAACATACTGTCACCAGTAGATTCTGCAACATCAGGTGGACTAGGTGAAACCACTCACGAAGTACTGGCAAGCATCACACCACGTGAAGCCAAGGTACTACGCATGCGCTTCGGTATCGACATGAACACCGATCACACACTTGAAGAAGTAGGTAAACAGTTTGACGTTACCCGAGAGCGCATTCGACAGATAGAAGCCAAAGCGCTAAGAAAGCTACGTCACCCGACTCGTTCAGAGCAACTGCGCAGCTTTCTGGATAGTGATACTTGATCCGCTGTATTTATTGAGTAATAAAAAACGCGACCGATGGTCGCGTTTTTTTTTGCCTGTATCTGAGTTGCACCCCGTGATATTCCCCATTCTTAGAAGTAGACTCTCCGAGAGCGTCCCACAAACAAGCCGACAATACTTAAGCTCGACAACGCACTACGCTATATAAAAAGCTCAGTATCGGAATAGTCCACAGCACAATAACAACAATACCCAGTGTTGCTGCTATTGGCCTTGAAAAGAAACCCGCCCAATCACCATCTGCTTTGATCATAGATGACATGAAGTTGTCCTCCAGCATAGTCCCCAGCACCATACCCAGAATGGTGGGTGCAACAGGAAAGCCGTTCTCTTCCATAAAATAGGCAAGCACACCCAGAACAAGCATGATGGTTACACCGAACACTGTGTTGTTTATTGCAAAAGAACCGACA
Source organism: uncultured Granulosicoccaceae bacterium (assembly GCA_938020525.1). Classification (GTDB taxonomy): domain Bacteria; phylum Pseudomonadota; class Gammaproteobacteria; order Granulosicoccales; family Granulosicoccaceae. The sequence continues at coordinate 1,375 of CALIHW010000138.1, read as the reverse complement.
ATACAAAACATCAGTATGATGGGTATCAATACATTTCTTGGTATACGCAATATCTGACGTGAAAATCGTATCGCCAGAAACCCTAATGGAATTAGTGCAAGGTTGGCTAAAAAGAAAACAACAAAAACGGAATGTATGAGCTCCGGCTGATTCAGGAATACCGTTGGACCAGGATTCATACCCTTCATATACAAAACACCAATGGCAATTGCAGTAATGGAGTCACCGGGTATACCAAAAACCAATGCAGGAACCCATGCACCGGACAATCCTGCATTGTTTGCCGTACCCGCATCGACCAGCCCTTCTACATGGCCGGTACCAAACTTTTCTTTACTCTTTGAAAAGCGTTTTGATACTGCAAATGAAATCCATGCAGCGATATCGGCTCCTGCGCCGGGCAAAATTCCTACCACCGCACCTATAAAGCCACCTCTAAACACGTTGAGTTTATATTTAGACAACACAGTACCAATGCCTGAAAACACATGTTTTATAGGCTGCTGAACTACTTTCTCGGCAGGTGACGTAGAAACAACAAAACGGATGACTTCTGAAATAGCGAACATACCGATCATTGCAGGTATAAAACTAATACCTGCCATCATCTCTACACTGCCAAATGTAAAACGCGGGTGTCCTGCAGTAATATCAATACCTATGGTCGAGATGAACAAGCCGATTAACAGTGAAACAAGCGCCTTCAAAGTTGAACCGCTGGAAATAATAACAGCGCATGACAGACCAAGACAAGCCAGCCAGAAGTACTCATAAGATGAAAACTTGATAGCAAACTCAGCTAGCACGGGTGCAGTAAGGGACAACATGATCGAACCCATCACACCGCCAATTGACGCACATACCAGACTGGTACCTAGCGCCAGCTCCGCCTTGCCTTTCCGAGTAAGTGCATAGGCTTCATCGCAATAGGCAGCTGACGCCGGTGTTCCCGGAATGCGTAACAATGCACCCGGAATGTCACCAGCGAATATTGCCATGGCCACAGTAGTAACAATGCAGGCAATCGCCGGAACCGGATCCATATAAAATGTAAACGGTATCAGCAAGGCTGTTGCCATGGTTGCTGTCAGCCCGGGAATCGAACCAATGAACAGACCGAATACGGCAGCCAGTAGCATAACGCCCAACACATAAGGCTGAAAAACCAGGCTCAATGCCAGTAGCAGTGCATCCATGGAGAACTAGCCTGGATAATTCATGAGGATTCGGCGTCCAGAGGAAATCTGGCTAAACAGGTCGGCCAATCGCCTGAGGAAACGTGGTCTGAGAAACGTGGCCCGCCACGTGCCGAAGAGGATGGGCCGAGATGTGACGCCAGATTTTCTTCTGGCGTCGAATAGACACACTGCTATTT
>CALIHW010000137.1 GCA_938020525.1 uncultured Granulosicoccaceae bacterium | reverse complement strand
CTGCGAAAGCGATCTTTTGGCCAGCTATTGCGATCGATATCGTTAAATATGAATGACTATTCGCCTCAATCGATCGAAATATCTGACTCAAAATCTCACTTTCTCGCTACGACCGTCATTCTCGGACAAGCTCCTAGTAGTCTGCGCGTCAGAACCACTGCTACCGCTAACGCGCCCTGACTGTGTGTTTTCATCAGTCATTATCGTTACGTATGAGCAGCTATGGGCCTCAATGATCGTAAAAACACCTTCGCCATGGCACGTTCTCGCGACGTTGACTTCTACCGCGCAGACTCCCAGCCCAGGCTAAGGTCGGCTTTTTAAGGGGCTAAGGATACACTGCCTCTGCTGCAGCAAATGGTCTAAATCGAAGGTCAGATCACACACTATGGCGTCCTGGTTATTTGAAATGCTCCATCAAAAGCAGGACAAGTGAGTTCCATCCCGGATTCCAGGCTAGATCAAAGCTTAGCTGCGAGGGAGAGGCTACAGACCAAGATGATATCGGTGAGGCGTGACCGGGTTTGGAATGTATTGGGCTGGCTCCAGCGCCAGCGCCAGCTATCTGGAGCGGCCTCACAATCCAATTTGGCCTATAACCTAGGCGCAATGGCGCAATGGCGCAATCGGCGTATTTCTCGGCAGTGTGAGGCTCGAAATAACAGGTGTTTGCTTGCGTGTTAACAAAAAGTGATGACATCGTGACTAATTTCGTTGAATGCATTGCCGGAAATACTGTCATAAGAAGCGTCGACAGAAACGGAGCGTATCGTGCGATTGCCTTTATCAACCCTGGAAGCATTCAACGCTGTTGCCAGGAACAACAGCCTTCGCGGTGCTGCAGATGTGCTCGGCGTGAAACCTTCTACAATCAGTCATCAACTGAAAGCCCTGGAGGAGAAGCTGGGGACTGCCGTGTTTATCAGAACAACAAGGTCCGTGCAGTTGACGGAAGCCGGGAATGCATTGTACCGGGGAACGAAACCCGCATTCGATCAGATATATATGGCCTATGAGCGGGCCAGAGTTTCTGCAGACTCCGGTGAGGGGGGTCTGAAGCTTGAGGTTTCTGATGTGATATACGATATTTTGTTAGGGCCTGTGATAAAGCAGTTTTGTTTGAATTATCCCGAATTCGCAATTGAGCTGTCATTTTCGGACGGCATGTCAAATTTTGTCGACGAAGGTCTGCATGCGGGATTTTATAGTGAAAGTATAGTTACAAGCGATGATGCTGAGACTAAAGGCATGGTGCGTGTAGAAGTTATGCAGTCATTATCCCCGGGGGTTTTCGCGACTCCGGACTATTTAAAATCCCATGGTACACCGACACGGCCAAGTGATCTGTTGGCGCATGACTGTATACGATATCGTTATCCGACTACCAAAAGATTGGAAGAGTGGGATTTTCCCGGTGATGACGTTATTCAGTTGCGCGAAATCCCTGGAAAATTTATTACCAGTACCCGATCTTCGCAAGTTGATCTGTGTTTGAAGGATCTCGGTGTTATTTACACACTGAAAGACTACTGCATAGATGACCTTGAGGAAGGGAGACTAGTCTCCTTAATGGAAGACTGGTTGCCAGTACCAAAGAGAGTTTACGTCTGTTTTCCGAGTGAGTATCGAGCGGTAGAGCCGTTGCGGTTGCTATTAGAGTGCTTTGGTAAAAGACCCAGGGAAATGGCGTTTGGAACTTAGTAAGCAGATTGAAAGTTGTTTTCAATAAAGCAAGTATTGCTTGCTGACAATTTGTAAGCCTGTCAAAGCTGCTGAAGAGTAATTGCGTAGATTGACGCTAACCTAACTTCAGGAATAGTGTTTGAAGAAGAGCCAATTTCGATATCGAAATTGGCTCTATCGTTTTACAGCTTCCAAAAACGACTTTTAGAAATCGTATTTGAATGTAGCGCGACCGATTATACCGGCATCTTCGCCGTCATCATTGTCAACAGTCTGTGCTTCGAAATACATTAGCGCTGAATCGCCCAGGTTAAGAGTGTAGCCAAGTGTTGCAAAAAACGGGCTTGCGTCGCCTGAATCACCCTGGTTATAGAGGCCATAAAAGCTACCTGCAGATGCAGCTATTGTCAGGTTGGATACGTCGTCAGCAGAGTTTGCAAAGTCTTCGTCGCCTGTCTGGAAGGTCACGGCTACTGATGCTGGTCCGATGTCGCCTTTCGCGAGTAATCCAATCAAAGTGCCACCTGGATCATCAGTACCATCTGCAGCTATTGCATCAGCGTGAATGCTGGCTGCGGCACCAACTGTAAACGACCCGAAGCCATAGTTCACACCAAATTCGAATTCATCCAGAGCTGCTTCATCTGCATCAGATCTTGCTTCCACAGACGCGGCGTATGAAAGGTCACCCGCTGATCCGTTATATTTTAATACCCGTGTTTCACGAGCACATTCCAGCTGTGTCCAGCAACTACCCCACCATGCGATGTCCGTATTGCCCTGTACCATGTCGTAGAAGGCTGCGTACTGTGCACCTATTTTGACGGTTCCGAAATCACCTTTGACACCAGCCCATAATTGACGAGTTCGATCTGCACCTGAGTTACCACGCGCGTTCTCGTCTGGATTCAAGCCAAGTTCAATTCTCGCAATACCTTCGAGAGAGTCTGTGATGTTGTTAGAGCCAGTCCAGATCAGACGTGATCCAAAGTTACGAATGAAAAACTCACCGTCGTTGTCTGTTCTGTCCTCATAAGTAGTACCAATTCGGACGCTGCCGACCAGCTTGCTGTCAGCCAAAGCTGATGTAGCAGGTAGAGTTGCGATTGCAGCAGCAATTCCAGCTGCGTAGATTTTAAGTTTTCTCGCCGAAACTTTATTGTTCATGATTTGTCCCCAATTGTAAGTAGTAGTACGTTGTTGTACTTAAAACAACACGTTGGCAGTCGGCGAATTCATGCAGCTAAAAGAGCTGTTGTGTTTCACTGATCCACGTAGTTGTGACTAATCTTTTAGAAATTGGTTGTCACATACTGTGTCATTTATACGACATATTTAACATGTATTTTGTCGCGAACAAAAATTAATGCATTACGAGACTTAAATTCTTGGTTTTTTTACATCAATAGTTGTAGTTTGCTTACAAGAATCATTGATATCTGAATGTAATGCGTGCAATCCGTGGTTTGGTTACAACACACTGCCGATGGAAGATATCCGTGTTGAGTCTGGAGTTGGTGGTTCGGTCAAAAATCCGTCGCTGTATGTCGGTAATAAGAGGGCAGGGTGCTGGCTTACCACCCGCGGCTATATTGGATAAGACCAGAATTGAATCAACAAGTCTTGCTTCCAGGCTCGAAGCCAGTCACTGCGAAAAAGTGTTCGAGCTTTGCCTTTACGCTTTAGCAGTGAGGTATATCTGGGGTAGTGAGGTATATCTGGGTGGTTCGATGGATTGTATGATTCTATACGGCGTTATGCAGAAATGGTTATGAGCTTTTGTATACCAAACCTTAAGAAGTGCGTTGCATAATCGGTTGGAGCTTCTCACCGCTTTACTGGCCTGCGTAGAGGTCTGTCGATGTTAGGTTTGAGGCAGTGTGATATCGTTGCTGCGGGCAATTTGTCAGCTAACAGGATTTTAGACGTACAAACATGGCGATAAAAACCTACGGCATGTCTTTCATGTCGCGTTGGCAGTCTGCGCTGCACTCAGTTTTAAATCAGCAAGAAGCCAGTGTTGCAGCCAGTGTTCCTCACAGTGTTGTTGAAAGTCTCTCGTCAGATCATCCGGCAATGGTTGCGAGCTGTGAGGCATGCGGGCAACTGGAAGCAGCGATTGCAGAGGGCAAAGATACTGTAGATATTGCCGAGTTTGTCACCAAAGGATCCCTGGTATCTAAATGTGCGCACATGTATGTCTGGCTTGCAGCGGCGAAATTCAGCGGCAATACCAAGCGTGTTCGTGAGCTCGAAGCAGAAATCAGATACTCAGTTTGTGACCCGTTGTGGGCTAAAACACTGTTTGAATTTGATAGTAATCATCAGGAGATTCCGTATCGTCACTATGAGTCGCTGGATGACTTTGTGCTGCCACTCGGTGATGACAAGTTAAAGATAGCCTTTGTGTCAGATTGGGGTACCGGTACTCCCTTAGCGAAAAATGTTATGCGTTGTATTGCAGAACAAAAGCCGGACATTGTAATTCATCTGGGAGACGTCTATTACTCCGGCACTAAAGCAGAGATGCGAGATCACTTTCTCTCCATAGTTCGCGAGTTTCTTCCGCCGGAGACAAGGGTTTTTAATCTTGCCGGTAATCACGACCTCTACGCTGGTGGAGCCGGGTATTACTGGCTGCTAGATGAACTTGGCCAGCCCGCTAGTTACTTCTGTCTGCGAAATAAGCACTGGCAGATACTTTCTATTGGTGCGCCGCCACAAGTGGGAAGGCCTACTGATGCCATATCGGCAGTACCCGCTATTGAGACAAAAGAAGTGCTTTGGCATCAGCATAAACTGGAAAATGCGGACGGTCGTAAAACAGTTATGTTGTCGCATTATCAGTTATTTACCGCATCCGGTAACATTGGAAGAACAGAAGACAATCGTCCGCTGGGCTCTTAACCCGGTGTTGTATGAAAAATTCAAATCTCATCTGTCAAATATTGATTTATGGCTGTGGGGTCATGAACACAATCTTGTTGCTTTTGAACCCTACGCCGGCTTACGTAGAGGGCGATGTATAGGGTCCGGGGCGATTCCAGTTGCTTTGCTATGGCAACCGTATAAGCAACTACCCAATCTGGCGCTGCCCGATGAGTTTGGAACAGCGCCGAAAATTAATCTCGACTGCCAGCTTGGTCATGATGGTGATCACTATCATCACGCGTTTGGTATGTTATCAATTGACGGCGCACTCGGAGAAATGAACTACTTTCAGGTGGAAGGAGTTGACGGGGACGCCTCAGTAATCTTCACGGAATCTCTCAATGAGCACTATGTATGATCTGGTAATTATTGGCGCTGGTGGCGGTGGAATTACCGCAGCATTTGAAGCCCAAAGACGTGGCGCCAAAGTAGCGTTGCTGGAAAAACACAAGATTGGTGGTGAATGTACGCATTCCGGTTGCGTTCCTTCAAAAGCCCTGATAGATGTTGCCAAAAACTATCACAGCATCAATAGCTCAACTCATCATGGTTTGCACTCAGTGGATGTGCAAAGTGGATTTGAATTTAGACGTGCAATGGAGCATGTAAAAAGTATCATCGATGGTGTTTATGCACATGAACAGCCCAAGCGTTTTAATGACTTAGGTATTGACACTTACATCAATGAGTCAGGTGTATCTTTCGTTGATGAACACACTGTTGAGATTGGCGGGCAAAGGGTCAGCGGCGACAACATCATTATAGCGACAGGCTCTGGGCCACGGTTGTTGCCTACTGATCCGGATAGTCCAGTCAATATGCTCAACAATGAAAATTTCTGGGAGCTCCGACAACAGCCAGAAAGTATCGCCTTTTTAGGTGGCGGAGTTATATCCGCAGAACTGGGGCAGTCTCTCGCACGCTTTGGTACTAAAGTCAAAATCATTGATCGAAATGACCGCATCCTCGGTGCTATTGATCCTGATGTCAGTCAGTACCTGATCAACGTGTTTAGTGATATGGGTATTGAAATGATTACCGGTGCTAACGCAACCGTATGTTCCAGAGACAAAGATGGAAAGGTCTGCATAGACATTGAGCAAGGCGAGGGCAATCAAAGCAAGTTGTTAGTTGATGAACTGTTTGTAGCGATAGGAAGGGTGCCGAATCTGGATGGGCTGAATCTTGAAGCGGCCGGTATCGAATACACTCGTCACGGAGTAACGGTTAACGAGAAAATGCAAACCAATATTGCACATATTTGTGCTGTCGGTGATGTTGCGTCTCGAGCAAAGTTTAGTCACGTGGCCAACTATCAGGCAGAGCGTGTGGTGCGCAACCTGCTGAACGCAGGCGGAGACAATACGATTGATCTAACCGCTTTGCCGTGGGCCATATTTACGGATCCTGAAATTGGTCACGTAGGCATGACCGAGGCCCAGGCGCGTGAAAAGCATACAGGTGTGCAGACTTTTCAGGTAGATGCAGCTACAGATCGATTTATTACAGATAGTAAGACCGGTGGTTTTCTAAAAATTGTTATGGACTCAGAAAATCGGATACTTGGTGCCACTGGTATAGGTGCTCATGCAGGTGAGTGGGTTCAATGCCTGACGCTACCAGTTAAGCTGGGACTTAAAGCAGAAGACATAGCCGACACTATTTTTGCCTACCCAACCTATGCCGAAATAGTTAAAAAATCCTGCTCGCGGTTTTTGCGTACATTGCTGTAAGCATTCTATTTCAAGAGAATTTCTTTGTTGTGAAGGTGCACAGTATAGCTAAATTCTGTTTAGCTAATCAGTAGTTGTTTTTTCTGTACTGCTACTTTTCGTATGCCGCAAATAGATCTGATACCAGAACACCATTTATTGTCATGCCTTCCATATTGGCGTCAGTGATTTTTGCGTTAGAAAGATTCAAATTGCTTAAGGAAGCATCTGTCATATTCAGGTTGTTAAATGATGCACCACTAAGATTTATGTTTTCAAACGTGCTGTCACCCAGGTTGACATCATCAAATGTGCATTTTTCAAGATTAGAATCTTTGAATGTTGCTTCAACGAGTACCGCCCAGAAGCTGGCTTGACTTAAATCAACACCATCGAAATTTGCCTTTGTCATATCAGCGCGGGAAAATACATAACCCTTGTGCTCTTTGTTTGGAAACGGATTATTGTCAGACATGCAAAACTCCTGTTAATCGTACTTTCGGCATGCCAATTAATGGCCGTCGTAAACGTTAAGCCATCTCGCGCAATAGTGTAGCGGGTGAGGCAGAAAGGGATCGCGAGACCCACAGCGCCCCGGCACCTAAACACAATATCACAATAGCAAATGAAACTGCTGTTGCCGCCATCCATGTGGTTGGTCCAACCGGTAATTCAAGCCATGCTATTGCTACCATTGTGCCCAGTGCAGAACCGATGACTGTGGAAAATACTGCCACAACTGTTCCGAGCAACAGGTATTCAATGCCCAGTGCCTGCATCAAACTGCTGTGACGACTACCAATAGCGTGGAGAATTGCCGCTTCTTGTAATTGTCGTTGTCTGTTCGCAGCGACAACACTCGCAAGTACCAGCAGGCTGGCCACCAAACTAGTTGCAGCAACAATACTTACCGCAAGCGCTGCGGCATTTAATATGCGCCGAGCAGAATCAAGCCCGCGTGATGTGCGTATAGTTACTACTGATGGAAACTCAGATGCGATTGCGTTAGAAGCTTCAATATCGATAGCTGTATTTGAGTCAGAGTTGGTAGCACCCTGATAAGCTACTCCAACGTATCGTGTTATGTAGTGGTCCAGGACTCCAGGACTGAACAAAGCCTCAAACCAGAAACGTGTTTCAAAATTACCTTGTGCGTAGATGGCAACCAGCTCTGCCTCAACAGTGTCACCCGATATATAGAATGTTAACGTGTCACCGACTTTAACACCTATTTGATCGGCCTCCCGATCTTCCATTGCAACCAGTGCGGGCCCTGTGTAGTCGGGCATCCAGAATGCTCCTGTGGTTGCACGTATGTTGTCTATGCGTTCAAGGCGGTAACTGAGTTTGTGTTCATCATTAGCTTCCAGTGCTTCGGATGAATCGCTGCGTTTAAGTAACGACTCACCATTCACATCGGTCAACCGACCGTGCACCAGAGGAACTGTGCTGACATCGGTTACCCCCGGAGCATTGAGTACAGTGGTTTCAAACGCTGAAACATCCAGTGCCTGGATGTCATAAAACGCTAATGCTGGTGCTCTTGCTGGAACAGTGCTGTCTAATAGACGTATCATCGATACAATCACAACGGTGGCAGCAACTAATAAAGTTGTAGCAGTGCCAAGGGAAAGTAGTAGTGGGCGAAGGGACGAGCCCGGTTGATTAAGCCCTGCAAGTGCTCGCCGTGTTGCAAAGTATTTATCGATTTTTCCTGAGTGCACGACTCGTCTGGATGCTTTACGTATTGCTTCAACCAACGCTGACAGTGCGAAATACAACAACACCATAGAGACAACAAAACCTGTACCGATGATTTTTTCGGGTACCAGTGCAATTAATGCGAGTGCGCAAGCTATGCCTAGAATCAGGCAAACTGTTTTGGCACGAGACGACAGTGGCGCTCGTGTATCCTCGCCAGTATCACCACGCAGTAGTCTTGCGGGTGAGGTGGACAGGCTTCGTGCAAGATTAGGGGCTGCGAATGTAAGTGCCGCCAAGGTGCCAAAGGCCATCGAAACCAGTGTTGGTTTGAGTAGCAACATAGGTGATGTAGAAATCGGCAAGCCTGCGGCAAGACTGCGAGATAAAAAGTAAGCTATCAGCGCACCTGCAATTGCCGCGACTGCACTTGCCAGTGCGGCTACCAATAAAACTTCAATGATCATGACTTTTGTGCGCCAACCATCGCGTGCGCCTATTGCAGACAAGGTTGCCAGATCTTCCCGTCTTGAATGCAACCAGGCTGCAACCCCGTTTGCCACACCAAGTCCACCGACGAGTAAAGTGGCAACGGCTATTAGCAGCAGTACAGCAGCCACTTCATTAAGTCGCTGGGTAATGCGGTCGTTTCGATCTTCAACAGTATTTATCTCAGACGTATCCTCCGGAAATGATGTGCGCCAGGCGTCGATAAATGCTTTAGCGTCACCATGTATGCTTCGGGTTGGATCAGTATCTGTGTTTTCCAGTCTCAGTCGATATTCGTAATCCACAAGACTTGTCGGGCTGATTAGACCACTTGCTTCCAGGGTGGCATGGGAGACCAGTACTGGTGGGCCTCTAATGTCGGCACTGAATGCGCGATCCGGTTGATTGCTAATGATGCTTCTGACTGTTAGCTCTATATCACCAACTAATACGGTGTCACCGATCTCAAGCGATAAGTCCGCTGCCAGTGCAGGGTCTACAACTGCACCATGTTCTGCAGTTGCTTCCTTTATCGTAAGTGGTGGTTCAAGTCTGACGGTTCCGTAGAGTGGATAGTTTGCATCTACGCTTTGTAGTTCTATAACCGTGAAGTCACCATCTACTGTACCTAACATGGAGCGCAATTCAGTTAAGCGGGATACGGTTCCCTGTTCAGAAATCCATGTCAGAATTGCGTTGTCTAGCGGTTCACGCACATCCAGTTTAATATCGCCACCAAATAATTGCCGTTCTTCAGCTGCAATACCATCGCGTATAAGTGTAAGTAGTCCGGTGCATGCGGCAATTAACAATACGCCTAGGAATAAGCTAATAGCCAAAAGGTGAAGCGGGCGAGCACCGCGGTTACCGATAAGGTCACGCCATAAAAAAGCCAGCACAGTTGTTAGATTCCTTTTTCGTGTTTCTGTTTTTTATTGGGTCGAAGTGGCAACAGGCTTGTGCACTTCCTGTAAATTACCTTCGTGCAGGCGAACCTGTCGCTGACATCGCACAGCCAGCGATGGATCGTGGGTTACCAGCAACAAAGTTGCTTTGCTCTCCTGATTCAATTCAAACAACAAGTCTGCTATCGAATTACCTGTTTGGTTATCCAGATTGCCGGTAGGTTCGTCAGCGACAATGAGCGAAGGTTGATGAATCAGGGCCCTTGCAATTGCGACTCGCTGACGCTCTCCACCTGACATAGCATTTGGATAGTGATCCAGCCGATGCCCGAGGCCTACTCGTTCTAGTAGCCCGGCTGCACGTTTGCGCGCGCCTGCTGCCCCTGCAATATCCAGTGGCAGTGCGACATTTTCTCTTGCAGTCAGGCTCGGGATTAAATGAAATCCCTGAAAAACGATTCCAATGGAGTCACGCCTTATGTCAGCTCGTGCATCGTTGGATAGAGTGTTCAAGTGTTCTCCATTAAAAATCACAGATCCGTTGTCTGGAGTTTCAAGGCCGGTCAGAACCAGTAACAGGGAGGTTTTGCCGGAGCCTGAAGGGCCTACAATAGCCACACTTTCTCCGGCATCTACTTTCATTGATGCATTCTTTAGTACATGCACAGTAGCATTGCCTGCTGTATAGGCGAGCTGGACATTTTCTATTGCAATCATCCGTTCGCTGTCAACACCGTTGGAGGGTAGTTTTGGTTATTGTTAAGTATCAACTATTTTAAACCTCTATGTATACTGTGTTAGCGATAGTGTATTACCGTCTGTATCCTTAAACCATGCCACTTTGGTACCAACCGGAGTTGTCCAAATACCAAATTCGTCTTGTGGCAGAGAATCGAAGAACTGAAATGATACCTGTTTTGCTATGAGGGATTGGACAGTTGTATCGATATCACTTACCTCCCAGCCAAGCACTGTATGTGAGGGCGGTGTTAAGCTTTCTACTATTTGAATTCTTATAGTAGTGTTATTGGCATTAAAGATTAGAGCGTATGGTGTGATCTCGACTTCCTCCAGACCGAGAGTTTCTCCGTAGAATATTTTTGCTTTTTCCGGGTTGTTGGTTGCAATGAAAGCCACGAGTTTTGAATCGGATAACATTTGCATGCTCCAGTAAATAGTTCCATGACAGGCGATAATTTTTTCAGACCGGGCTTTTTAGCCCCGAAAATCCAAAAGCAATAATTGCATAGTCCTGTTTTTTAAGACTACTAATTCAGCTGCCGGATTGACGTTGATCATCACTAAGTGAATCCCACCATGCAGCATAAGGTGTTTCTGAAGGATGCTGGCCACTATAGTCTGGTTGATCGTCATCCCACCAGACAGGACCCGCTTCGCCAAGCTCAATTTTAGCTTCAAGTGTTGCAGGTTTATCTTTACTCATTCTTGCCTGCATGAGTTTCTTCACAGCCCTGCGGCGGGTGGAGTCGTCAATAGCCGGATTAGTGCAACGTTTTAGTATCCCTTTTGCCACCAGGTAGCGTCCGTCAGTGGTATGTGGTCGATCTTTGCGAGGCATGCCAGGGCTCCAGTTGTGTTGTCCGATAGTGGTCCGTGCGAACTTCAGTTGACTATATATTCTCACCAGTTGCAATCCCGGCTCATATTTGATTGGATGTGCGTTACCTGTTGGCGGTCTGGAACACAAATGACAAAACCACCTTTTCGTGCTGATCACGTCGGTAGTCTGTTACGTCCCGACTCTGTTGCCTCTGCACGAAAGAAACACCTGGAATCAGGTGCTATTGATGCGGCAGAGTTGAAAGCTATTGAAGATCAGGCAATTCTGGATCTTATCAAAATGCAGGAGAGCGTCGGGCTCAAGGCAGTTACCGATGGAGAGCAGCGTCGTTCTTTCTGGCATTACGATTTTATGGGCATGCTAGAAGGAATGGAGCTTGTTGAACGTGATGAGGGGGTTCAGTTTGCAGGTGTGAAGCTCAGGCCGATCTTTCCGACAATCACCGGCCCGTTAGATTTCCCTGATGATCACCCGATGATAGACCACTACAGGTATGTGGCAGACAACACGACAGTAAACGCCAAGATATCTATACCAGGCCCAAGCTGTTGCCACTTCCGTACTGCGCCAGAAGATATTGCACCTGTTGAGTATAAAGACCCCGAGGCTTTATTCTCGGCAATTGCAGACACCTACAAGAAAGCGGTTAATACATTTTACAAAGCAGGCTGTCGCTACCTTCAGATGGACGATATATTTTTCGCCTATCTTTGTGACCCCAAACATCGCGTAGAGAAAAAGTCACAGGGGCAGGATCCCGATGAATTGATTGATCGTTATGCATGGATGATGAACGAGGCAATAAAAGACCGACCTGACGACATGCTAATTGGCATGCATATGTGTCGGGGAAACTTTAGATCGACGCATGCGGCAGAAGGTGCTTATGATCCGGCTGCAGATGCTGTCTTTAATAAAACCGGTGTTGATATATTCTTTATGGAGTATGACACTGAGCGTGCCGGTGGTTTAGAACCGCTGAAGCTGCTTACTAAAGGAAAGCAAAGGGTGATGCTGGGCTTCGTGACAACAAAAAATGGTCAGCTTGAAAGTGCTGATTCACTACAGAGGCAGTTTGATGAAGCAGCTAAATATACTGATATTGATCAGCTAGGAATAGCACCACAGTGCGGCTTTGCATCAACAGAAGAGGGCAATGATCTATCTGCTGATGATCAAAAAAGAAAGCTTGAGTTAGTGGTGTCTACTGCTGAGAAAATATGGGGTGGTGTTGAAACCTGAAGAGACATAGGTTGCGATGTGTTTTGCCATGCCGTCTCTTTCGAAGTTGTGCTGTCAGATTGTTAGTGTTTTTCTACAGCATCGCTACATTTAAAAGCTAGATCCTGTTCACACCTGGTATTTGTTGTCGCTTAATAAAATTGCCAAGCAAAGGCACAGCAAAAGAGTATTTCCCATGTCTGTTTTTATAGACTAAACCAGCGTCAGAAAGCGTGGAAAGCATTTGATTTACATGGCTGCTACTGAATGGCTTATCTAGTATTTCTTTTGATTTGCTGACTGCATCTTGCACTGCAAATTCATCTTCTTCGTTCTGTATGAGCTCTGCAACAACTGCAAGTAACTCCCTCTGTCTGTCTGTGGCTCGCGCCCACCTACCAGAGAAAAAATCAGTATCTAGTTTTTGTACTATCTCGCTGATTGGAACCGAAGGCTCTTGTCCTGAGCCTATTTTCTGAATGAACAAATCGTATACTTCCCTGCAAATAAACTGAACGAAATATGGATACCCTCCTGACAAATCGACTATTTGATCAATAGATTGATCTGACAGAGAAATTTGATGACCAACCAGCGGTTTCTTTATAGCCTCCTTAACAGAATCATCGTCTAACTTATCAAGAAATATGACTCTAAACATTCTCTCTGAGAATGTTCTAGATTCAACGAGCTTTGGAAAAAGGGTAGGTAAGCCTGTCAGCGCAAGCATAAAAGGTATTTCTTTCCTCTGTATTGATTGAAACGTATCCAGTAGCAATGAGAGTGGAAATTGATCTTTATCTGCATGGTCAGCTAGGTTCTGAGCTTCATCGTAAGCAAAAATAATTCCTTTAAAATTATCTTGTTTGCCTAGTATCGACCAAACTACCTCAAGCACATTCTTTAGCTTGTCTCCAGGCAAACCGGGGGTCTGTTCGTAAATACCCATCAATGTTTGAAAGCTCAAATGAAGATCTTGAGTTTCAGTATCCTGTGTAAACCCAATTCCTCTTTGCTCGGTTTGTCCTATGACTAAGCCTGAGGTAAGAACTGAAACATCAGTCAAAAGTCTTGTAGAGATGTTTTGCTCGTTAAGACTGGCAGCTTCAGATAAATCAGTTCCGACCCAATACCAACCTTTAGCCTGAGCAATTGGTTTGAAAACATCGAGCAAAACTGTTTTCCCGACACCCCTAAGGCCGGTTAACACCAAATTCTCTAAAATGGTAGTTTGTGCAATGAGCTTGGTGAATTCCTTCTTTTCTGATTCCCGACCAGCCAAATATGGAGGCATATGCCCCGCCCCCGGCTTAAAGGGATTGGTAATATCGGTTTCTACCATTTGATTTGAGTCCATCTATTACTAAATTTAGTCCATATGCTAAATTTAGGCCTAGCTATGATTTTATATCAAATTGATGAACTTTCAAGGGAATATAACAAGGCTTGTATCCGACACCACACGCGGTGGCTGTGTGTGTGCATGCTCGCGAGCTTGTTAGTGTTGATCGAGCTTGCCGATTTGCATGGCGATCCCTTCCGGATGAATTTGGGTGACTGTCAGTTTATCAGTCTCTGGAATCTATGGGTCCTGTGTGGCGATTTATGAGCTCAGTTCTGGACTGTGGTATTGGCCGGGATTGAATGTTCTATAACGTATTTTGCGTTTGGCAGGTCATTGTGGTTTGCACGCGCTATAGCTTGTTCCTGTGTGTGGTTGTGGTCAAGCCAGCGCTGGATCAGACGTTGTTCAAGTTTCTCTATAGACGAGCTGATGCTTATCGTGTGGTCAAACATTGCATGCAGCTTGTTCCATGGGTCTGTTTTACACAGCAGGTAGTTACCTTCTACCAGAATAATCTGATCATCCGGATGCACCAGTTTGGCGCTGCTGCGCGCCAGATCGTTTTCTCTGTCAAATACTGGAACAGCAAGTTCATCGGTTTGTGTTTTTAAACCAGTGAGTAACAGATACAGGCTGGTAACATCAAAAGTGTCTGGTGAACCTTTTCGGTCAAGCAGGTTTTTCTGTTTAAGAATTTCGTTGTCGAAGTGAAAGCCATCCATTGCAACTACAGAGACAGAAGTTTTAACTTTCAGGTTTTTCTCAAGATCAACACAAAGCGTGGTCTTGCCAGATGCCGGGGGTCCGGCAATCGCGACGAAGAAGCGCTTGCTGCTTCCCGCTTGCCCGAGAATAAATTCTGCAAGCTCTTCTGTCATTTATAATTAGCCTTGCTCAAACAGATTATTATGCAGGATCAGCAGAGGGTTCTGCAGCCCCTGTCATGAAAGCCACCGCGTCGGACATTGAGTAATCAGACGGGTTGATGACACATAGTCTCCTGCCGAGTCGGTGAATATGAATGCGATCGGCAACTTCGAACACGTGTGGCATATTGTGAGAGATCAATACAATGGGCATTCCGCGTGATTTTATGTCCTGTCTAAGTGTCCCGAGGTTTCATGTACGCCGAGGAGTGGAAAGTCTGGCGCGCCAGTAACTATTGCGCTTCGGCCAAGCCGACGTTTGTGTTCAACATAAACTGCTCAAAGATCGGTGCACTTGCAGCGCCTATTGCTCGAGCGTTTCCACCAATACTGCCGGCTTCGATTTTTGGCGGTATCAATCCGCGCATGTCTTGATTAGCGATATAGCGCGAGGTGCGTTCAGCCAGTTCTACTCTTATATCATCGGGAAAGACTCCATCAATTAGAACAGCTTCGAAATCAATAACTGCACAAGTAGACAAGGCGGCTTTAGCAAGCTCTTGCGCGGTTTGCCCCATCCACGCGTTCACGTGACGGCGAATGCTGCTCCAGTCCTGGGGTTGCTGCCACAAGATATTTCGGTTGATACCCACTTGTTCCAGCCGGGTTTCCAACAAATGAATTGACGCGATATCTATCAACTGAAGACTCTCGCCATTTGGCCCTGTGCTGCGAAGTGACCCTAGCGCTCCAGCGTTACCTTTATGACCTTCGAATACCGAATGATTGAGTACGATACCACCGCCGACGTATGTCGCAACAAAAAAGTAGGCGTAATCTCTAAATTCCTTACCGCGTCCGTAAACGTGTTCTGCACGACAGGCAGCGGTGGCATCGTTCATCAAATAAACAGGGAGACCGGATAAAGCATTGACCCTTTCTTTTAAATTAACTGACTCCCAACTCTTAAACTCCTCTGTTTCAGCGCCAGCGTGGTCGATGTTGTTCCATAATCCAAACGGCGCAGCAATGCCAATTCCACAGATACGATTTTGCTCATGCTGAGTTAACTCAGCCACAATGTCGCGCATACCATCGTCTAGAAACTTAAAAACCTTTTTGGGTTCCGCCTGCGGGTAAGTGAGATCTATTTGGGCTCGAATTCCCCCTTTTAAATCGACCAATATCAAGTCCGCTTTGCGTCGGCCAATATTCAAACCGAACGAGAAAGCACCGCCTGCAGCATGGCCCATTGGAATGGAGGGCTTGCCCACTTTGCCGCGCTGCGGGTCACCGCGCTCCAAAAATCCCTCTTGCTCCAGCTTTCGCATGATATTCGACACGGTCTGGGCTGACAGTCCAGCACGGCGTGCTAAGTCGCTACCCGGCATAGGACCGTTTCGCAATAACATGGATAGCAGCAGGCGCTCGTTGTAGTCGCGCAATCCGCTTTGATTGGCGCCGCCGCTGAGGGGCTTAATTTTTGGCACAGTTAGATGTTTTCAGTGTAGAGGTGCAAGTGTACGATCATATCGAGATACAACCGCCCAATAATCACTTAATTAATAAATAAAAGTGATTTATATATTGACACACATTCAGAATTATCGCCAAATAACCACCGTCACCGAATGTCGGTGCTTGTTCATTGTTACGCGGCATTGGGCCGCAACTGGAGAGAAATTAAAGTGAAAAAAACATATTTGGCTGCCACTGGCGTCGCTTTGCTAGCGTCGTTGGTATCAACTTCATCGGTATTTGCGCAGGATGCAGTTAGCGCCTGTCTAATCACCAAAACAGACACCAACCCGTTCTTTGTAAAAATGAAGGAAGGTGCTGAAGCAAAAGCTGCTGAGCTAGGTGTAGAGCTCAAATCCTTTGCCGGTAAAGTCGACGGGGACCACGAAACACAAGTTGCCGCTATCGAAACCTGCATCGCCGACGGTGCGAAGGGTATTCTATTGACAGCTTCTGACACCTCATCAATCGTCAGTTCCGTGCAACAAGCCAGGGATGCAGGCCTTGTGGTTATTGCACTTGATACACCGCTTGATCCAATTGACTCGGCTGATATGACTTTCGCCACAGACAACTTTCTTGCTGGTGAATTGATTGGTCAGTGGGCTGCCGCCTCCTTGGGTGACGCTGCTGCTGATGCAAAAATCGCGATGCTGGATCTGGCTGTGTCTCAACCAACCGTTGGTGTATTACGTGATCAAGGCTTTTTACAAGGCTTTGGTATCGATATCGCAGATCCGAGTAAGTGGGGCGATGAATCGGATCCGCGTATTGTCGGTAACGACGTAACCGCCGGCAACGAGGAAGGTGGACGCAAAGCGATGGAAAACCTTCTGGCCAAAGACCCGGAAATAAATGTGGTTTACACCATCAACGAACCTGCAGCTGCCGGTGCTTATGAAGCGCTTAAATCAATCGGTCGCGAAAAAGATGTGTTAATTGTGTCAGTAGACGGCGGCTGCCCGGGTGTTGCCAATATTAAAGACGGCATTATTGGCGCAACCTCTCAACAATATCCGTTGTTAATGGCGTCAAAAGGCATCGAGGCAATCGCAGCATGGGCCGCCGACGGTACAAAACCGGCAAACACACCAGGTAAAGACTTCTTTGATACTGGCGTGTCACTGGTAACAGATCAACCAGCAGATGGTGTAGAGTCTATCTCTGTTGAAGAAGGCACGGATCGCTGCTGGGGTTAGTCCTTTAGCGGTATCCTAAACAGCACCGTCCGCTGCATGGAAGAGCATTGATAATTCCATACAGTCGGACGGTGTTGAATATTCATTGTGGAACACGTCAATGGCTGAGATACAAAACACCCAATCTGCTCATCCGGACGATGCCGAATCCGTTGTAGAATTTGAGGGTACGAATGACGGGTTTGTAGCGAAGCTACAGCACACGCTGCACGTCACACCAGCACTGGTTCCGCTAATAGTTCTTGTCCTTGCTATCGCCGCATTTGGTGTGTTGTTAGGTAATAAGTTTTTTTCACCGTTTGCACTGACGTTAATCCTGCAACAGGTTGCTATTGTCGGGATAGTCGGCGCAGCTCAATCGCTGGTCATACTCACAGCTGGCATTGATCTCTCGGTGGGTGCCATCATGGTGCTGTCATCAGTGGTGATG
>CALIHW010000136.1 GCA_938020525.1 uncultured Granulosicoccaceae bacterium | reverse complement strand
TACTGCGAAAGCGATCTTTTGGCCAGCTATTGCGATCGATATCGTTAAATATGAATGACTATTCGCCTCAATCGATCGAAATATCTGACTCAAAATCTCACTTTCTCGCTACGACCGTCATTCTCGGACAAGCTCCTAGCGCTGCGAATTCGTATCCTTATTCTGGTTCGCCAGCGTGGATTTTTCATGAGGATTCGGCGCTCAGAGGAAATCTGGCTAAACAGGTCGGCCAATCGCCTGAGGAAACGTGGTCTGAGATACGTGGCCCGCCACGTGCCGAAGAGGATGGGCTGAGATGTGACGCCAGATTTTCTTCTGGCGTCGAATAGACACACTGCTATTTCGAATTAAGGTGCTAAAAAAGTAGTTCGGAACTGTATACATAGCATTTCGTCAACATTTGCTAGTCGCCTGATGAATTATCCAGGCTAGAGGCGTGTGGATCTGCCAGACACTCGGGTCCGTCATTACGTGTGTTGTTAACGTGATTGCTGATTTTTCTTATCTCGAATGCACCTGTAGCGAGTGGTTGCATGCAATCATTGACGTTGTCTGGGTTGTCGTCGTTTAACCAGTCTTCCATCGCGTCCGGAAGGATAACCACAGGTTGTCTGTTGTGAACCTGCTGCATTTGTTCGTTTGCATCTGCCGTGATCAAACAGCATTGGCTATAGCCGTCAGCATGACTTTGAATGATTGCACCTAACCCCATGGCAGGTGTATCTTTTAGCGCAATGTAGTTGGCTACCTTGGTGCTGCCGTGGCGTTGCCATTCATAGAACCCATTGACCGGTATGATGCCACGGTAGCGTCGGATCAGATTTTTAAACGAGGGTTTTTCCCAGATTGTTTCGGATCGAGCATTGAATAGTGGTCTTTTGAACTGTCCTTCTTTTGCCCACGGCGGCACGAAACCCCATTGCATGGGTTCCAGCGTAGTTGCGGTTCGCGAAACCAGTACGCCCCAGATTGCGGCAGTGGGTGATACGTTGTACTTAGGTGTAAATTTATCTTCCGGCAGAATCAAACCCAGTTGATCGAGTAACCACTGGATGCCTTCGTGGTCCGAGATATTCATACGTCCACACATGAGTATTCCCAATAATCGCTCGGCCCGATTAAGTTGCCGGGCGCGAATAAGTTGCATAGTTAAGTGCCGCGATATCAATTGTCGAAGCAAATCCCATCGCGCACTTATCAAGACAGTTAATGTTCAGTGACTGTCGTTGAGAATAACCCGTGAGATTAACTTGAAACCAATCATACCACTGTAAACAGCCTGGCTTGCAGCGCTATTTGCGGGTGTATCAGCAGAGAGGGATAAATTGATGAAATTGCGCTTGTTTAAAACTGCATTGATGATTTGCACCTTGTTGGCCGGAAATAGTGCGATGGCAGATCACGAATTGATCGTCGTACCGAGAGGTCATTCAGGGCACGACACTGATCGTCACTCTGACCGTAGCTCCGATAAGCGCAATAGTCGTCACAACAATCGACATTCTAAATCTGAAGTCAGCACATACCGAAGACCTTATCTGACAACGTATTTCGGCGGTGGATTCGGTTCAGGGGGAGATGTAGTTGGGCGATTTACCGATAACTTTGGTGATACTGAAAGAGTTCGTAGTGGTGGTGGATTCCACTTTGAAGGCGGCTTGTTAACAGCACTTGATCCCTACACGATGCTAAGACTGACAGCGGGTTATGAAACCGACTGGGCCGGTCGTAATAATGGTCGCGCTGCTTTTAGTCGAACCCGGTTTGATCTAATGGCCTTGCGAAACTTTGGCCTGTTTGATCTGGGAATAGGATTAACAGCACATGTAGGTGTTAATTTTGACTGTAACATTGAATCGATCTGTGCCGGTGACCAGGAATACGATAATGCTCTGGGATATACAGTTGAATACGCGCTGACTTCACTGAATCAAAACAGGCGCTTTGGTTCCCGCCGAGATAAGCAGTTGCATCCGCTGCGGACTGCAAGGATTGGTTTGCGTTTCACCGATATAGAGTACACGCCTGTGTTTGGGCCGACTCTTCAATCTAATGGCGAAGTGTTGGACGGTAAATCGCTTGGGATATTTGTTGGATTTGCAATGTGATCTGGTCAGCTGCTTGTCTTGATTATAGGGTGAGCATCCGGGTTTATATTCTCTCTGCGGAATTTTCCCTGCGACTGTTACCTCGGCTGTTTCCCTGGCTGTTTCCCTGGCTGATTCCCCGGGTCTATTACCCCGTATCTGCTACAATGCGACGCAGTTGATCACTGCCGGAATTGCTTTGCAACGCGAGCTTCAATACACCAGAGTCAAACTTGATCGTGCGGACGGATTACGGCGTTCAGAAGATGAGATCAAAAACCTCTGGCATCACACTGACTGCAGATTGGTACCGATACACAACAACAAAAACCTGTTTGATGCTTCGTTTAAAGCAGTTTTTCTAACGGTCGCAGAGCTATCCGCAAATCTGTTTGACAAAAGTGATAAAACTTTTCTCGGGCTCGATGGTGAGGTGCCGTATTTTTCCGTACGTTGCAGTGATGCTGAAGTAACCGCCTTGTGTGAACAGTATCCGCACGTATCGTTTCGTGATCTAAGATCGGCAGCTGCAACACTTGATGCTGATAATGCTTCTGTCCTTGCCTATGCTCGCGGGCTTAGTCACTGGCAAAGTGTGAGCATGTATTGTAGCCGATGTGGTGGCATGAATGCATTGGTATCCGCAGGCCACGCAATGCAATGTCAGCAGTGTCAGTCGCAAGTCTTTCCGCGTACTGATCCGGCTGTGATTATGCTTGTTGAACGTAAAAGTGCTGAAGGTGGCAACAAGTGCTTGTTGGGTAGAAGTCCTGCATGGCCTGCGGGTTGTTATTCAACCTTGGCAGGGTTTGTTGAAACCGGGGAATCTTTGGAAGCCGCGGTTGTTCGTGAGGTGTTTGAAGAGTCCGGAATTGTTGTGCAGGATCCTGTTTATGTCGCCTCACAACCGTGGCCGTTTCCGCAGTCCATCATGCTTGGGTATGTTGCCACTGCTGTCAGCTCTAACATTGTCCTTGATCAACAGGAGCTGGCAAATGCCGGCTGGTTTAATGCTGATGAGTTATCGCATTTTGGTGAATGGACTGATGACAGCGAGGGATTAAAACTTCCGCGTAAAGATTCTATCGCCAGATATCTAATTGATAGCTGGGTCGCCAAACAACAGTAAGCTCAAATAGAACTGATCGGCGATTCTATACAAGGATTGATGGCGCTTGAAAATAGTATCAATGACCGCACATTAGTACTGTATGGGTAACGCGAATTGGTAGATTGTGATGAATGCACGAAATTCAAATCAGCAAAAATATAGCAATGCAGCGGAGCAGGCAGGTCGTGTAATCGGCGAATTTATTTCTATCGCAGATGATTTCTCGAAGCGTTTTGAATCGGAACTCTCTGCAAAAGGCAGAAGCTGTCGCTCAGCTAATACAAATGATGGCTCAAGAAATGGCACTAGAGATGATTCTGGTGACGGGTCTGGCAATGATGCAAAGGCTTACAAGAAAACATCTGATTCGGCATCCTATTCCAATACTGGGAAAGACTACAGGAACAAGGGTTTCGGAGATGGTCGTGATGCCTCTGGTTTTGATAAGGCTGATTTGGAAAGTGAAAATCACGATGCCGGTGAGTATGCTGGTGAGAATCCCGGTGAGTATCTTAGAGAGCTGAGTGAGGCAGCGATTTATGCATTAGATGGATTTGCTAAAGCGAAATACAGATATGGTGCAGCTCGTAAAATTAAGTCTGGTGAAGCGGTGCGAGAGAAACTCTCCGGTGATTGGTCCGACGATGACTGGCCGGATGGCTGGCCGGAAGACTGGCTAGATCAGATGTCAGCTCTTCTGAAACAGAATGATCCGATGGAGTTTTTTGAAAGACTTCGAGGAATATTTGAGCGCGGCGCAGATGAGAATGCCAGAGATAACACCAGAGATAACACCAGAGATAACAGTAACTATAACGCCGGGGATGACGGCTATTCTACTGATACTGTTTCTGACGAATCATCTGTTATCGCTAAATCCGGCGTAGATAGCTCAGGTGTTGCGCACCAGAGAAGACAGAAACTTCATAACATCTTCAGCGATGAACAGCTTGAAGAATTGAATGACAGCCAGTTTGAAGAGTTATTGTCTTTTGTGGAAATAAATTTTAAATCAGCTCTGCAGCTGGTGCGAAACAAGTAACTATTAATAAACAGCGGTGAAGCACTACGATGCCATTCACAATTGAATCTACAACTGCATTTTTCGGGTGGTGCGCTGTAATCAACAGCGCAGCACTCTTAATAACTACAGTGGCAATGTATCTTGGGCGCAACTGGATTGCTGTATTGCACGCGAAACTCTTTGTCATTCCGGAAGATACCGTCAAGTCTCATCACTTCTCTTTTCTTGCGAACTACAAGCTACTCATACTTGCGTTTAATATTGTTCCCTACATTGCGCTGAAGTTGATACAGTAAGTGTCTACACTCAAGAAAAATTCATAACCACAAAGCTAATAGCAGGCTCTATACAAGAGTAACGAGTTCTTCCGAACTGGTCGGGTGAATAGCTACCGTGTCATCAAAATCACTTTTGGTAGCACCCATTTTTACTGCTACTGCAAAGCCCTGAAGCATCTCGTCAACGCCTGCGCCTATCAAGTGCACACCGACTACTTTTTCTTCTTTCCCGGTAACCACAAGCTTCATAGCCGTCTTTTGTGGATGCGCTGTAAAAGCATGGTACATAGGGGTAAATGTAGCCTTGTAGACTTTCACATCATCATCATATTTTTCGCGGGCTTGTGCTTCTGTCATACCAACTGCTCCCATTGGCGGATGACTAAAGACAATTGATGCTATGTTGTCGTAGTTAAGATGCCGGTCTGTCATGCCTGCATAAAGGCGCTCTGCCAGACGGCGTCCTGCAGCAATAGCCACTGGTGTGAGTTGCTCGCGCCCGGTAACATCGCCTATGGCAAAAATGTTATCTACATTGGTAGATTGCCATTTGTCAGTTGGGATGTATCCATTTTTATCGACTTCTACGCCTGCATTTTGCAAATTCAAACCTTCAGATAAAGGGCTTCTGCCGATAGCCCAGATTACCTGGTCAAATTCACCGAGATCACGTTCATCCTGTGTGATTACATTGATACCGCCGCTGACGGACTTTAGTTCTTTGAGTTCTGTATTATTGATAATTTTCAGACCCTCGTCGTGCATGATCTGGGTTAATGTACCTGATAAGATCTCATCAAACTCGCGCAGAAAGTGCTCTCGACGAATCACCAAACTGACATCTGCGCCCAGTGAATGCAGCATACCAGCCAGCTCTACTGCGATATAGCCGGCACCAACCACCGCTACCTTGCTAGGCATCTCGGTTAGTTCAAAAAATCCATCTGAAGTAATGCCGAGGTCTGCACCTGGTATTTGTGGCACTGTTGGAGTGCCTCCGGGAGCTAACAATATGCGTTCGGTGGTGTAAGTGTTTTCGCCTACTTTCACTGTGTGAGCGTCTACCAGTGAACCAAAGCCCGCGAGAAACTCCACATTCTCTTTGGCGAGATTTTTCTCATAAATTCCATTCAGGCGTCTTATATAGTTTTCGCGGTCTGTTACCAGCTTTGTCCAGTCGAAGCCGTTTTTTTGTACGTCAAACCCGTAACCGGCAGCGTCTTTCAATGTGTGTGCGATATGAGCGCCGTACCACATGACTTTCTTTGGTACGCAACCACGATTCACACAAGTGCCGCCAAGACGATCGAACTCCACCACCGCGCACTTTGCACCGTGTTTTGCCGCACGTCTGGCCCCGGCAACACCGCCACTTCCGCCACCAATGGCAATCAGGTCATATTGATACGTCATAAGGGCTCCCCGGCGCTCAGCATTTGTGACTGACACCTTCAGTAGTGATCATTACTAGTTTAGTAATTTCGAGAAAAGCGGGCGTCTGCCCGGCAGCAGTTTATAATTGTGCGCAAGACTATAGATTCAAGAGTAAGAATAGCAACTATGCGGGCGTCAAGTACGAATACATTAATTCATGATCGCGTGTATCACTACGCCCGACTGGTTCGTGCCGACAAGCCAATTGGCGCAGCGTTATTGCTATGGCCGATGTTGTGGACCTTGTGGATAGTCTCGGACGGTAAACCTGACTGGAAGGTGTTGTTAGTTTTTGTTGTCGGCACTTTTATGATGAGATCAGCCGGTTGTGCGATTAATGACTATGCGGATCGCGAAATTGACGGGTCTGTGGAGCGATCACGCAATCGTCCTATTGTGACCGGGGCGGTAACGCCCAAAGAGGCCGTGATGGTTGCGGTTGTGTTGTCGTTGATTTCCTTTTTACTGGTATTGACGATGAATAAGCTTACGATTGCACTGTCGTTTGTCGGCGTCGGTCTCGCTTTTTTATATCCGTTTACCAAGCGTTTTACCTATTGGCCTCAGTTGTTTCTGGGGCTCGCTTTTGGTTGGGCAGTACCGATGGTGTCTGCAGCTCAAACTGGCGCTGTACAGCCGCTTGCCTGGTTGTTCTACTTTGTGGCCATCACCTGGGCGCTCGCCTATGACACGATCTATGCCATGGTAGATCGTACTGATGACATCAAACTGGGTGTCAAATCCACCGCTATACTGTTTGCTGATTATGATGTTGTGATCGTGATGGCGTTACAGTGCATAGTGCTTTTACTGGTCACATATGTTGCCGTAACCACCGGCGCAGGCTGGGTCTATATGGCAGGGTTGCTGACGGCGTCATTGGTATTGTTTCGGCAATGGCAATTGATTCGTACCCGGGATGCATCTGCTTGCTTCCGTGCTTTTTTGCTTAATAACCATATGGGCGCATTGCTGTTTCTCGGGCTTTTTCTGGACTATATTGTCCGTTAAGTTTCTAGTTAATCGACGTTACTCACCTTAAGAAGTCTTGTGCATCAATTTATCTCCCTGTTAATCAAACGCAATCGAGAGTTGCTGAAAGACGACGATCACACCGATGATGTGGATGTAAGATCTTCCCTGACATCACTCGCTGTGGCGCAAAATGCCCTAAGGCGGATGTCTTTACTTAAAGCTCAAACATCGGTGCCATTGCAGCTTGTAGTGGTTGGTCCTACGCAGGTAGGCAAGAGTACACTCACGAATTTGTTGTTGCAAAAGTCCCTGGCAGAGTCCAGTGCCCAGGCAGGATTTACCGTGCATTGTCAGGGCTTTCATTTAACGGAACATATTCAGGATCGTTATGCTGGCAATGATCACTGGGCACATGAATATTTTGGTGAGCTTCAGCATTCAAGTCAGGATCAGCTTGATCGTCAGGTACTCGGGGAATACTCCCTGTTGGAAACAAGCTCGGAAAACACTACTTTTAACGAGACTGTTATCTGGGATACACCTGATTTCGATTCGATCCGTTCATTTGATTATCGTGCACCGCTGGTAAAAACCATTGCGCTGGCAGATCTTATTGTCTTTGTTGTGAGCAAGGAGAAGTATGCAGACAAAACTGTCTGGGTCATGCTTGAACTGCTGTCTTCTCTGAAAGTACCCGTCGTTGTGGTAATGAATAAAACACCGCCATCGGTACGTAATGAGTTAAAAGCCTCGATTGAAAAAAAATATACAACAGCATTGCCTGAAAGCGTTTTGCCACCGATTGTATTTATTGATGAGTATTCAGATATAGCATTGTCTGCTGTGCGATCGGAAGAGCTTAATGAGCTGCATCAGGTAGCCACAGCCCATTTGTCGCGAGCTAAACCTGAAGTTATTAAAGCCAATACAATTGGCTACATTCAGGAGCACTGGTCTGGCTGGACCAATAACGTTGCAGCAGAGCATCGCTTGCAACGTGAATATAAATCGCTTGTTGAGAAAACTGCAGTAGAAGCCGCTCAGCGATACAAATCGGAATACATTGACAGCGATCGTCATCGTGAAGTGATACAGCTGGCCTTGTCTGAGCTACTGGTGCTGCTTGAAGTGCCAGGGATGGCTAAGCCTTTAAGCAAGATTCGTAGTGTTGTTACGTGGCCTGTTCGAACCTTGATCAACAGCACAAAAGAAGCCTCACCTGTTGCAGGTGATGATCGCAATGAAGAACGAAGATTGCTGGATGAACTTGGCAAGCATGCAACCTCATCATTGATTACATCTGTGTCAAAAAAAGAGTCGGGACCGGATGGTGACTGGTGGCGGCAGCGGCGTCAAGATGTTGAAAAAGCAGAATCCGAAATCAGATCTAGCTACAGCAAAAGCCTCGATAACTATCACACAATGCTGCAGGTTGAAATTGATAGAGCTGCACAGTCTTTGTACCAGAAGCTCAAGGAACAACCCGCGACATTAAACGGTTTACGTGCAGCTCGTGTCACCACTGATGCAGCTGCAGTCGTGCTGGCTGTGAAATCTGGTGGTCTTGGTGCGGTAGATCTGGTTGTGGCACCGGCGATGTTATCTCTCACCACGTTTTTAACTGAAGGGGCGCTTGGAAAGTACATGGATCGAGTGCAAGTCAGTCTCACTAAGTATCAGGAAAAGGAAGTTCAGTCGGTTATTGATAGAAAAATAGCCAAACCATTGCTTAAGCCTGGAAGTGAGCAGACAAAACAAAATATTATTTCTGAAGAAGAGCTACTACGTATGACAGAAAGACTCGAGTCCGGTGATGTCTGAAAGACTTGCCAGGGAGCTTTTTTCAGACGCTCAAAAATTCAGCTCGACACTTAAAGATGCCGGCTGGATTGAATCATCTGGCGGTTTTGATGATAACAAGAGTCCGGTTGATCTGTTTAAAACGCGAGAGCGACCGCTGGTCGTTGGTTTATTTGGTGGTACCGGGGTGGGTAAAAGCTCTCTGCTTAACCGCTTGGCGGGCGCTGATATTGCGCGTACCGGCGTGGTTCGCCCAACCTCTATGGAGATCACAGCCTACCTGCATGAAGATGTCGAGTTAGATGCACTGCCAGAGCATTTTGATGCAACAGCGTTTTCGGCCAACAGGCACTTTAATGAAGCCTTGACTGACGTGATGTGGGTTGATATGCCGGATTTTGATAGTGATGAGACGGACAACAAAGAGCAGGTACTACAATGGTTGCCGCATATTGATTTACTCGTTTATGTGGTAACTCCCGAGCGCTACAAAGATGCTGAAGGCTGGCGCATGATGCTTGAGAACGGCTACAGGCATGCCTGGTTATTTGTAATCAACCAATGGGATCGCGCAGAGTCTGTGCAATATTCAGATTTCAACGGCTTGCTGGAAGGCGCTGGTTTTCCCTCTCCGCAAATCTTTCGAACAGTGTGTGTTGGACAACACGCTGAAGATCAGTTTGATGAAATGGTCGCCCTGATAGATTCATTATCAAAGCATACTATCGTTGCTCATCTGCAGGAGCGTGGTTGGATGCAGCGTCTTCAACGTAGCAAATCACAGTTACAAAAACAGGCTGAAATATTATCGATAAACAGTGCAGTTGGTGTTAGAAAGGCATATACCACTCGATGGCAGGAGTTCAAGCAATCGGCAGTCTCCCATCTTGATACACCTTTCAAGGCATACAGTGAACAGTTTGCAGAAGTAAAAAGCAGCGCAGTGGGCAGTGTTTTAAAGTCAATAAGCGGATCCACTTCCACGGGAGATATAGCCACTAATATAGCTGTCAGGAAAGATGCCGGTAGTTTATGGGATGACTGGCTTGATGTTCGTTGTCGGGAAACTCTGCAACAATTTCATCTGGCAGAAAGTGAGCACGGCATACCTAAAAATGTATTTTCCTATCAAGATGCAAAATTAACTCAGGACAACGCCGGAGTTATGGCCAGACATTTTAAACAATCCGTGGAAGCCGCAATTGCATCGCCCGGAACTAATTCGCAAAGATTAATTGCAACCATTGCTTCCGCCGCGAAGGTTGTACTGCCATTGCTCGCTCTGGTCTGGGTAGCGTGGCGAGTTGTTAATGGTTTTGTGTCCGGCGCTGAGGATCGTAGCGCCTATGTTGGGCTGGACTTTCTGGTCAATGGGTTATTGCTTGCAGGTCTTGGCTGGATAATACCGATGATAGTGGAAAGAGTCTTTGTCCCCTCGCTGCCTGACTCCGTATACCGGGCATTGCATACAGGTCTTGAAAACGGTCTGCAGGAGTTGCAGGGCTCTATGCTGCCAGTGTTAAACAAAGTTAGTGAACAAAAGGAACACTATCTGGAAAAAAGTCAGGTCATGCTTAAGCGCATAGATCATCTCCTCGACACTGCCGCGGATGCACCTGATCAAGCGCTCAAACGTGTATTGAGAAGTGTTCCTGCCGGTAAAGGCTGAATATCATCCAGGTCCTACTGTAGCAACCCAGGTTAATTTAGCAGGGGTAACTCAGCAGGGTAATTCAGGAGGGTGCTCACGAGGGTGCTCAGGGCGTCCGCGCAACAGCCCAGATGCTGACTCTCGCTGCACCTGCGGATTTTAATTTTCTGCTGATTGCTTTGGCGGTAGCACCGGTTGTATAGACATCATCAACCACTGCTATGTGCAAGCCCTCAATAACAGCGGGATTTTCGATTTCGAAAGTACGCCTTATGTTCGCCTCACGCTGGTTTGCACTAAGGCTCGACTGGGACTGCCCCGCGGCAGTTCGTGCCACCGTGGTGGTGTCGTAATGTCTGTCAAAACGGCGCGCAACAGTGGCTGCTATCTGTTCTGCCTGATTGAAACCTCGTTGCAAGAGTCTCTGTTGGTGTGAGGGTACGGGCAAAATTCTGTCTGGAAAGTCATGGTTTTCTGTAGTCAGTGAGTTGGAGCCGGCGCCTTGATAATGTTGTTCGATTGCATCTGCCAACAGATCACCGAGCAGACGACTGTATTTTAGTTGCTCCGAAAATTTGAGTCTTTTGATCATGAAATCGATGGGTGGGCGGTAAAGAAACGGGATTATTGCGTGGTCGATTCCACTGGGGCGCGAAAGGCATCCACCACAGACCTGAGTGTGATCGGTCGATTCGTGTTGAAAGGGAGCTGCGCACTGGAAGCAGGAAAAATGGTTGTGCGGCAAACTTTTGTGGCATGCATGACACAAATCCAGCCCTTTCTGACCATCAGTGTCGCAAAGACAACAAACGTCACTCACAACTAATTTGTACAGTTTATGAAACATAAATAACTGACACATAAAGACTTAACAGCGATTGGGGTGAGCCATCGGCTTCCACAGCGAGACTTTAGCAAAGATTGTGGAGCGGCAATTGTTGATCATCAGCTTGAAAGTTGTGTTAGGATTCTGCGAACCGTGTATGTAAATTGAAAATTTCTATCGGAATTGGAGATTTGTATATCGGGTGGCGTGCAGTCAATGGGGTGAGTGTTTCGCCCACCTGTTGCAGCAAAACAAATAAATAGCACGTACGTCGTGCACCTGTGGGTGAGTAGGAAACTTACGGATTCTGCTCTTTAATAATTTCAATTAGAGTATTTTGCAAAATCGGAGTGATTCCATGCATATTAAACTCCTGTCCGTCGCTATGGCAGCAGCGATCCTTACAGGTTGCGGCACATTGGCTGGCGGCGGTTCAAACGAAACTAGAGAAGCGACAGCAAGCTATGTAGCTTCATCGAGCGGCTCAGTCGTCACTGCGGGTGGCGGTTGTTTGCACTCTTCTGCTTTCGATGATGAGTCTTCAATCGGCTCCTGCGAAGGTGAAGAAGAGGTGATGGCGGCGAAGTCTGAGAAGACTGAAGAAGCTCCTGTAGCAGTAGCGCCTCCACCACCGCCTCCTCCGCCACCACCAGCACCAGCTCCGGCTCCGGCAGCTGAGGTGGAAAGAGTGGTTCTCAGTGGTCGAGCTTTGTTTCCTTACGATTCAGCTCAGCTGACTGGACAGGGCAATCGCGAAATGACTACTCTTATTGAGAAGCTCAGCTCGTACTCGGATATCGAGTTGATTGACGTAGTTGGTCACGCAGATAGCCGTGGTGCTGCAGAGTACAACCAGGGCTTGTCAGAGCGTCGTGCCGAGACAGTAAAGGCAACGCTTCAAGGTGCGTTCCCGAATGTACCGGTAACAGCGTCTGGACTGGGTGAAACTGCTCCAGTAGCGAGTAACGATACTGCGGAAGGCCGTCGTCTTAACAGACGCGTAGAGATACGAGTTGAAGCAGTTAACTAAACCGTATCTGTAAGCTGTATATAGGAAGGGTGGTCTGTGACCGCCCTTTTTTTTGGTGCGCCGAGCATGGCGC
>CALIHW010000135.1 GCA_938020525.1 uncultured Granulosicoccaceae bacterium | reverse complement strand
AATCTGGCTAAACAGGTCGGCCTATCGTCTGAGAAACGTGGCCCGCCACGTGCCGAAGAGGATGGGCCGAGATGTGACGCCAGATTTTCTTCTGGCGTCGAATAGACACACTGCTATATTGAAAAAGGTGTTAAAAAAGTGTGTTGGTACTGTGTACATAGCATATTCCCAATATTTACTTGTCGCCTTATGAATAATCCAGGCTAGGGTTTGGTAATCTCCTTAAAAGCTTTGTAATGGTCACTACCCCTCTTGCGAAGCAAACTACGCTTCTGATTCTCCCTGAGGGAGAATGGCAAGTCGGGGCTTCGGTCACCACGTTAAACTAAACTAATTGAATCCGAAATTGCCACCCTCCCGCTTGCGGGAGGGTCGGCGTCTAAGCGCCGGGGAGGGTTTGTCGCTCTGCTTGTGTCAGATACTCACCATATTCACTACCCCTCGTGCAAAGCAGCTTCTGATTCTCCCGAGGGAGAATATCTATTCGGGGCATCGATCAGCACGTTACACTGTATAAACGGAACCCCGCCGTTTCTGGCGTTTGACTCTGGCTCGTGTACAAGGTGTCAGCGTTAAGTAAAAATGGGGCTGCCAATTTGATGGCAACCGCGCCAATCCGCTGGCCTGCAGCGGAAGAATTATGTTGTGAAATAAGCCTCAGTTTTTACCCACCTTGGAATATTCTTTGCACCAGTCGACAGTCTTTCCCTGTTCGATGGAATTTTTATGAAAGGTATTATTCTGGCTGGTGGTTCTGGCACACGCTTGTACCCAATCACCCAGGTTATGTCTAAGCAGCTATTGCCAGTTTATGACAAACCGATGATCTTTTACCCGTTATCTACATTGATGCTAATGGGTATTCGTCAGATTGCGATTATATCCACACCTGAGGACATTGGACGATTCGAACACTTGCTGGGCGACGGCAGTCAATTCGGCGTAGAGCTCGAGTACATCGTACAACCTAGCCCCGACGGATTAGCTCAGGCTTTTGTTCTGGGTGAGTCTTTCATTGGTGATGATAGCTGTTGCCTTATTCTTGGTGACAATATCTACTACGGCGCCGGGCTTGAGGCGATTCTTGAGAACGCTGCCATGAGTCTTGAAGGCTCGACAGTTTTTGCCTATCGGGTTGCTGATCCTGAGCGATATGGTGTGGTTGAGTTTGATGCCGCCAAAAGAGTACTCTCGCTTGAAGAAAAGCCCAAGATTCCGAAATCACATTATGCTGTTACCGGTCTTTATATCTATGACAACTCTGTTGTGGAAAAAGCCAAATCTCTGAAGCCATCGCCTCGCGGTGAGTATGAAATAACCGACCTTAACAATATTTATCTTGAGCAAGGTTTGTTGAATGTAGAACTGCTTGGCCGTGGACATGCGTGGCTTGATACAGGAACGCATGCATCATTGCATGAAGCCGCAGCTTATGTCGAGACGATTGAAGCACGGCAGGGGCTCAAGGTTTGTGTTCCTGAAGAGATAGCGTGGAACAAGGGTTGGATAGACACAAAAACGTTAAATTTAAGTGCTGAGCGGTACGGTAAGAGCACTTATGGAAGCTACCTGAAAGCACTTATATCTGAACGTGAAGCAATGAAAATCACTGGCTCATCTTCAAGTCAGGAATCCATTAAAAAAGCTGCATGAGTATAAACTCGGATTTAGGTTCGATGCGGTTCAATATTACTGTTAATTTATTTACGGAACTCCCGTTAAGTGAAAAATAAAAAGATAGGCGCAGAGTCAAAGGCGCGCGAGATTTTTGATTCCTTGTTCAGTGAGAAAAATCTTGTTGTACCCACAACTCATTACTTTTTAGGCAATATTGATGCTCTTGACAAACGTCGCTTGTCTGGCTGGATCATAGATAGTAAGGATACTGATGCCACTATTGAATTTGAGGTTTACTGCGGAAGCGATAAAGTAGGTGAAGGCACTGCGGATGTATATCGCGAAGATCTCGAGAATATTGGCTATGGAGATGGTAAACACGGATTCTCGGTTGATCTCGGAAGCAAGATCTTCTCTAAGTCAGTGGCGAATATTTTTCTGCGTGAAAAAAATACAGGGGTATTGATATCTACAAATTCCTTTAAGGCAAAAGTTTCAAGCGAATGTGTTGCTGAAGTGTTGGGCATTAATGGACGTGTAGTCAGTGCGCAGCTGTTGAATACCAATAAACTAAAGAAAATGCCGCAAAGCCTTGAGCTGTTGGTTGATGGCAGTACACGGTTGCCGTGCTCTATTCGTAATCTGGCAGGTGGTCGTCTAATCTGTGATTGTCAATTGCCGGTAAACCTGTTTGACGGAATGCCCCATGCCTTTGAAGTGATTGCCAACGATCGCAACCTGTCCAGTACTGCTTATGTAGATATTTTGCAGCCAATAATTACATCAGAAGAGCATCTTAGTGATAGTTTGTCTGCAAATGGTTATGCAGGTCTGTCGCGTAACGCTGCCTTTCGATATGAGTCGTTGCATAATCATTTGTCGCAGTTTATGAATGACGGTATGGTAAGCGGCGTAGAGCTCGCAACATTATGCCAGGCGCACACAGAGGTGCTGAATGGTTTTCATAAGCGTAAGACTTATTCTCAGCTAAAGCTGCCTGAAGTCACCTATCCGGACGTGTCTATAATCATTCCGGCCAGAGACAAATTTCCAATAACTTATCATTGTCTTGCCTCGCTTATTCTGGCTCAGAACAAAGCAACATTTGAAGTCATTCTCGCAGATGATCAGTCGTCAGATGAGACTACCGCAGCCGAAGAGATAGTAGAGAACCTGCGCGTGGTGAGGAACGAGAATAATCTTGGCTTCGTTAAAACCAACAACAAAGCAGTAAAGCAGGCGCGGGGCAGATATATTTGTTTGCTTAACAACGATACGGAGGTGACATCGGGGTGGATTGATGAAGCCATCAGTATGTTCGACTTGATGAATGATGTTGGAGCCGTTGGATGTAAGCTTATCTACCCGGATGGGAGCCTGCAGGAGGCTGGTGGAATTGTTTGGGGGTCCGGTAAGCCATGGAACTATGGCAAGAATCAGAATGCTTCACATCCCAGTTTCAATTATTCCCGCGATGCAGACTATCTATCAGCAGCGGCTCTTTTTGTACAAAAGACAGTTTGGGAGGAGGTGGGAGGCTTCAGTGAGGAGTTTGCACCAGCCTACTATGAAGATACAGATCTCGCATTTAAGATCAGAAAGGCAGGTTACAGGACTATATATTGTCCGTCGGCGGAAGTGGTGCACTTTGAAGGTAAAAGTAACGGCACCAGTACGAAATCAGGTATCAAGAAATATCAGGAGATAAATAGCTCTACGTTTCGTGAAAAGTGGTTTCAGGATTACAAGAATCACGGCATAGAAGGTTCCAAGCCTCAGGTAGAAGTCGACCGTGCCAATAACTTCAGAGTATTGGTCCTGGATGCGAACACCCCGCATAGAAATACTGATGCCGGTAGTTATGCTGCATTTCAGGAAATGAAGTTAATGATGGAGCTGGGCTGCAAGCTAACGTTTATTCCTGTCAACTTTGCACATATGGGAATACACACCGAGTACTTGCAAAAACTCGGGGTAGAGGCGATTTACTATCCATTTTTTCAGTCGATGGAACAGTTCTTACAGATGCGTGGTAAAGAGTTTGATGCGGTGTATATCACCCGTTATGGTGTCGCTGCTGAAAACATGAAGTTGCTAGAGAAGTATACAACGGCGAAGGTTATCTTCAACAATGCTGATTTGCACTTTTTGCGCGAACTTCGTGAGCAGTTACAGTCCACTGATGTAGATTTCACAGGGCCCCTGGAAACGCGGGAAAAAGAACTGGAGGTCATTGATAAGTCTGATGTGGCCATTTGTTATACCGAGGCTGAAAGGGCTGTGATCACTTCTCATGTGATGAAGGAGAGTAATATTATGCGTTGTCCATGGGTGGTGCAGTCCGTGGGCGATCTTACTCAGTTCAGCGAACGAGATGGAATTGCGTTTCTCGGTGGGTTTGGTCACAAGCCGAACGTCGAGGCGGTGGAGTTCTTTTGTAAGAATGTCATGCCAGTATTGACTGAACAAATGCCGAATATAGTGTTTCGAATCTATGGTAGTAAAGTGCCGGAGGAATTTAAGAGCTACGAATCTAACAATGTTGAGGTAGTTGGGTTTGTAGAAGATACCAGTGATGTATATCAAACAGCGAAGGTGTTTGTGTCTCCGTTGCAATCGGGTGCAGGATTGAAAGGTAAAGTAATAGACTGCATGTCATTTGGTTTGCCCTCTGTGATGACTCCTGTTTCTGCAGAAGGAACGGGTCTGGTTCATTCTCAGAGTACTTATATTGCAGAGTCTGTCAGTGAGTGGTGTGAGTACATTAGGTTGTTGCATGATGATGAGCAAGCATGGAGTCGTTTGTCAGCGAACTCACAGCAAGTAGCAGAGTCTCTGTTCTCTCCGCGAGAAGGGTTGAAGGGCATGCGCAAGATACTGTCAAAGGTTGAAGTATATTCAAATGAACAGGGCGTGGAGAAGTTTAAAGGATTTTTAAGATGAAAAATGAAAGAAACGTAATTGTTCATTATCATTTGTTTAAAAACGCAGGTAGCTCAATTGATCATCTGTTGAAATTCAATTTTGGTGACAAATGGCTTGCCTACGATAGCGACTCAGCTGGTGGAACTATACCTTGTGATGGTTTAGAAAAACTGATTGCTGACAATCCGTCTAATGTGGCGTTTTCTTCACACCAGATTATCCCGCCGCTGCCGCAGATTGCTGGCAATGTTTATCCTATAGTTATTCTGCGAGATCCGATTGATCGAGTTAAGTCAGCATATCTGTTTGAATGGAAAAAGCAGCTGGGACTTGATGAGCCGAAGGGAACGCTTGAAGATTACATAAAGCAGAAATTTGCAAATAGACGACATAATTCTATAGAAGAGTTTCAGACTATCCGTATGTCAAATCAGCATAAAGGAAGATTTCAAAGTCACGATAGTATCGATGACAGCGAGTTATTGGAGCACGCAATCAATTTTATTAAGTCTTTATCTTTTATCGGAATTGTTGATGATTTTGAACGGTCCGTAGAATTATTGATTGAGTTTTTACAACCCGCTTTTCCGGACTTTAAGAATAGAGAGTTCAAATCCAATGTGCTACAGGATTTGAGCTTGTCCCAGGAACAAAAACGTGAGCAAATTAAACAAGAGCTAAGCGCTGAAATGTTTGAACAAGTCATCTCACGAAATAAGCTAGATGAAGAACTGTATCAAGCCGGGAGAGCGCACTTCGAATCTCTCTGGAAGAGATCTCAGAACCTGACCACGAAAGTAGCTTGAGCTTTTAGTATGGGTTTAAGCAGATCGAATTTAACGGCTATTGCGTATGGTTCAAGCCGGTATGAGTAACGTGGCCTTGAAAGACACCAGTGTTGTTGATCCTGTCAGGCAGATAAAGCAATCTGCTGTACTTATGCAAAATCGTGCTGAGTCATTGATGTCAGATGGTTTTTATGAGTCTGCATTGACCTTGCTTTGTGCAGTGCTGATGATAGAACCTTCCCGTGTATCTGCGATTCACAAGATTGGTGAGTGCCTGGAGGCTTCCGGGGCGCAAGATGATGCGATTCTCTGTTATCGTGGTGCATTGCCGGATTCAATCACAAGGAAATATTTAGACTCTGCGCATATTGCAGATAGGATTCGACCCATAGCCGATTGTATGGATGTGGCATATGTGCATGGATTCGATGAAGAGCGGATAAGCTTGAATCCACCAAAAAGAAATAAAGTAGCCAAAAACTACGGTCAATTTAGTTATAAAGAGACCTTTGCCAGAACAGCCTTTTGTACGGTGGCAGACGAAGGTTCTGTCTGGTTCGATGGAGTAAATACTTTAGCATTGGACAAAAATTCCAATATCATCAAGGAGCAGGCAAAGGGTAATGTTTTTTCAAGCTACCATGCAATAAAGACGGCGAAGCCCCGAGTCTTAAAAGGCACAGCATGTTTTCTGGATGGCCGTAGCTCCGGCATTTACTATCACTGGATGTTAGATATATTGCCTAAAATTGGTGTAATGAAGGCAGCTGGTATTGAGCTGGAAGAAATTGACCACTTTATTGTGATGGCTAAATCGAAGTTTCAATTAGAGACTCTTCGGGCTTGTGGAATTAGAGAGGAACAGTTGGTACTGGCTAAAGATAGTACTCTCTACAGAGCGAGCAAAATGATAACTCCTAACTTAAAGAATGATCAGGGGGAGAAGGTATACCATGGACTAGGTGTCGGTTTGAGCTCCAACGTTCCAAGGTTTTTGCAGGAAGTTTTTGGTAGCGGTCAAATCATCTTGGATAAAGACAAATCCAGGAAAATTAGAGTGTATATTTCCCGTTCAACAAGAGGCTCGCGCAATATAGCCAATGAACCGGAGCTGGTAAAAGTACTGGAACAGCGTGGCTTTGAGACCGTTGAGTTTGAGCGCTTAAGTGTGTCGGGGCAGGCAGAGTTAATGTCGAGAGCTGAAATTGTGGTTGGTGTGCATGGTGCCGGCTTTACCAATCTATCTTTCTGCAAGCCAGGTACTCGCGTAGTGGAAATATTTGGTGACTATGTTGTACCTTGTTATTGGGCGTTGAGTGCTGTCGCTCAACTGGATTATTCGCAGTATATGGCTAGAAGTGTAGTTGCAGCGGAAGCTGCAAATAACCCCGGTGAAAGGGTTACCCAGCTGCGGGACATGGAAATACAAATTAATACGGAAGATTTTATCGAGTATCTTGATGAGACACTCGAGAGCACCAGAGCTGTCGCTTAGCTTAGGTGTAAACGTATCAGGTGTAAAAGTCGGTATTTCATATAACAGGGAATGCTGGAACTAAACCGGATCTGCTCGTTGGCGGCAGAGTGATCATAGTACCGGTTGTTCGAAATATCTATTTGGTTAAGAGCGTTGCCGTAGTGGGGATAAGCTTGCTTGTCCCCACTACGAAAATATGGCAGCGTCACTGAGGCCAACTTCGCTTAGATTGAATGTTGAGGTCTTCGGATCTCCACCTCTTTGCGAAGACTGCTGACATAAACAGCATTATCAAAGCTAGCCATGGATCGCTACCGCCACCAGTTTTAGCTTGTATCGATGTTGTGTCACTTGTCTGATCAGTCGTTTGATCACCGGCAGATTCATCGGTTGGTGTGTTATCCGTTTCAGACGGAATACGTTCAAGCCCGGCAATATCATCATGAACACCGTCGCCATTGGCGTCGATGAATTCGTCGATCATGCCGTCGTCATCAGAATCTACAATTCCACTGGTCACTAAGTCGGATACACCATCGTCATTGCTATCAAGGTCAAGAAAATCTGGCGTAGCATCACCATCGCTGTCTGGTACAGTGGTGCCTTCAAGATCATCGTGCCAGCCATTTAAATTGCTATCGACGAAGTCTGCATTAGTTAACCTACCGGTCCCGGTAGTGTCTGCCAGACCTGCTTCAATTAGATCGATTCGACCGTCCTGATCTGAATCAAGATCAAGGATATTATAAATACCATCTCCATCTGCATCAAATAGCGCATCGCTGGCAGTGTCCGAATCTGGTGAATCAAGTTTGCCATCGTTATCAGAGTCTGTTCGGCCATTTTCGACAATATCTGGTATACCGTCGTTGTCGCTGTCCAGGTCAGCAAAGTCGGGTATTAAGTCCCCGTCTGTATCGTTGTTGCCTTCCGCGCTGTTAAGGATCCCGTCCCCGTCTTCATCCTGGTTACCCGGATTTGTTCCCTCCGCTACCTCTACCGCATCGGAAATTCCATCACCATCACTGTCCCATGAATTCGGATCACTGTTATGGACAAGCACCTCTACGTTGTCATTCAATCCATCGTTATCGGAATCAGCAACGAGTGGATCAGTAAAATATACTTGCAATTCGTCTCTATCACTGAGTTCATCAGAGTCACTATCTTGCAGTGTGGGATCTGTGCCGTGCGTCTGTATCTCATTTATGTCAGACAATCCGTCGCCATCTGAGTCAGCAGCAGCTGGATTTGTACCTTGAGAAATTTCCTCTCCATCATCAAGCCCATCGTTGTCAGTGTCGTTTGAGAGCGGGTTAGTCTGATGTTGGTTTACCTCTTCCCAGTCGGACAATCCATCGCTGTCTGTGTCCGGGTTCATCGGGTCAGTTTGAAGTTCCGCTTCACGGTCGTCGTTTAAGCCGTCGTTGTCAGAATCTACGTTGCTGTTGGTGCCAGTTGGGTTGCCACCAGTGTTTGTGTTGCCTTCAAAGTCGAAAATACCGTCGTTATCGCTGTCAACTACACCAAGTTTCTCATGTGTGGTTACTTCCTGACCACCCCCTCGAACTAGATTGCCAGTGATGACATGCAGCGTATTACTAATAACAGCGGCAGCACCACCATGGCGTGCCTCGCCCAGTTCAGGAAGACTTCGCCATTCATCTGATGCAACGTGATAAGCCTCAACCTGATCATGTGCTTGAACTTGTGTGGCACTCTCCCCGCCTATCAGAATAACACTGCCGTTTTTTATACCCAGCATGGCGCCGGCTCTGGGGGTGGGTATTGGTCGGACGGTATTCCAGGTATTTGAGTTGAAGTCATAAACGTCAGTAGCGGCGACCGTACCACCGAAACTCACATTGGTTTGTCTGCCACTGGAAGCAATAAGCTTATTTCCTACCACCGCTGCACTGAAATGATCGCGTGCATTAGGTGCGGTAGGTAGGGTGCGCCAGTTGCCTGTTGACGGGTCGTATTCATCCAGCCATCCTACAGCGCCACCTGAGTGGCCGTTTGTATTACCACCGACCAGATAGATTTTGTTGTTATGTACCACAGCTCCGGCTGACCCGCGCAAACGCGAATTTGGAATAGTGCCGTGAGTTTCCCAGGTATTGGTTGCGAGGTTCAATCGATAGATATCTGCGACTGTAGGTTCAGTCGGGTAACAGCAGGTAAACGCGCCAATAGCGTAAATGTAGCCATTCAATACAACTGGTTGAAAGTGATGTAGCTCCAGCGGCAGCGAAGCCAGCGTAGACCATTTATTTTGTCCAGCATCAAATACCTGCACTGGCTTGTTGCCGCGGCCACCAAGCACGTACAGTTTGTTGCCATTGGTTACAGATCCGGCTTCATGTCGTTTGACCACGGTTGAACCGTTTGAAGTGGTATGGTCGACCCAGTTCTGTGCAAGAGCGCTACTGGCGCCGAGGAGCAAACCCGCTAACAGAAATACCCGCTTTATACTAGACATATGCTTTTGACCGGACATGTAATTTGAATTACTGGGTTAATTGTATTTTCTGGTAACGACTGTCTGCCGACGAGCAGTTGAACTGGTCGCAACAAAAAGTATGAGGGTTAGAAGAAACCATAGTGAGAGACTACCGCCACCGGAAGAACTTTCTGTCTTTCTAACTTCTGAATCTTCATCAGCCAGTGTGAGCGACTGCTGTGATTCATTGTTAGTAATGTTTATATCAGTCTGAATTGCGTTGACAGTTGAGTTAATCAGCGTGGTATCAGACTCGCTGGCCTCGATCAAAAATGATCCACCGACTTGCTGGCCTGCCGGTAATTCACGAATAGAACAAACAGTTGCAGAATCACCTGTTATGCAACTATCGAATTCACCTGATTGATATGTGTGGCTACCATCAATTCTTAAAGTTACACCTGCTACATCTATGTTACTGTCACCACCGACTGTTACAGCCAGTTCTGTCGAGTCGCCGGCGACTACATTGGAATTTTGTAGTGCAGTACTGATGCTAATGTCTGCTTGCTGAGTAGAATCAGCAGTAATTGATGTTGGTCCGTTGCCATTCAGAGCTGCAATATCATCTTTACTCAGAATTAGCTTGTCCAGCTCCAGTCCGTCAGTACCTTGAGATATCATTAACGTGTGAATACCTGCCACGTCTACGGTAATGGTAGCGTTGCTGGCAGCGTCGCAGGCGCTGCCTTTACGTATAGTGTTTGTCCACTGCCAGGTACCATCTGAATTACAAACAGACAGTGAATTGCCGCTGTTAGGCCAGTTGTTGTTCAGGCCGACATGCAAGCTGGAATCCTGCGAATTGTTTGAGCGGATTCGAGCATATACATTGTATGTTCCAGCTTCTGCGAAGAAATTATAGGTCAGGGTTGAACCGACCCCACCATCAGAGAAGTTGGTAATATCCGAGATACTGGCAGTGTTTTCGTCAATTCTTAAGTCGGGAAGTAGCTCCACATAGGCACTGCCACTAACACTCTGGTGTGCAGCGTTGTCGGGGTCCAGTTGCTCTGCTAGTGCTACAAAGTTGTTATCAATAACGAACCATCGTGGGGCATTATCGGTCACCGCAGTGGAGGAGGTGTTAAATGTCTCGGCTTCGAAGGTAAGAATATTGTCGTTACTGATAACCACACTGTTAGATTCAGTGACCGACTCGCTTAGTGTGGCTGTATTGTTTTCAGTATTTGCGTCGTCAGGCATTATGAGCTCAGCGGTAACAGCAAAAGTGCCGCTTTGTGTGGCAACGGTATTAAAGCTTACCGTGGTTGATTCACCTGGATTAATTGCGGGCACCGCGCAGGCTGGATCGCAAAGCAGCGCAGAAATACCACTGCCTGTTGTTACTTTGAGCGTTGCAGTGCTGATCTGCTGCTGACCATTATTTGTAATTGTCGCAGTGTATTGGTTGATGCCATCGATAGCAGAAGCGTTTGAACCCTGTACAAGACTGACCGCTCCTTCAAAATCAGGAATACTGATCTGAGCATTTATTGTCGCTGAATCTATGTTGTTGCTGCTGTTGTTGTCATCTTCGTTTGCAGTAACCTGCGCATCTGCACGATGGTTTCCGGCCGCAACAGCTATTGCAGTGAACGAAAGAGTGCCCGAAGTACCCGGAGACAGATCACCGAATATACAGGTAACTTCGGACCCAGTGACAGTACAGTCAGCGCTTGTACCAAAATTCAGATTATCGGGCAGGTCTATTTTTGCTGTTGCGTTACTCGCAGTATCCTGCTGACTGTTGTTGGTGGCTGTAACCTGGTATTCGACATTATCTCCTACAAAATGCGTAGTCCCGATCGCATTCAAATCGATGTCCAGATCCACTTCGATGATCTGCGGTTCTGGCTCTGGCACTACAGGTGGGATGATAACGGTGCCGTCGTCAACCGTTGGCGAGATTGGTACCACTGTGTCACTTACGGTCGCACCAGTGGTGATGTCTCTGCATCTGATTACATCAGTGAATGTCGGAAAGCAGTCAAGAGATCCATCATGCGTTTCCTTAAGCAGAAGAAACTGGTCGATCTCAAACCCGTCTTCACGTGCAAAGAAGGTAATTGTGTTAACACCGGCGGCAGGAAAATCAAGCCAGATAGTTTTACTAACACCACAGTGATTTTCGTCTGTTCTTTGTCCACTGGTCCAGAACCAGTTGTGTTTTGAGCAGATTTGAATTCGTTGACCACTTTCCGGCTTGGTGCCATTTACACCTACGTGAATGCCATTGTCTTCAGTATTGGTGGAAAACGTTTTAACGTACACCAGATATCTACCTGCTTCTGGTACGTTAACATCGTAATCAATACGTGGTCCACCACCTGGAGCTCCCCAGAAGTTTCCGTCCGGACCCCCGAACACATCGTCATTATGGGTGACCCGTGTGTCTGGAAGCAGTTCAAGGTTTGCTTTGCCGCTTGCGTTGCTGTTGTGAGGCGGATCCGGATCTGGTCCGAGGTCTGGCACGTGGTCGGGCGATGTAAGCACCCATCTGTCACTTTTGGAAGTGAAGTCTTCCGCTTCGATTCTAACAGCTACGAAGTCCGCGCTGATAGCGGCACCGGACCAGTTCAGACAGAAAGCGACCAGTGGTGGGAGTAGAT
Organism: uncultured Granulosicoccaceae bacterium; assembly: GCA_938020525.1. Classification (GTDB taxonomy): domain Bacteria; phylum Pseudomonadota; class Gammaproteobacteria; order Granulosicoccales; family Granulosicoccaceae. Next base: position 15,449 of record CALIHW010000135.1, on the reverse strand, counting down.
ATTTTTTCATTTTCGTCAACGAGTCGAATGGCAATGCCTCTCGGGTGTTAACGTCAATGCGTTGTCTTTACTGAAGTGAGAAGTTGGAACCTGCCTCAGTCGGCAGGCTACTTAGAAGCGTATGGTGATGCGGTTCAGGTTTTGGGCTGATTGCAGCCAGCGACGGCTGTGCGTCATATCAATAACCGGGTCATCAAAGTGTGACCCGGCAGTTGGGCGCAGTTCAGCTAAAACGTATGTATGCCGAATTACTGCCCGGTATTGATAACGCAAGTCTGGAAATTTTCCCACCCATACCTATCACCGTTGTCATCGATAACATTTGCGCTGCAAACTGGGAAGTTGACTAAGGGGTTATCGATAGGGGCGAGAGGCTGTTGGCTCTGACCAGTAGCAGGGATGCCAGCTTGAACGACACAGGTCTGGTTGTTTTCCCACTCATAGCCGTCGCCGTTATGGTCGATGACATTTGCGCTACAAACAGGGAAGTTAACTAACGGATTGTCAACTGGTGCAACGTTCTGTTGCGTGCTTTGCGTAGTTGCACCGGAAACAACTGATCTGAATACGCAAGTCTGGTTGTTCTCCCATGCGTATCCATCACCGTTGTCATCGATTGCATTCGCGCTGCAAACAGGGAACACTACGCCGGGGAGAACTTCCAAAAACTCGGCAGCGGTACTGGTTTGTACCGGGTCTGGTGAAGTTGCCGGATCTGATACAGGTGCTACGACACAGGTCTGGTTGTTTTCCCACTCATAGCCATCGCCATTATGGTCGATCACATTTGCGCTACAAACCGGGAAGTTAACTAACGGATTGTCAACTGGTGCAACAGGCTGTTGCGTACTTTGCGTTGGTGCACCGGAAACGACTGATCTGAATACGCAAGTCTGGTTGTTCTCCCATGCATACCCATCACCGTTGTCATCGATTGCACTCGCGCTGCATACAGGAAACACTACGCCGGGGAGAACTTCCAAAAACTCGGTAGCGGTACTGGATTGTACCGGGTCTGGTGAAGTTGCCGGATCTGATACAGGTGCTACGACACAGGTCTGGTTGTTTTCCCACTCATAGCCATCGCCATTATGATCGATAACATTTGCGCTACAAACCGGGAAGTTAACTAACGGACTGTCAACTGGTGCAACATTCTGTTGCGTGCTTTGTGTGCTTTGCGTGGTTGCACTGGAAACGACTGATCCAAAAACACAAGTCTGGTCGTTCTCCCATGCATATCCGTCACCGTTGTCATCGATCACATTAGCGCTGCATACGGGAAACACTACACCCGGCAGCACTTCCAAGAACTCTGTTACGGAACTGTTGTCTGGTGCCGGGTCTGCAGCAGCTACCGGGTCTGGTAAAGGCGTGGGGGCCGGTGCAGGTACTGGATCAGGTGCAGGTACCGGATCAGGCGCAGGTACTGGTTGGGGGGCTGTATACAGCTGATCAAGATTCCAGGTAGCCCCGGTCTGATTGCAACGAGGGCCGGTGTAGTCACCGAAAGCTCTGGGGATGCCGGGGCACACGGTTTCGTCAGCGGCATTGTTGGCAGGGCCATGGCCGCATTGTGCGGTATTGTAGTAAACACGGTTTGCGAAACGCCCGGTACCAAAAGTGCTGGTTATATCTGCACATATCTGTCGCACCGTTCTGGTTCCAGCAGGTGTATTTACAGTGACAGAGCCCAGTCCGTGATCGAACGTTGTGTCGCAGTAGCACTGACCGTCTACGGAATATGAGTCACTCCAGGCGGTTGGTGAGGAGGGGAGCGGTACAGGGCTCCGATCTAAAAAAACAGACCCAAAATCGTTAACGTTTGCGATTTGATTTCTGCCGATTTGAAGGATATGCAGAAGCTCTACCGTATCAGAGAAGTCCAGTTTGTTATTTGGATTCAAGTAGCTGAACGCAGCATTCCATGCGGCACCAAACTGACTGGCTCTGGCTAGCTGGACGAAGCCGCTACTCTTTTGGTTTAGATCAGCGGTGGCGTTCGCGCCATTGCCATCATCAATTTTTAGATAGTCGGTGTTGGCTCGAGAGTAGTTTAAATCTGCCTGATTGGACTGTTGCTCGTTCCAGATACTATGTTGTATGACGTGAATTCTCGTTCGAGTGTCAATACCTGGGTTCGAGTTTCTGATACTTCTCACCACATCAGATGTGAAGTCAGACTGGCCGCCTTCAGCGACATATACATCGCCACCGTTAAGCAACGTGTTTCTCCAGCGCGCGGCAGTGGTGTTTACCGCGGATTGCCAGTTGGCATGTGCGTTGACCCATGCTGATCCCCAGGTCGCGCGCATAACTGCTTCTGCCGTGGGCTGGTACCGGCTGCTATTACCTGTGCCGTAAGCACCGCTAACCACATGCGGGATTATGCCCCTGGCTGTGACCACCGCAAGTGCTGCCACTGTCGCATGACCGTCGTCTCGATCCGGCGCATGATCGTAGTGCAGAGAGATAAGATCGCGGTCCTGAACAAAAGCGGCTTGGGTTGCCATGCTCATGGTCAGGATCACCAGAGAAGTAATTAAACGAAGCATTCGTATTCCGCATCGACGCCGGCAAAGGATGAATAATCCAGGGCGCAACGATGACTGTTCAATGTTTTGGGGAGGTCAGATGATGCAGAAATTTGTCACAAAACGTATGTGCACAGTTCACATTTAGCGATCCAGCGAAGCAAAGTATTGTTGCCTGCTAGTAAGTTCTCAAAACCGGGAATATAGGCAAGTGAGAGGAGTAGTGATCGGTAGAGTGAAGGGCAGTGGAGCGGTATGGTGCGAACAGCGTCTTTTGTTTTTGCCGGTCGATTGACCGGCAAGTAATTAATAGTGAATATAACTCATCAGTGGATTAGAAATTGTGCTCTGTGACAGCACTTGAGATTGTCTCTGACAGTAGAGTAGTGGAGTCGTAGATGGTTTTGAACTCATCCACTTCTGGCAAATCAGTGTCTTTGAACAGATATTCCAGATGCCCATAGGCCAGTGGCTGGTAGATCAGGTCAGCGTAAATAAAATATTTGCCGCTGGCCGGTACTGGTACTTTGTATTCAAAGATATCAAGGCCGGCATTGAAGTTATCATCAAGTAATGCCTCGCCTACAACAGCCACATCGCTGCTGATAATATATTTATCGAAGCCTATTGGAGTAAGTCGGTTATCTTTTAGGTGCCTCTGAGCTTCAATCAGAGAGTGCGTAACGTTGCCTCTGGTGTCGCCCATGATAGATTCAAAAATTAGAACCTGATCTTCACTGTCTATACTGTTGTAATGAGGTTCGTACTGTCGGTAATTGATATCACCATCAGCACCGACAATACTACCGTCGGCCTTTATTCTTCCTGATTCAAATATAACTTCGCCTTCAGCATCGGTCACTACAAAATGTACAAATACGCGGCGTGAAGGATAGCCGCTGGGTAACTTGTGCCCAGTGTTATTCTTTATCTGCAGAGTCGCGACAATATTGTTACCTTCGTTACGTGTTCCAGTAATAGACAGATCAGCGGATGTTTTCAGGAATTCACGGTTCCGTATAATTGCCTGTTCGAATCCTTCGACTTCAATGCCAAGTTCCTCTCGAAAGTTTTTGAACATATCGAGCATCACTGTGTTTGCTCCCAGGAAAGTGTGTTCTGAAAAATTCGCTCTGCGTACTTCAGTGCCAGAAGATGCCAGTCTTACAGTAGTAGGGTTTTTCGGCATATGGCAGGATTGGCAATTAGCTTCTTTGGAGCCCCCTTTACGGTAGTCACTATTAGCCCATTCGGTGAATGTTTGTTGTTCTGCAAATCTGTCTTCAATGACGGCTGGAATGATCTCACCATTGCTATCGACAGTCGGGGTCTTGAGATCGTGACATGTGCCACAAACAGATGATTCACTCATATGAGCACCGTATACAGGTGTGAACTGCGAGTTAGTCGCCATGTAGACGGTATCCGGATCAGTGTACTGACCATATGCCGGTCGGGTTATCTTATCTTGAGGTGCGCGTTCTGCAATCTCGTAGTTGCCTGACATCGATGCTATGGAACCGAGACTGCCGGTATCTTCGATTTGATGGCAAAGCGTGCAGCTGACACCGTCCATCGCATGATCAAAAAACTCACTGGCCGGGTTCAGGAATCCGTCGCCGAAGATTTCCGGCTCTACATTACTACGACGTGCCAGCTCATTTGCCATAGGCGCGTGACAGCGGGTGCAGGTGTCGTTGACTTCATGAGCCAGATGCGGATAGTTCTTGATAGTTGCCGCTGCTTTTGCGCGCCAGTACGGGTCACGAGCAGCGTTAGCCATGGTGCTGGTCTCCCATGCAGAGCCGATAGAAACATCTTTTCCATTATCATCGGTTAGATCATTGTGACATGCGCCACAGGTACCACTGCCTGAAAAGTGATCACCAGTAAATGTGTGGTTGGATTGTGCAAGAGCAGGTGTCGTCCCAAATCCGACTGATGCAGGTGGAACGGAAACATTCTCTGTACCAGGCTTTTGTATTTCTTCGTCCCCGCCGCCTCCGCAGGCAGACAGTGCGAGTGCCGCAAGCAGACTAGCAGCCAGTCTAATTATAGGAGTTCTCTGTCTTGCCATCATATCTTGATCATCGCGAACAGGTGCGTGTTGAGCAGAAGGATTTTATCCAACAGGTAGTCGGCAGGAGAGTCCAGAACTTGAGTCGATGAAATGGTGTAATGAGAGGTTGTCAGGTTGTGTTGTGCAGTGGGTAGTTTCGGGAAAACAAGCTGTTGTTAGTTTATAATCTGCAGCTCAAGCAATAACCAACCACTACATGCGGCTTTCCCAGACCATTCTCCAACAGCGCTCATTGCAATCCATTATCGAAAGCTACCGGGTTGTTCCAATCGATGGGTGCGGATCAGGCATTAGTGTCGTGCCACGCTTTAGGTGCAGGTATACAAAGGGGTGAATTCTAAACCGCTCCTTAGGTACCGGCTGCTGCTCGGTATTTTGAGCCCCTGGCTGTTTTTTAAAGTGGTTGTGGAAGCTTTTAAACTTCGCGATCTGCGTTTTTTCCAGCAGCGCATGGGTTTTTCATATCGGCATCAATACCAATCCGAGGTGTCTGGGCGACCAGTCTGGATTCATTGCGCATCGGTTGGTGAGGTGGCAGCGGTGCGCCCATTGGTTGATAGAATTCAGAGGCAATTGGCTGATACGCCATTGCTAATGACAACGACCACCGTTACCGGGGCTGAAACGGTACTCGGGCAAGGTTGGGAGAATCTGCAGCATCAATACCTGCCGGTAGATTTCTACCGTGCAGTTAAGCACTTCTTTGGTGTTAATCGCCCTCGTGTGTTGTTAATCATGGAGACCGAGATTTGGCCAAATCTGATTTTATACGCCAGGAAGCAAAAGATACCAGTACTAATCATAAATGGCCGGATAAGTGAGCGGACACTTAATACCCCTGCCTGGTTAAAGCCTGTGTACCGGCAGGTGCTTCCACAGATTGACGGCATTCTGTGCAAGTCAGATGCAAATGTTCAACGTTTTACCGAGCTTGGTGCAGACTCAAAGGTGGTGAGAATGGTCGGTAATATCAAGTTCGCGATACCTGCGCACAGATCGGTATTGTGTGACATTAAAAGACCTTTCTGGCTTGCTGCATCAACTCATGAAGATGAAGAGCGCATGCTTTGCGAGGCTTTGCAAGATAGCCCATTGCTGCAACAGTCACTATTGGTAATAGCGCCTCGCCATCCACAAAGATCAATAGCAATTCAGAAAGCGGTAGCTGACTGTGGATTACGTTTTGCGGTGCGCAGTAAATCACAACTGCCGGGTGACGATACGCAAGTCTATATTGCCGATACTCTGGGTGAAATGAATAGCTGGCTAAGTGATGCGCAACTGGTGTTTATGGGAGGTTCTCTGATTCCGATAGGCGGCCATAACTTACTACAGCCTGCGTCAGCCGGTGTGCCAATTATCAGCGGTCAATATCTGGACAATGTATCTGAAGAGGCGAGGTTGTTAATGAAAGCCGGTGCGATGATTCAAGTGTATTCGGCAAAAGAGCTTATTGAATGTGTTGAATCTCTACTGACTGACATAAGCAGATTGCATCGAATGGGACGGGCGGGTAAGGAGGTCGTTACTCTAAAGGCCGGTGTTATCGACGACTATATGAACTATATTCATCCTTATGTGGCTGCAAAATCCAATTAGCCAAAAGGCTTTTTTTTAAGAAGCCATCGTAGGTTTGGGTGAATGTCTTCTTGTAGTGTTTTCTATGAAGTTCTATAACCGTCCAACAAAGCCTGCCATCCGGCTGGGTAGAAGTGGTTAATCACGCCAAGTTTTGTAAGCTTGTCTAGGGAGCGCTTTAGACGGCTGATATTTTTTAGTTGCCATGATGTACCATCGCGCAATTCGCATTTATCAAAGTCTATTATTGTTATTTTTTCGCTGGAATCAATCAAGATGTTGTTCGCATTGAGGTCTGCATGGAACACCTGATGTGCGTGTAGTGTTTTTATTGCAGCGCCGATATTTCTCCAGTGGATAATATCAATATCGTGACTATGTAGTCTTGCTGCCAGTGTTTCTGTCTGCTGAATTTCGCGCGTAATCAGATCGCATGTGTAGAATAGGCCGTGTTTAATTACCCGTGCGCCAAGTGGATACGGCACGGGCAAGTTCTGCTTTGTCATCCATTCAAGTAGCCGATATTCTTTTACTGCACGGGTGCGTTTGATTCCAGTCCAGAGAAATTTATCCTTGCTGAATTTATTCATCATGCCACCACGGTGGTAGTGTCTTAGAATGCCTTGCTCGTCGCTAATCATGACCGATGCTACTGGTGCGCGACCGGCGTTAAATAAGCTATGATTGGTTGTTGCTGTTTCTTTTGGTCTGTTGAAACACTCCGGTTGCAAAAAATCGCGAACCTCGAGTGAGCTAATCAGGTAACAGCAATTGTCGGTTGAGGTGATTGGCGCTAACATGCAATGTTGCCAGGCGTCATGGTGTCGGAAGTCTAACAAACGGGTTGCATCTATTTGTGGCTATTTGGTCAGAATTAAATCCGCGATTATAACCATCAGGTCATGGTTACTAACTCATTCCGTTATCGGATAATCTGACAGTCAGATCATCATGACGTTGATTTGCTGATCCTCTTTAGTATCGCACAAGTCCGTTTTGTTTTAAGATGCGCTTCATACTGTGTACGGTGCGAAGAATCATGAACAAAGCCAAGCGGACACCGCTGCAATCTTTGGTGTGGTGGTGGAACACTCGGGTGCGAGCGCTATGGACCGTTTTGCTGCCGTCGTTGAAAGACAAAGCGGCGTCTGATAGACAGACCTTCAGCTTTGCTAACAAGGGCAGCCCACTAACCGACAGTGAAAACAAAAAAGTCACCGCTATTTTGACTGTGTACAAACGTAGTCAGTTTCTGCAAATGCAAATTAAAGCCTTGCGGGAGCAGACGGTGCCTCCCGATGAGATCTGGGTTTGGTGTAATGAAAATGATCAGCCCGTCGAGGACTTCTCGGCCAGTGTGGATCGCGTAATTTGTAGCAACAGTAACTGGAAATTCTGGGGTCGATTTTCAATTGCCGCTTTGGCTCGCACCGATTTTGTTGCGATTATCGATGACGATATTCTGCCTCGCCCAGGGTGGATTGAGAACTGCCTTGAGACAGTTAAACAAGGTGCGGATGGAATTCTGGGTGGCAGTGGGGCAATCCTGCCAGCTGTGGGCGGTTACTCTTCCAAAAACAAGGTAGGCTGGAACGGTCTACATTCAAATACAGTGCAAGAGGTGGATGTCGTCTGTCAAACCTGGTTCTTTGCAAAGAAACATCTGCAATACTTATGGGTTGAACAACCTTTCACATGGGAAAACGGTGAGGATATTCATTTTGCTTACTCGGCGCAGAAATATGGTGGGGTAAAATCGTATATCCCGCCTCACCCAGAGCAGGAGTCTGATAAGTGGAGCTGCCTGCCGGACTTTGGCAAAATGGCTAATACGTCTAGTCATGCAGTACATAAGAGCGAAGGTCACCGTGAACTTAGAAGCAAAATGGTAGACAGCTACCGCCAATCCGGTTGGTCCATTATTGCTGATAAAGCGTAGTCGGTGACAAATCACGACCGCACACTCTGTAACAGCGAAAAGCAGGCGTGGCTGGCGACTGATGTTTGAAAAGTTAAAACAAGTACTATTTCATCGCCGCGCACCGGTTGCCCAAGGAGGCAAGGATTTCTCCGCAGAGCTCGAAAAATTCGCCCAGATGATTGAACGCAAGCAACCTTTTGCGTTTGCGCGATTCAACGACGGGGAAATGAAGATAATATTTGGCGATATCTTCGACGTGGCAAAAAACCGTATCGGCAATACCTATGTCCCCAATGATGAAGAGGCAGAAAAGCAGAGAACGCTGCTAATAGAGGCTCTGGATTATAAGTCAGATAGATATTTTGTTGGAATAGTGTGCCCCTGTTGTGAAAGCGAACAAGATTTTTTCAGAATGAAGGAGTTGTCAGGGCAAAAGGAAGATAATCTCACGTGGGCTAATGTATTTGTTAATTCAAACTTCCCGGCCTTCCAGTCCCGTATAACGCCTTTGTTTGGCGGTAGAAATATAGTTTTTGTTGGCAACGCTACAGCAAATCATGAAGGTCTACCTTTCGCAGTAAGCAAGAGTTTTTTTGTAGGAGATAATGCGTGGGTAAATGACTACAATCGCTTGATGCGAGAATTGATCGAATACATTGAATCCGATGCAGTCACTGACACGGTTTTTATATTTTGTGCCGGCGTGTTATCCAATTTACTGATTTATAAATTGTATGAAAACTATCCGAAGAATACTTATTTGGATCTGGGTTCCGTTTATGACGTTGAACTTGGCCTGGGTAAATCAAGAAGATATCTGAGAAAAGGCAAAACACTGTATAAAACCTGTATCTGGGCGAAGTGAGTAATTATTGTATTTAACCAGTAGCTATTCCGTTTTGGCGCCTTATTTACGAGCATCAGTGTAATTTAGTGAGTTGATTGAATGAAAAGCAAGGGCAATTTAGCAGGCAAGCGCTTCCTATGGCCAATTCTTGGGGCGCACCGTTCGGTGTGGAGATCAACTACTTATATGCATGAAACTGGTTGGGTTGAGTCTCTAAAACGCGGGTATCCCTGTGACAAGGACGGCAGTGAAGTGCCGTGGATGAATTATTCAGTTATAGCCTTGTTAAAGGAGCGGCTAAACAAGAATATAAGTATGTTTGAATATGGGTGTGGTTACTCAACTTTGTTCTATTCCAGGCTCGTTCGTGACGTTATAGCTTTGGAGTATAACAAGGTTTGGCTTGACCATATTAGACAGAAATCACCTGACAATGTGCAATGGGTATATAAGGCTCAAGACACAGATGGAGAATACTGTCGGGCAATTACAGAGTTCGACCGTGTGTTTGATTTCGTTGTTGTAGATGGGCGGGACAGGGTTAATTGCGTCAGGCAATCTGTGCCCAGGTTGTCTGAGGCTGGTGTAATTCTGTTGGATGACTCAAGTAGAGATAAATACTCAGAAGCAATGCAGATTGCTGAAAGAGAGGGATTCCGCGCGCTTAATATTGAAGGTCTTAAGCCGACAGGCAGGAAGATCGATCGAACCACTCTGTTCTATCGCGATGGCAATTGCCTTGGCCTGTGAAACTGCCTTGGTCTGTAAAACTGCCTTGGTCTTTAGAATTACCGTGGCGCTTAAAGCGGTCTGCTTGCCAATCGTTTATGGAGGTTGTGTAAGCTTTGTCATGGCAAGGCAAAATGTATTTGTAAAGTACAATTGTGATGATGATTGATTCAGGTCTCACCGCTTGGTTGTACAAGCAAATTTATTGCAGAATGATAGGTACTGTGCTGCCTGCTCACTGGTTCGGTCCGCGCCCACCTGAACACCTGACAAAAGCAAATGGCAGATTACATCTGGAAATTGTAAGTCACTGTTGGCAGTACGCACATCTGTGCGTATATCAATTGAGTTCTCTAGTAAATTATCCTCCTCAGAGTTTTGATCTGACTTACACCTTATACTATTCAGTGGAGGATGAAAAAACAGTCAGATTGATAGATAAATTTTCATCAACGGTGGTGCCTAATGTCAGCTGGAACTTTCAACAGATGCCCAGAAACCAATTATTCCGAAGGGCCATTGGTCGTAATCAATCGGCTTTAAGCACGCAAGCGGATTGGATCTTTCTGGGGGACTGTGATCTTATTTTCCATGAAGGTTGTCTTGAGTCAATTGCGTCATCATTGTCCGATATTAACGAACGCCTGGTATATCCCTCCACTGAACAGGTAACTGACTTATTACCAACCAATCACCCACTGATTAATCTATCGATGGACTCACCGCAATTAGTGGATATTGACCCATCGATATTTCATACCAGCAAAGTTACTAAGGCAAAGGGAACATTTCAGATTGTTCACGGTGATGTCGCCCGTCAATGCGGTTATTGCAAAGATCTGCGTTTCTACCAGAGGCCGACTTCAAGGTGGCGGAAAACTTTCGAAGATACGGCTTTCAGACAAGTTATTTCAGATGAAGGTGTTCCAATACCAGTAACAGGATTACACCGTATACGGCATGAAGAAAAAGGACGTTATGCCAAAGATTCCAAAATCAGTGACCTCAGAACCAGTCTGCGGCACAGGGAAGATAAAAAGCACAGGGAAGATAAAAAGCAGAGGGAAGATACAGAGCTAAGGGAGGACTAAAACTGACGGGAATAAAAAACAGAATTGCGATAAAGCAAGTAGCTGTTAATGCAGTGTGCTGGTTTTTGTAAAACCCATATTTATCGGTTTTCACAACTAACTGATTAATTTGATGTAACTGGAACCTGGTTTTCAAACTTTGGTGCGTTTTATGCACCTTTTGCAGACGTTTTGCGTTGGAAGTTTAGGGATTTTATGAAGATCAGTGGAGATAAAGCATTAAAAAATGCCTTTCGTACAAAAGGCGTAAATCGCTATCCAGATCATGAAGATGTGAAGCGAGCTCGTAACGGTAGAATTTTTCCGTCTGTGAAGCCAGGATTTACTATAGATCCTGGTAGTAAGATATTTACAGTGGGTTCGTGTTTCGCGCGAAACATTGAGGCGGCGCTTCAACCGCATTTCGAAATTCCCACCATGAATTTCTCCTGTCCCAAGGAAGAATTTCCGGGCCGTCCGAACGGTTTATTAAATGAGTTCAACCCGGCTTGTATGGCACAGAGACTTACCTGGGCGTCAGAAAACTTTGACACTTCGACGTTGGAAGAAACGATGTTAGGTACAGACGATGTGTGCAAAGATCTTCATCTATCAGGCGGGCGGCCTGTAACTAAAGCGCGCGCCAGAGCGAGGCGGCGTGAAATTGACAAGGTCTACGCTGAATTAACCACCTGCGATACTTTAGTACTTACTCTTGGTCTGATTGAATGCTGGTATGATCTGGAGACTAACCTCTATCTTAACCAAAACCCTGGCCCCCAGGTAATTCGAGCAAACCCCACTCGATATCAGTTTGAGGTTCTTGAGGTAAATGAAAGCTTCGAATTACTTGCCAAAAGCATTAGCTCAGTCATGACTGCGGGTGTTAAAAATGTGCTGGTTACGGTATCTCCAGTGCCATTGCAAACAACTTTCTCTGGAAGGGATGCAGTGGTAGCAAACAGCTACTCAAAGTCGGTATTGAGAACAGTCGCCGATATGCTGGTCGGTGAATTTGGTGACCAGCTGGACTACTATCCAAGCTATGAGATTGTAACTTCGGGCGGCCTGAGTTCTTACTACGAAGATAATGTCCACGTGTTGCCAGAGGTGGTTACCGGAATAGTAGATGACCTAACTACCATATATTTTCCTGACATCAAGAACAGCAATAATGCAGCAGCGGTGGGGTAGTTTAACTACGTCAAAGTCTGTGGATAGTTAAAAGTAGCTTTGCCACCTGTAGCGGGTTTCTCTACAAGTGGTTCCACACTATAAAATGCTGCTTGCGTATCACAACTGCGCATTTCTGTTTGTTGATATACCGCGCTAACTGCTGACGAATTAGCTGCGCATTCGTGTGCCATCCGGATCATAGGCGGGCTGACCTTCCACTACAGCTGGATAAAACTCGCCGATTATCTCGATTTCCACAGTTGTGCCTGGAGTAGCGTGCTGAATATCTATGTAGCCCATCGCCATTGATTTGCCAACGTGATGAGCGTAACCACCGGATGAAACATATCCTATGGCATGTCCGTCTTTTAGTATTGCTTCATCAAGCGTGACATCTATAGGTGTGTCTATGCTGAGAGTGACTAATTTACGTTTAACGCCATCATTTTTAAATTTTTCAGTGGCCTCCTTGCCAATGAAGTCTTTGTTCCAGTTAATGAAGCCTTCCATTCCAGATTCTATGGCATTGAAATCCGGTCGGAATTCAAGGCTCCATGCGCCCCAGGCTTTTTCAAGCCGTAAGCTCATCAGCGCACGGTTGCCATACCATCGGTAGTCAAGTTCACTGCCAGCTTCTTCGATTGCCTCGGCAAGGCGAATTAGATATTGCGGCCTGCAGTAGATTTCAAACCCCAGTTCACCGGAAAAACTGATGCGATGTAGTAGCACCGGTACACCGCCCATGTAGGTTTGTTTTGTGTCGCGAAACCTGAGTCCTTCCGCTGAAACATCATCACGGCTTATGCGGGATAGCAACTCTCGTGACGAAGGGCCGGATATTGCCACACCATGCCATTCACCGGTTTGGTTTTCGTGGACGACGTCAGCCGGTAGTGTGCGTGCAAACCATCGGCTGTGTGCATCCTGCATCGCACCGGAACCAAACAACATAAAGTGATCATCACCGTAGCAAGCCACGGTGAGGTCACCATATAAACGCCCTTTGTCCGTAAGCATCGGTGTTAATGCTATGCGACCAGGTTTTGGAATATGGCCTGCCATGGTTATATCCAGCCATGCTCTGGCTCCCGGACCTTTGATTAAATGTTTGGCGAAATTCGCAATTTCGATTCCGGCGACACCTTCACGAACGGCTTTCACTTCTCTTGCAACATAGTCGTGTGACCGGTTGCGTTCGAAGGTAGGATCTTCGTGTGCGTCTGTCGGGTTATCAGCAAACCAGAGTGCATGTTCAAGCCCGAATGATTGACCCATGCGAGCACCTTTTGCTACGAGTCGGTCGTACAGTGCTGTGGTTTGTTGTTTGCGACCTTTAGGCAGGGTTTCGTTAGGGAAAGTCATTACGAATCGACGTTCGTAGTTTTCCGTTGATTTGACCGTGCCCCAATCAGGAGAGGCCCAGTTTCCAAAGCGTGCAACATCCATTGCCCAAACATCAATTGATGGTTCACCGTCAATCATCCATTCGGCCATAGTTAAGCCAACACCGCCACCTTGACAGAAGCCTGCCATGACACCGACTGCGCACCAATAGTTGTGCATGCCTGGTACCGGGCCGATCATCGGGTTGCCGTCCGGGCCGAATGTAAACGGGCCATTAATGGTTTGTCTGATACCGGCATCACCTAGTGCGGGTATGCGACTAAAAGCTAACTCAAGTCGGTCTGCTATGTGTTCAAGGTTCGGGTTGAGAAGTTCATGACCGAAGTCCCAGGGAGTTCCGTCAACGCGCCATGGAACACCGACGGGTTCATACGTGCCGAGTAGTAATCCGTCTCGCTCCTGTCGAAAATAAATGTTTGCGTTGTAGTCTATACCGCAGGGAAGTCGCTTATCTGCATTTTTAATTTCGGCGATTGTTTCTGTGAGCAGGTAATGGTGCTCCATAGGTTGTACTGGCAGATGTAATCCTGCCATTTGACCGACCTCACGTGCCCATAAGCCCCCGCAGTTGACGACATGTTCCGCGTTGATAGTGCCCTTGTCTGTGACTACATCCCATGTGCCATCAGCGCGTTGTGTTGTCGCTGTGACTGGTGTGTGTGTAAAGTATTGACCACCGTAGTGTTTGGCAGCTTTTGCAAATGCATAGGTGGTTCCGGATGGATCAAGGTCACCATCCTGATCATCCCAGAGAGCAGCTATATAATGTTTCGGGTCAATTAACGGGTGACGTTCAGCAACTTCTTTGGGCGAGATCCACTCTTGTTCAAGCCCCATATATCGAGCTTTGGAGCGTTCGCGTTTTAAGTAGTCGTACCAGGTTTTATTGGAGGCAAGATAAAAACCACCAGTTAAGTTCAGGCCGATGGATTGACCTGAAAGTTCTTCTATCTTTTTATAGAGATTAATTGTGTAGCTTTGCAGTCTTGATATATTCGGGTCAGAGCTGATTGTATGAATCTGTCCGGCTGCATGCCAACTGGAACCCGAAGTGAGTTCGTCACGCTCAAGTAGAATAGTGTCTTTCCAACCGAATTTTGTCAGGTGGTACAGGATGGAGCATCCAACAACGCCGCCACCGATTATCGCAACTTTGGTATGAGTGGGAAGGCTGGCTTTTGTTGCCCCTTCTTTAACAAACTCTGGCATATGCGAGTCCTGTGTTGATTTCAAGTGTTTGAATTACTTTTAAGTAGATACTGACTCAGTACCAGGCATCAGGTAGTTCTTCTTTGCGTTTGGCAACATACGCATCAAGCGCCTCTTTGGTGCCTGGATCAAGGTAAGGTGGTTCATAGTCGTTAAGCATGGTGTTCCATTTGTCGAAAGCACGGCTGCGCATATCTTTGCTACCGCCTTCCTCCCAGCTTTCGACATTTTCGCTATCGCTTAACGTCGCGTCATAAAATGCAGTTTTGTAGTGGCGCATAGTATGCGCAGAACCCAGGAAATGACCACCGGGTTCTACTTCCCGATAGGCATCTCTGGCAAATTGATCTTCACTGGTATCGAATCCATTGAGCACTTTTTGATAACTACCCAGCCTGTCAGCATCCATGATGAGCTTTTCATAGCCAGTAGCGAGCCCACCTTCCAGCCATCCCGCTGCATGCAAAGTGAAATGAGATCCTGCCAACGCGGTTGAGTGCATAGAGTCCGCACTCTCATAAGCTGCCTGTGCATCTTCAATCTTAGATGCTGTCAATGATCCTCCGCAGCGGAGTGGCAGGCCCAGGCGTCGAGCCATCTGGCCTATGACATAGTTGGATATTATCGGCTCTGGCATACCGAAAGTAGGGGCGCCCGATTTAAGACTCATAGAGGATAAAAAGTTACCCATCACGAATGGTGCACCGGGTCTGACAAGTTGGCCAAAGGCAACAGTAATCATCACTTCTGCCATTGCCTGTTGTTAACGCCGGATCAAAGGCGCAGTTATTTGCCGCAGGAACAAGGGCTGTAAAGCCAGCGGGTTTATTCACCGCTGGCAGTTGACATTGTCGCTAGATCAGAAGTCGATAGGATCGTCAAAGGGCAACCGGATCTGATC
>CALIHW010000134.1 GCA_938020525.1 uncultured Granulosicoccaceae bacterium | reverse complement strand
GCGAGAAAGTGAGATTTTGAGTCAGATATTTCGATCGATTGAGGCGAATAGTCATTCATATTTAACGATATCGATCGTAATAGCTGGCCAAAAGATCGCTTTCGCAGTAGATCATTCATTCTCGGACAAGCTCCTAGGTTTTATCGATATTGCAGTGCCTGAGTGATCGCAACCAGACCATTTTTTCAGGCGTGGTAGTTGCCTGAAAAATACACAGCGGTAAAAGTTTGATGCTCCGGATTGAGTTGGCCTTTGGTCTGGTCATCAGTTTGACCTGCGGAAATTGGTGCAATCACCAGTCTCGCTGAAGTAGTCTTATAACTTCGGCTGCCGTCTGAATTCTTTTTCCTGGTTGTTTGTCGAGGCACTTCATTACTGTGTCTTCCAGTAGTTTTGGCACAAGAGCTATTTCTGAGGGCTTGGGTGGTTCTTCTTGCAGCGTGGAATTGATAACGTCTTCCATGTGCTCACCCTGCGCTGGTGTGCGACCGGTCAGCGCTTCGTACAATATGATACCGAGGCTGTAGATGTCGGTGCGTGAATCAATGTTGGGATCACGCTCCAGCTGCTCGGGAGACATATAAAACAAGGTACCTTGCAGCTTTTGATGGCCGGTCATTGCTGGGTCTTCAGATTCACGTAGCGGAACTTCATTTTCTATATCAGATTGCTGGCCTTCCTGATCCCAGACTTTGGCTAGTCCCCAATCGAGTAAAAGCACTTCACCGTAGGGGCCTATTAGAATGTTCTCCGGTTTTATATCGCGATGGATGACGCCATGGCTATGCGCACATTCCAGCGCGCGGCCGACCTGCACTATGATGTCAACCAGTTGATAGAGATCGTAGCGCTCTCGGTAGTCAAAAATTTCACGTAACGTGTAGCCGTGCACCAGCTTCATGGTGAAGTAGTAGTGCCCTTTATTGGTGCGACCTAATTCGTAAGTTGGCACCGTGTTCGGGTGTTGCAGCATGGCAGATACACGTGCTTCTCTTAGCAGGCGCTTTTGTTCGATCTCGTCGTCGGCGAATTCTGGTAGCAGGGTCTTGTAGCAGATGATTCTGTTCAGGTGCATGTCTTTGCACGATTGAATCAGTGACTTGCCACCTTTGGCGATGGTTTTAAAAAACGCATAGCGGAAGTTCTGGTCGAGCTTTGGTGCCAGATCTTTGTCGGTCTGCTCTATGAATAATGTTGGAACATCGGGAAGCTTTAGCTTCGGATATTCGCTCATGCCGATTTACCGGTCCAGGCTGTGTGGTTAGTGTAACTCAAGGCGCAGAGTCAGGACGAATACGTTTGAACGAAACGTAATTGTGTTTTACGCATGCCTCAATGCAGCTTGTCAGTGAGCTGGTTGTTTATTATAAGCTGCGTGAGTGCAACAGGTGGCAGCGCCAATAAAAATCCCCGCGCTACGGCGGGGATTGAATGGGGTGTAGATCACCCCCGGTAGGTCATTGTGACTCTGCGCTTGTAAGCTTTTCCGAGTCAGATTTATTTAAGCGCTTCAGTCGTAGTTTTGATGACCGCAGCTGCCACTTTGTATGGATCAGCATTTGATGCCGGGCGACGATCTTCAAGACGACCTTTCCAGCCATCTTCAATGGTACCGACCGGAATGCGGATAGACGCACCACGATCAGAAACACCGTAGCTGAACTGATCTATTGACTGGGTTTCGTGCTTACCAGTCAGGCGCTGATCATTTTCGGCACCATAGACACTGATATGACGTTGAATGTTCTTACCGAATTCTTCACAGATTTTAGTAAATATTTCTTCCTTACCGGAGTCCCGCATTACACCGTTTGAAAAGTTAGCGTGCATACCAGAGCCGTTCCAGTCAGTGTCACCCAGTGGTTTTGGATGCAGGTCTACCGCTACACCGTATTTTTCTGCAGTGCGCTCAAGAAGGTAGCGCGCCATCCAGATTTCATCACCGGCACGTTTCGCACCTTTGGCAAAAATCTGATACTCCCATTGTCCGGCTGCAACCTCTGCGTTGATACCTTCGACGTTAAGCCCGGCTTCAAGACACATATCGAGGTGCTCTTCGACGATTTGCCGACCGAATGAATTTTTGCCACCGACTGAGCAGTAGTAAGGACCCTGAGGTGCCGGGAACCCGTTTTCAGGGAAGCCCAGTGGCAGGTTGGTGTCCGTGTCTATCAGAAAATATTCCTGCTCAAAACCGAACCAGAAATCATCATCATCTTCTTCAATGGTGGCGCGACCGTTTGACACGTGAGGCGTGCCATCGGCATTCATGACCTCAGTCATGACCAGGAAGCTGTTGAGACGATCGGGATCAGGAATAATTGCAACTGGTTTGAGCAGGCAGTCAGAGTCGTTACCTTCTGCTTGTTCGGTGGAGCTGCCGTCGAATGACCACACAGGGCATTCTTCCAGCGTACCGCCAAAGTCATTGCGGACCATTGTCTTGCTGCGCAGGCTTTGGGTTGGCTTGTAGCCGTCGAGCCAGATGTATTCTAGTTTGCTTTTCATGGTCGGAACTCTCCAATAATCATTGTCTTACAGTTATTTCACCACCACAGCTGTCAGCGGGTAATGGGTTATTTGGTTGCGAGTCGGGGTTGAACATTCCTGTAAGAGCGAAGTTGAAACCACGGGGAACCGGATGCGCAGGTGCCATACTCGTTCGTGCCAGCCCTGGCGGGTGCTGCCGGAAGCGGGGCATAGTACCACGAGCCTGTACGTTACTGGTTTGTTAATGGTTTGTGGTGCGGTATTTTTGCATCGCAGCGATGCGTTTCTTGCAGCGATGATGGCAAGATGTTGCATCACCCTGCTTGCATAACCCGGCTTGCGTTAGGTCCGTAGTGCCAAGTCTTTCACGGCCTCAAGTATTCCACGGCCTGGCCCGCTTTGAATCGTGGCGGTCTGAAGTCATTGGAATTTCGATTGGACATTGAAGCCTTAATCGGTGGCTTGGGTCGGTGGCTGATTGCGATCCGAATTGCATGCTGGACGCCCTTGACTAAGCTTGCAGTTTTCCGTTTTCAGATTTACTGGAATGTTACATTGAAGGCCGGTCGGTGGATGATAAATGTGTATTAGTAAAGCGGTCGCGTTAAAATTCCATACTTGATAAAACAGAGCCCCATTTCGGAGCATTTCCTTGCAATATGAATTAACCACCTTTCAGGGTTTGATCGCTGCACTCCAGCATTATTGGAGCGAGCAGGGATGTACCGTACAGCAGCCATACGATATGGAAGTCGGTGCGGGTACTTTTCACAGCTCTACTTTCCTGCATGCGATTGGACCGGAGCCGTGGAACTCCTGTCATGTGCAGGGCTCGCGTCGTCCCACCGATGGTCGTTACGGTGAAAACCCCAATCGCCTGCAGCATTACTATCAATTTCAGGTAGTGATGAAGCCTTCACCTGCGGATTTTCAAGAGCTGTATCTCGGATCACTGAAGGCAATCGGCTTTGATCCTTTGGTGCATGATATTCGTTTTGTCGAAGACAATTGGGAATCCCCAACACTCGGTGCCTGGGGTCTTGGATGGGAAGTCTGGCTGAACGGCATGGAAGTCACACAGTTTACGTATTTTCAGCAAGTTGGTGGCCTTGAGTGCAAACCTGTGATGGGTGAGATTGCCTATGGTCTTGAACGTCTGGCTATGTATATACAAGATGTTGAGAGTGTTTATGACCTGTTGTGGTCTGATGGACCGATGGGCCCGGTGACTTATGGTGATGTCTTTTTGCAAAACGAGATCGAACAGTCGGCCTATAACTTTGAGCACGCTAACGTAGATTCTTTATTCCAGACGTTTGAAGCTTCTGAAAAAGAAGCACAGGAATTATCCGAGTCAGGATTGCCATTGCCGGCTTATGAGAAAGTTTTGCGAGCGTCACATACTTTTAATCTGCTTGATGCGCGTCATGCAATTTCTGTCACTGAAAGGCAGCGTTATATCTTGCGCATCCGGACCCAGGCAAGACTGGTTGCTGAGGCTTATCTGGCGGCACGTGAAAAACTGGAGTTTCCATTGATAAAGAAACCTTCTGGTGCAAAGAATGGTTGATCAAAAAAAAATGGTTAGCAATAGTTTCCTGGTAGAGCTTGGTACAGAAGAGCTGCCACCTAAATCCCTGATGAAACTCGCCAATGCTTTTGGTGAAGGCATTGTTAATGGCTTTAAAGATGCCAATCTGGATATAGGCGCTCACACTGTTTATGCAGCGCCCAGGCGACTCGCGGTAAAAATTGAGTCAGTGCCGGCGAAGCAGCAGGATCAGAATATACAACGTCGTGGGCCGGCAGTCGCCGCTGCTTATAAAGACGGTGAGCCAACACAGGCAGCACTTGGTTTTGCAAAGTCCTGTGGTGTAGCACTTGAAGATCTTGGACAGATTGAGACTGATAAAGGTGTATGGCTGTCAGTAAACATAGATCAAAAAGGTGCTGCAGTTGTAGATCTGTTGCCTGAAATTGTTGCCAAATCACTTGCGACATTGCCAGTGCCTAAACGTATGCGCTGGGGTGATAGCGATATTGAATTTGTTCGCCCTGTGCACTGGTTGTTGATGTTGTATGGCAATGATGTGGTGAATGCCAGCGTATTGGGCCTAAGTGCTGGTCGCACAACCAGAGGTCATAGATTTCATAACAATACAGAAATTACTATCAATCACCCCGATGATTACCTTCAGACATTGAAGCAGCAGGGTAAAGTACTGGCAGATTTTAATGAACGGCGTGAATTAATTGCCAAAGGCATATCTGACGCAGCAGAAAGTGTTAACGGAACCGCATTGGTTGAAGATGCTTTACTTGATGAAGTCGCAGCGTTAGTTGAATGGCCGGTTCCGGTGATTGGAAATTTCGAGAAGGAGTTTCTTGAGATACCGGAAGAAGTGTTAATCACAACAATGAAAGATAACCAGAAGTATTTTCCATTGTTTGATAGTGACGGTAAGTTGATGCCGATGTTTATCACTATCTCTAACATAGAAAGCAGTGACCCGGATCAGGTCCGAAAGGGCAATGAAGTGGTTGTAAGGCCCAGGCTTGCAGATGCCATGTTCTTCTGGCAGCAGGACAAAAAGAAAAAACTTGAGAGCCACCGGGAGTCACTTGAAAAAGTCGTTTTTCAGAATAAGCTCGGCACTGTGGCTGAGAAGACTGATCGGGTAGAGCAGCTGGCATTGCAAATAGCTTCAAAAATCGGCGCTGATGCAAACTATACGTCTCGTGCTGCCAAGCTATCCAAATGTGATTTGCTCACTGAAATGATCGGCGAGTTTGCGTCACTGCAGGGTGTAATGGGTGAGCGCTATGCACGGCTTGAAGGTGAGCCTGAACCTGTGGCCTGCGCTTTGAGTGAGCAATATCTGCCGCGATTTGCAGACGATGGCATTGCCCGGTCTGGCGTCGGCCAGTCACTGGCGATCGCCGATCGGCTTGATACTATTGTGGGTATTTTTGCTATCGGTCAGAAGCCAACCGGTGTTAAGGATCCGTTTGCACTGAGAAGATTGTCTTTGGGTGTCCTCAGAACACTGATTGAAGGCAAGCTTGAACTTGATCTGCAGCAGTTGCTCGAAAGTGCGGCCAGTGGTTTATCTGCTAAGGCCAAAGCAGATGTGCCGGAAGTTTTTGAGTTTATGTTAGAACGTTTGCGGGCATACTATGCTGCCAATAACATCAGCCCGCAGATTTTCGATTCGGTTGCCTCAGTTAAACCAACATCACCACTGGATTTTGATCGTCGCATCAATGCTGTAAAGGCGTTTACACAATTGCCAGAGGCTGAGAGCCTGGCTGCTGCCAATAAGCGCATTAATAATATTCTTAAGAAAAACCCTATGCCTGCAGGTGCGACAGTCGATACGACATTGTTTGATAGTGAGGCCGAGTCTGGCTTATACGACGCGTTAAATGAACTAAAACCTGAGGTTGAGTCAAGTTTTGAAAGTGGCGATTACACACCAGCGCTCAAGGCTTTGTCCCGGTTGCGTGCGCCGGTTGATATTTTCTTTGATGAGGTAATGGTGATGGCAGATGATGAGAAAGTAAAAAACAATCGACTGGCAATGTTAGGTGAGCTCAGTGTACTTAATTCACATGTAGCAAACCTGGGTGCTCTGCAGTCGTGAAGTTGATCGTGCTTGATAGAGATGGCGTTATCAATGAAGCACGCGATGACGTAATCAAAGAAACGCAGGACTTTGTACCCATTGAAGGAAGTCTGGAAGCCATCGCCAGACTTTCGCAAAACCACTACCGTGTAGTGGTGATTACCAATCAATCCGGTATTGCACATGGTTTGCTCACTGTAGATGATGTGGGCAAAGTGCATTCGCATATGCAGCAACTGGTCGCCTCATTCGGTGGCAGAATTGACGCAATATTATTCTGTCCGCATGCACCGGATGACGATTGCAGCTGTCGCAAACCAAAGCCTGGCATGCTGCATGACTTGATGGAGCGGTTGAATATTGATTTAAATGATGTGCCGTTGGTTGGGGATTCGTTACGTGATCTTCAGACTGCAATGGTGGTAGGAGCTACACCAGTGCTTGTTAAAACCGGCCATGGTGCGGCAACTCTGGAAGAGAACAAGCGCCTTGATAACGTAGAGGTATACGAAGATCTGGCGGACTTTGTAGAACAGATGCTTGAGGCTGAAGAAGAGGAAGAAGAATAGCAGCTTCACTGAGCCTAGGAGCTTGTCCGAGAATGAATGATCTACTGCGAAAGCGATCTTTTGGCCAGCTATTGCGATCGATATCGTTAAATATGAATGACTATTCGCCTCAATCGATCGAAATATCTGACTCAAAATCTCACTTGCTCGCTACGACCGTCATTCTCGGACAAGCTCCTAGCCCGGTTTATTCATGAAAATGACGGCATCCCGCTTGATCCTTGATTCCACAGCGAATTTTTTCTCTTGCAAATATCAGTAAGCCAAGTAAATGAAAACATGGAACGCGAGAATAAAATACCCCTGTGAAACCAATGCTCTGCGCGCTATGCTCGCCATTTCACGAATAAACTGGGTTAGGTTGCGTGGCGCTTTTGCCAGATAGATTGCA
>CALIHW010000133.1 GCA_938020525.1 uncultured Granulosicoccaceae bacterium | reverse complement strand
GACGATTGGTGATGCATCTGCCCAACACAGCACCATGGCGAATGGACTGGTGCTGCATAGCTCGGCGTCTTGGCGGCGTGCCGCTCTAACTTAACAGACGTTACTATCAAATAAGCGCATCCATCGCTGAAGAAAAACCCGGCGGTGCGTAGCTATGCCTGTGATGAAATAATTTTCATAAAAACGCACCAATTTTCGTTGCCGGCATGGCGATTAGATCAAAAAATACCAACAACTTTTGTAGATCATCGCCAACACATACGCGGCGGCCCGCGCCGGCTCAAATTTCGTTAGAATAGTACATGGGGGTAGAGTCGACGACTGGCGCGCAGACGGGTTGTCGAACAGACAAGATCCCCTCCCGTTTCCAGTCGCCGCTCGGCAAACCGGACGTGCAGTTTTCCTGCATCCGGCTTTCTCCAGGATTATCATGCCTTCACCCACGGAAGGTTTTGCGGTTTCTTTCTCAGCTGGATGAGCCCTAACGATTTATACAGGTACTCATCGGGGTAGCGTTTGATCCCCGAACCACTGACTTTGTGTTTCCGCCGTAACCATTGACGCAGCCGATGTGTTGTGTGGGCATCTACAACTCGATAAGACTTGTCGACTGGACCAAGACAGAAGTACTGACTCCATCCACTCAACAGCCAGTTCAGTTGCCTCACCACCACATCGGCATCGAGTAGGGTTCTACGCGAGGCTGTCAGCTTACTTACCTCAGCTGTCAGTTTGCGTATACTCTTCTTCGACGGGCGTGTACCTAAATAAGCTTTGCCTGTCTTTGTTGAGTAACACCTACCAATGGTGTAGCCCAGAAAGTCCACTGACTCTTCGGGCAGAAAACGTAAACCCGTTTTCTGCTCGTTGACCGTCAACTTCAAACGCTCCATCATCTGCCTCATCGCTGACATCGCTTGTGCGCCGGTTCCCCGGCAACAAATCACGAAGTCATCTGCGAAGTTTACGATGTGCGCGTTTAGTTTCTGATCTATCCCCAGTGTCTTCCATCCCAACAGAAAACGACGCATATACACTGAGGATAGAAATGGCGATAACGGGGAACCCTGTGGGGCTCCTCGCTTCTCGTTCTTTGCCTGCGTCGTTCGATGTCGACGACCACGCTTGTCTATCTCCTCGACCGGCGCTACAAGCCATTGCTTGATTAACGCCAATACGTGGCGATCACTGATGCGTCGCGCTAACGATGTCATCAGCTCTGCGTGAGGGATCGTATCGAAGTAGCCGGACAAGTCCGCATCCACTATCTCTGTGTGTCCGGTGTTCACCAGACTGTGCACATGTCTTACTGCATCATGTGCTCGGCGCCCTTTACGATACGCGTACTGCTCGGCTTGCAGGTCCGGTTCAAATAGCGGACCCAACACCAGTACCGCTGCTGTCTGTACCACTCGATCCCGGATACTCGGGATACCCAGCGGCCTTTGCGTACCATCGGGTTTCTCAAGCCATACCCGTTTTAACGGATCTGCCTTGTACGTCTTCTGTTTTAACTCTTGCGTCAATTCCCCAAGCCAACGCTCTACCCCTTCTATTTCAATCTGCTCGAACGTCACACCGTCAATGCCTGCCACGCCTTTCTTTGATCGGCTTACCCGGTAGGCAAATTCCAGTACATCACCTCGATACAGCTTGTCATACAGTTGGTAGAACCGAAACTCGGGTTCTTCCTTCGCTTTCGCATGCAGCGCCATTCGCAGCTTTTCAACTTTCTCTGGTGTTTTCAGGCTCATCGCCAATCACCTCGTCGCTCGCTCTTTCAAAACGCTTCTCCTAGACCAAGGGTCCTTTCCTCCATCGGCGTTACCCGACTTCTTCAGTACTACGACCCTATCCGCCATCTCACCAGGCCCGATTCCGTGCCTCGCGGCACCACCGTTGCTCAGTCGCTAACCCAAACTGCCTGATGAGACTTCCCGTGTTGCACACACTCTCCTTTTGTAAACATGCCATCGTCACTACCCCGGCGGAATCACAGGCTGCGCTCGTCGTTCTCTTCACCTGTGACTGCGGCCTTCCTCCAAATTCAGGGGAGTCGGCTTCCGCATTGCCCTTTTCGAGGCCTGCTCAACGTTCACTACTCGTTACGGCCTGCTTACTCGCTGAGTCCCTTGCGGACCCTTTGACATCGGGAAGCTGTTCAGTAAACATCCTGCTTACTGTCCCGACTGCTACCGACTGGAACGACCTTTGTCGAGTGGGACTTTCACCCACTGAAGAGTGCGACCTTTCTACGGCGCACTGAATAATCCAGGCTAGTGCGTAGGATGCTCTTATGTGTAATTTCTACCATGTATTGATAAGAAACTAGCTCTCTTCCTCAAGCTTCAATAATATCGCACCATCTTCGACCTGATCACCAACATTACCCATAACCTCTTCAACTATTCCGTCTCTGGGTGCGGTTAACGCGTGCTCCATCTTCATCGCTTCCATCACTATCAGAGCGTCACCTGTAGTCACTTTCTCACCAACAGCTACACGTACTAACTTTACCTGCCCCGGCATTGGGGCTATTACAACATCGCCTCCATCTGCAGAACTGTCCACTCCATCGAGTGGGTCAGGAACAGTAATATGCCAAGCACGATCTGCAAATACACTGATTCCCTCATGATGGCTTTGGCATTCTGCGCGCAGTTTCACTCCGTCAAAGAGATACTGGTTGTGGCATTGCCTGATTAAAGTATGCGCTCTGCCATCTGAGGTAAATTCCCATTCACTGCCCTCGACACTTGCAAGAGTCACGACAATCTCGTCACCTGAGTGATCGTTCAACACGACGGTATGTAACAGCGGCTGCCAAAGCGAAAATGACGAAAACGATTTCCGCTCTTTATTTAATCCTGCCGCTTGTAATGCAGCCAAACATGCTACTTCATCCGGCAATTTTCGAACTGCAGTCAATTGCTCGCTATATCGATCAATCAATCCGGTATCAACATTGCCATCAGCAAAATCTTGAATACTAATCAGATCACTTAAAAAATTGATATTGGTTACAGAACCCGACGCATGTGTCTCACCTAGAGCTGCGTGCAGTTTACGCCGTGCGTCTTCGCGGCTTGTGCCATGCGCGGTGAGCTTGGCAATCATCGGATCATAGAATGGTGAGATAGTATCTCCGGCAGCAATGCCGGTATCTATTCGCACATTATCCGCAAACCGCAAATAATGCAGTGTGCCAGTCGCAGGTAGAAAACCTTTTTCCACATTCTCAGCGTAAATGCGTGCCTCCATCGCCCAACCATCAATGGCAAGATCAGACTGCACAACCGGTAATTCCTCACCGCATGCAACACGCAGTTGCCACTCTACAAGATCTGTATTAGTAATCGCTTCAGTCACCGGATGCTCAACCTGCAGTCTGGTATTCATCTCCATGAACCAGAATCGGTCGGGCAGCAGACCTTCAGAGCCATCAACAATAAACTCGACCGTACCTGCACCTACGTAATTGATCGCTTTCGCCGCCTCAACTGCGGCACTTCCCATCGCATGACGCATCTCTTCAGTCATACCTGGTGCAGGCGCTTCTTCAATAACTTTCTGATGGCGTCTTTGCAACGAACAATCACGTTCAAACAAGTGCACGACATTGCCATGGTTATCACCAAACACTTGTATTTCTATATGCCGCGGTGCGGTAACAAATTTTTCGATCAAACATGCAGCATCACCAAAACTTGCTTCAGCCTCACGTTGTGCACTGGCCAGAGCTTCTACAAATTGAGATTCAGATTCAACCAGACGCATGCCCTTACCACCTCCGCCGGATCGGGCTTTGATCAGTACCGGATAACCAATGCTATTGGCTTGTGCGTGCAAAAAATCCGGGTCTTGATTTTCACCATGATAGCCGGGTACCACAGGCACACAAGCTTGCTCCATTAGTTTCTTGGCTGCGTCTTTTAAACCCATAGCACGGATTGATGCAGCACCTGGTCCGATAAAGCACAGACCGGCTTTTTCTACTGCCTCTACAAACTCGGGGTTTTCCGATAGAAACCCGTAACCCGGATGTATTGCCTCTGCACCCGTGCTCAGGGCAGCTTCAATAATCACATCACCAAGCAGGTAACTTTCATTAACCGGCGCAGGACCGATTCGTACAGCTTCATCTGCCATTGCCACATGCATGGCGCCGGCTTCAGCATCAGAGTAAACCGATACAGTTTTAACACCCAGCCTGGATGCAGTTTGCATTACACGGCAGGCTATCTCACCGCGGTTTGCTATTAGAATCTTATTGAACACTAGTGCACCGTCTCAAACAGTGTGGTCATGTGAGTCGACTGGTAAAAGCGTCCAGTGCTAAAAGTCAAAATCAACCATAGGTCATTGCTCATATCTTTTTACCTACATCCTGAACACGCCAAAGCGTGTGTCTTTGATAGGTGCGTTCAACGCAATTGACAGACTCAGCCCCATAACGTCGCGGGTTTTACGCGGATCAACAATGCCATCATCCCATAATCGTGCGGACGCATAGAGTGAATGTGATTGTTCTTCGAACATGTCAATAGTCGGTTTTTTAAATGCTGACTCTTCTTCTGCAGACCAGGCTTCACCTTTGCGCTCAAGTCCATCGCGCTTGACAGTTGCGAGTACCCCTGCAGCCTGCTCGCCACCCATCACAGAAATCCTCGAATTCGGCCATGTCCACAGGAATCGTGGACCGTAAGCACGGCCCGCCATACCATAGTTACCAGCACCAAAAGAGCCACCAACAAGAAAAGTCAGTTTAGGCACACTGGTGGTCGCCACGGCAGTAACCAACTTAGCACCATGACGTGCGATACCCTCGTTTTCATAACGCCTGCCAACCATGAAACCTGTGATGTTTTGTAAAAATACCAGTGGTATTTTTCGTTGCGAGCAAAGCTCCACAAAATGAGCACCTTTGGTAGCTGACTCTGAAAACAACACTCCGTTATTGGCAATGATGCCAACCGGCATACCGTGCACATGTGCAAAGCCACAGACCAGGGTATTACCGTAGCGTGCTTTAAACTCATCAAAACGAGAACCGTCCACGATACGGGCGATGACTTCTTTGATGTCATAAGGTGTTTTAAGATCAGCCGGTACTACCCCTGTTATTTCATCCGGATCATACAAAGGCTCTTCCACAGACTGAAAAGTTACACTATCAGGCTTCTTTAAATTCAGGTTACCGATTGCCTGCCGGGCCAGTGCCAGCGCATGAGTATCGTTCTCGGCAAGATAGTCCGCCACACCAGATAAACGCGTATGCACATCTCCACCACCGAGATCCTCCGAGCTTACGACTTCACCTGTAGCAGCTTTCACCAGAGGTGGGCCAGCAAGAAAAATTGTGCCCTGTTCTTTTACTATAATCGCAACATCAGACATCGCAGGTACATAAGCACCGCCAGCGGTACAGGATCCCATAACCACAGCAATCTGCGAAATACCCGAAGCTGACATGGTCGCCTGATTAAAAAAGATACGACCAAAGTGATCACGATCAGCGAACACTTCATCCTGATTAGGCAGATTGGCACCACCACTGTCTACCAGATACACACATGGCAGATGATTTTCAGCAGCTATCTCTTGTGCACGCAGATGTTTCTTTACAGTTAATGGATAGTACGTACCGCCTTTCACAGTGGCATCGTTGCACACCACCATCACATCCTGACCATGCACCTGACCTATTCCCGCAATTACACCGGCGCAGGGTGCTGCATTGTCATAAAGGTTATAGGCAGCAGTTGCGCCAATTTCCAAAAATGCTGATCCGACATCGAGTAGATTTGCTACCCGCTCGCGCGGCAGCATTTTGCCGCGACCTACATGCCGGGCGCGGGATTTCTCTCCCCCACCATTCGCAGCATTTCTCGCAACCCTGGCTACCTCTTCAAGCGCATCCCGATGCGCTGCTGTGTTTTGTTTAAAGGTTTCAGATGCTGCTGAGATTGTTGATTTAAGAATGCTCAATGGATTGACCCGGATATGATTCAGCTTGTTGAACGCATCAGTTCACGACCGATCAGCATGCGTCTGATTTCACTGGTACCTGCACCGATTTCCATCAGTTTGGCATCGCGCATTAAACGGCTGACTGGTGAGTCATTCATAAACCCGGCACCGCCCATAGCCTGCACTGCCTGCACTGCCTGCTCCATGGCTTTTTCACTCGACAACAGCACACACGCTGCTGCGTCCTGTCGAGTAACTTCATTGCGATCGCAAGCTGCAGCAACTGCATAAACGTAGGCGCGTGAGGAATTCATTGCAACATATAGATCTGCAATCTTGGCTTGCATCAACTGGAAGTTACCAATGGGTTCACCAAACTGCTTGCGCTCATGCATATACGGCATAATGTGATCAAGGCTGGCGTGCATTATGCCAACACCTATACCTGCAAGAACAACACGTTCATAGTCGAGACCGGACATTAAGACGTTGACACCCTTACCTTCTACGCCAAGAATATTTTCTTCCGGTACTTCACAGTTATCAAAGATAAGCTCGGCAGTACTCGACCCACGCATACCGAGTTTGTCGAAGTGTTCTGACGTACTGAAGCCTGCAAATTCACGTTCAATGATGAACGCGGTAATTCCTTTTGGGCCTGCAGCAGGATCGGTCTTGGCATATACCACAAGCGTATTCGCTTCCGGTGCGTTGGTGATCCAGTATTTGGTACCGTTTAAAACATAGTAACCGTTTTTCTTCTCAGCACTGAGTTTCATTGAAACCACATCAGAACCGGAACCCGATTCTGACATCGCAAGTGAACCAACATGCTCCCCGGAAACTAGCTTTGGTAAATATTTTTCACGCTGATCCCTGGTGCCGTTCAGTTGAATCTGGTTCACGCAAAGGTTTGAGTGCGCACCATACGAGAGAGATACGGAAGCACTGGCACGGGCAATTTCTTCAACCGCTATCGTGTGAGCCAGATAACCTAGAGATGCACCACCGTATTCTTCATCTACCGTCACGCCGAGTAAACCCAATTCACCAAGTTCAGGCCACAGTTCGGGTGGAAAGCGGTTGGTTTTGTCTATCTCTGCCGCCATCGGGGCCAGTCGATCCTGTGCCCAGCGATGGACCAGATCGCGAAGCGCCTCGATATCGTCACCGAGTGCAAAGTTCATTGACGCGTTGAACATAGATTCGCTCCGTTAAATACTTTGTGTGCTAATCGTTAAAGGTTGCGCAACAGCGATGCCAGCAGGACAGGACGGGTGTCGTAAACTACCGCAGTATTATACCCTACCTGGCTGTTGCCATGGGTTCCGGTCATGGGTTCCGGTCTGCTTACCACTTTACCAACAGCTAAATCTGTTTAGTTTTGCATACAACTCACCCACCTTACGGCTCATAAGCGCAACCGGGTCAGTATCATCCGGCAATTCATTTGATCTTTACTACGGGTAAGAGAATTCAGAACGAAATTTTGCTGAGGCAGCAAAACGAAGCGCTACCCAAACAGGCAGCGCCACATAGTTACAGCTAGTCAAAGAACTCCGCCTTCTTAATCAAACCATACTGCTTCAGTCACTTCTCAACCACATATACATATCAGTCATTTACCTTGAAAAAAGCTGCTTCTCGGGTATCAACAACTCAAGGATATGACCTCTTCTTATGGTTTATCTAATACAAATGCCGTGACAGCATAAATCAACCAGTCCACATTATTTAACATTTGTAAAATTACTACTGTTTTTATATACAGTATCCATGCTAATCTAACTTCGTCAGCGCAGCCACCAATATTCGAGAGTGGCCTATGAACACCAGCAAATACAATGGCAAGTACGCCAAACGCCCCACCCCCAAGTCAAAGCAGAGCCGGTTTCAAGATAGTCTTAACCGTGATCAGGATAAACAGAGCTACCCTGAGCAGGAACAGGAACAACAGAAAAAAAACAGAAACAATGAATTAGAAATCAACGACGGTACACCTCCCTATCGCGTAAACCAGTCTGATGTGCTTCTTGAAGCTGAAACTGACGAATTTGCAACTGGCAAAGATGTAACAAGTAAAGTTGGAGCGGACAAGGTTGAAGCAGGCAAGGCTAAATGCACTCAATCTGGAGTTGAAGGACTCAGTGCGAGGCAGCAACAGTTTGTATTGAAATTTTGTAGTCAATTGGCAAGTGTCATTGAAGCGTGTGAACAGAGTGAATCCGCAGAAATTGAAGTAGGTCGCCGTCAGATCAACAGAAAGCAAATCAAAGTCAAACTACAGGCAGACCGGGAATTGACTGTTGACTCCAATAGCAGAAACAACAGACGGCACTGATGTTCGGCATGTCACCGGGTAAATATCCAGCCAGTCTCAACAACCAGTCTCAATACACAACGATATACCGTAACTATGCCGTGCGAATACTGAAATTGGTAGTTTCTGCTTGAGCATATTGCCCTCATGCCTAACATAGGCATCAATTCAATTACCCTGTGTTCAATACATCCTCGCATCGATTTGCAAACAACCGCAACATAGCCGACAAAGGCGTGATAACAAACCGAAGATCATGTATCTTCCGCGCAGCTACCCATATTGAAAGGAAAACTTGTGACTGTAATCGCCTGTATCGCGCTATCGTTTTTGTGCCTCGCCATTATCTCCAGAAGAACGATTCACTAGACTGCATTATTCACTAACCTGCTTATTTACGAGGCGACCAACGGGATAGGACGAAAGGCTACACAAAGCTCAAAAACGCGCCCAATGGACCATCAGCGAACTTGACATGTGTCTATTCGACGCCAGAAGAAAATCTGGCGTTTATATCTCGACCAATCCTCCTCGGCACGTGGCGGGCCACGTTTCTCGAACAAGTGACCGACCTGCTTAGCCACATTTCCTCCGAACGCCTAATCCTCGCGAATAATCCAAGCTGAACATCGGAAGTAGAAAACGGAAAGAGATCCCCCGGAGAAGACTCTTTCGGTGCTCAACCTGAGACGCAAAGCTGTACCAACGCTACAACAGCTACCCTCCCTATTTCCCTTTGTACCCGCAAAACTGAAACCCAGATCAGGATCGACAAATCCTGGCGAGCAGTGAAACTATTCCGGTGCGCACGTTTAAAAGCCGATAAGCCTTGGCGGAGCCCGGCATTTGGCACGCAACCGTATTGAAGCTCTTGAACTGTCAGTCCTTGTGTTCTGAATCAACTCAGATGCGTAGAGCTTGTAATTTGTTTCGCATCAGCGCAAAAAGCTCGCAGACAATAGTTGCTGCCTTAACAAAGCGATTGCGTCCGAGAGCCAGCTCAAGTTACAGACTTACGAAAGAGAACAGCTACTTTGAAAGGCGACTCATTTATACAAATTGTTTGATACAGTAGACTGCAAGACCCCGGATTGACCTTGCATGCCAAATACCCTCTACGACGCACTCATTGCACCACACCACAGCAATCAGTATCCCCTGTTTCGCCTGAAAGACAAAACAGACTGGACCTATCAGAATCTGATTCAGGCCGCTGGCAGATACGCATCACTACTCGAATCCATTGGTACTAAACCCGGTGACAGGGTCGCGGTACAAGTACAAAAATCAGTAGAAGCCGTGGCACTTTACATTGGCTGCGTCCAGCAAGGTTGCGTTTTTCTGCCATTGAATACTGCCTACACTCCGACAGAAGTGGAGTACTTCATCGGTGACGCAAAACCCGCTTTGTTCGTCTGCGACGAATCGGCTGAGACCAAACTCACCCCTATTGCCGAAACAAATAACTGCAAGGTACTGACACTTAACAGCGACGGTGCAGGCACACTCAGCCAGCAAGCGCAGTCACTTCCGGTCAAGCTGGACTCACAAGCCAGAAGTGAAGACGATCTCGCGGCTATTCTCTACACCTCTGGTACAACCGGCAGATCCAAAGGCGCCATGCTCTCGCATGGCAACCTGCTTTCCAACGCCATAACACTGCACAAGTACTGGCAATTTACCAACAAAGATGTGCTGCTGCACGGCTTACCGATCTACCACACTCACGGTTTGTTCGTCGCCACCAATACAATACTTCTCGCAGGCGGCAGCTGTATTTTCCTGCCGTCTTTCAACACCGATGACTTCATTGAATACTTGCCGCAATCGACCACCATGATGGGTGTGCCGACGTTCTACACCCGACTATTGTCAGATGACAGACTCAACAAAGACCTCGTCAGTCATATGAGACTATTTATTTCCGGTAGTGCGCCTTTACTGGCAGAGACACATGTTGAGTTTGAATCACGCACCGGCCAGATGATTCTTGAACGCTATGGCATGACCGAAACTAACATGAACACATCTAATCCCTACGACGGCGAAAGGCGTGCCGGCACTGTCGGTTTCGAACTACCTGGCGTAGAAGCGCGGGTTGTAGATCCTGAAAGTCGCGAAGAGAAACCAGCCGATGAAATTGGTGTACTCGAAGTACGAGGTGACAACGTGTTCAAAGGTTACTGGCAGATGCCAGAGAAAACCGCACAGGAATTCACTTCAGATGGCTTTTTTATAACAGGTGATCTCGCCAAACGCGACAGCGACGGCTATCTACATATTGTTGGCCGTGATAAAGATCTCATTATCTCGGGTGGATTCAATATCTACCCGAAAGAGATTGAACTACTGCTGGATGATCAACCGGGAGTTCTTGAATCTGCTGTGGTGGCAGCCCCGCACACGGACTTTGGCGAAGGTGTCGTTGCAATACTTGTAGCGCAAAGCAAAAGCCATGATAACAACAGCCAGACAAGCATAGACATTGAATCTATAAAAGCTGCAGCGAGCGAACAGCTTGCCAAATTCAAACAGCCAAAAGAGTATGTGATTGTAGAGTCATTGCCACGTAATTCTATGGGTAAAGTGCAGAAGAACGTGCTACGGGAACAAGTTAAAGACACTTTTCTCTTATGAGTGCGCCGGTTGCTGAAAATATAACTGCTTCCAACTCATCAATTTTAATACGTCAATTTGCTTCGTGCTTGAATCTTTCACGCATCTTCTGCATATCCTGATCAGAGCCACCATTCCAGCTGCCAAACAGACGATCCACAGGCATTAAGCTGTTGCCATAGTTTATCCGGAAGAATCGATGGTGGAGATTGTGGAAGTTATCCCCTACCGGTATCTGCAGCTTTTTGCCAAGCTTAAGATAGTCAAAACCACAATGCGAAACTGCCGGACTCACTCCTTGAAACAAGCCAGTCAGGATGATAATCACCGGATGCACTGGCACGATCCACCACAACAAAAATACCGAAAAATAAAGTAAGTGTTCGATCGGATGCATTGAAATACCGGACCAGGGCCCGGTGACGACATTCAGGTGATGGCGCTCGTGAGCAACGGTGTACAACCATTTGGTGTGCAGTAATCTGTGGTTTAGATAAAAGTGCAGCGTAGACCAGAAAAAGACACCCCAAATAGATAAAATAAAATACAGCGGAGCACCCGAAATTGCAGGTGACTCAATGTAACTATTCCCGTACCACCAGTAAGTCGCGGCTTCAAATAAAGTCCAGAAAGTCACACCACTAAGTAAGCTAAGCGTGATGTTATCGAATACCTGATCTCCCCATAAAAATCGATTATTCTCCCGCGCCAGCCAACGACGGGTAAATTTGGTCTCTGTCTTTTGCGCGCGCCGAATGTAGAGCCACCAGTGCAGTCCACCGGCAACCACAGTCAAAATGATTGCATTACGCACCCAAAGCGCTGCGATCCAATCAAGCGACAAGTGTTTCATGGTCTCAAAATCAGGTGTTGCGAATCGCCAAAGCAGAAAGGCCAGCACAATCCAGAACAATCCCCACGGCACCATGATATCTATTGTCAGATAGCGCAGCGCTTGTTTTGGCCTCGGAGGCCAAACAAACATCGGCGGCACTTTTATATGCGCGGGCTGGTAAGAATCTTCGTTCATATTATCCTCCAGGAATTAGTACGGCCAGGCCTGAGAAGCCACTCGATCAAAAGGAGCAACTTGCACCTTATATCCCGTAATCTGACGGTACAACAGGACTACGATAAATGGAAAGCCCGGAGCTTAACGATTACAATTGTCCAACTAGTCAAAGCACATAAAATAGAAAACAATAGATGCAAAGTTTTATCCCCGGCCAACGCTGGATAAGCGATACAGAAACTGACCTCGGCCTCGGCACCATCCTTAAAACCGAACACCGGCTGGTCACTATTTGCTACATGGCGAGCGGTGAAATACGCACCTACTCTTCGGAGTCTGCACCACTGACACGGGTCCAGTTTGGCCCCGGAGATCGAATCAACAGTGCCGATGAGCGCACCCTTATTGTTAACGACGTTGAAGAGATCGATGGTTTACTTGCCTACCATGGCACCACCGACCAAGGTAAGAGTGCAACGCTCAGTGAAACCGAGCTCGACAATTTCATGCAGTTCAATCGGCCTTCAGACAAACTGTTCAATGGTCAGTTTGATCGGGAGCGGCGCTATCACATCAGACTCACCACCCGCGAAGTTCAACAACGACTTGCACGCTCTCCCGTTAACGGGCTTTGCGGTGCGCGAGTTGACCTAATTCCTCACCAGCTCTACATCGCCAACGAAGTTGCCTCCCGAATGGACCCGAGAGTCCTGCTCGCAGACGAGGTGGGTCTCGGTAAAACCATTGAAGCCGGCATGATCATTCACCGCCAGCTGGTACGTGACCAGATTTCCCGCGTGCTGGTGGTAATACCGGAACCACTGCTGCATCAATGGCTGGTTGAGATGAAACGCCGTTTCAATCTTAACTTCAGCATTGTTGACGAACTAATGTACAAAGAATCACTGGCTTCCGCGACCGATGGTAATCCGTTTCTCGATCGACAACTGGTACTGACTACCCTGCCGGTTTTACTATCCGATCCAAAGATCGAAGCACATGCACTGGATGCAGGTTGGGACACCCTCATCGTCGATGAAGCGCATCATCTGGAAACACCGGACGCAGCGAAGCACACACCGGGTTACGACTGTATCGCATCACTGGCGTCTGAAGTTCCGTCGTTATTACTACTGACCGCCACCCCGGAACAAATGGGCCACCAGGGCCATTTCGCACGACTACAACTGCTCGATCCGCACCGCTTTGTGTCATTCGATCAATTCAAGGATGAGGAAGCCAACTACCGTGCGCTCGCAGATATTGCGACCGCTATCGAAAACGGCACATCACTGACCGATGTACAACAAAAGCAGATCGACACACTGGATCTTTCAGAAGACCAAAAAGACGACCCTCAACAAACCGTCAACGCACTGATCGACTATCACGGCACCGGAAGAGTCATGTTCCGCAATACACGGCGCGCTGTGACCGGCTTCCCTGACAGAATATTCGAACCCACGGTAATCAGTGAAAGCGATGGATTAATTGACTGGCTGGCTGACAAAATTTCCGAAGTCACCCCGGAAAAGATGCTGCTTATTTGCAAGTCGGTTGAGCGGGTTGAGCAACTAAATGATGCTCTGCGCACCCGATTTGGCATCTACGCCGCGGTGTTTCATGAGGAAATGTCGATCGTCGAGCGTGATCGCGCTGCTGAGTATTTCGCCGACGATGAATCAGGCAGCCCGATTCTTCTGTGCTCTGAGATTGGCAGTGAAGGCAGGAATTTTCAGTTCCTGCACCGCATGATACTAATTGATCTGCCGGATAACGCAGACTTATTGGAACAAAGAATCGGCCGCCTTGATCGTATCGGGCAAAGTCATGAAATAAAAATACTCGTCCCGTACGTAAAGGGCAGCACAGATGAATTTTTACAGCGCTGGTATCACGAAGGTTTAAATGCGTTTGAACAAACCTGCCAGGTTGGCGAGTTAGTTAAAACTGATCTTAAAGACCGGTTTAGCAATGCCATAGCAGGCGATGAAAACATCAACCAGCTGGTGGATGATGCAAGTATTCTGGCGCAAAAGCATCGCGAAAAAATTGAATCCGGCCGTGACCGATTGCTGGAACTCAGCTCGCACAATGAGAGTAAATCTGACGAACTAATTGGTGAGATTGATCTCTTCGATACTGAAAACATACTACAGAAGTATATGGACCAGGCGCTCGACAACCTCGGTATCGATATAGAAGATCAATCGACTCACACCTTTATAATCCGACCCGGTGAACATATGGCGGTTACCGAGTTCCCGGGTCTCAGCGAAGATGGTGCTACCATCACCTTTCGCAGACACGTAGCGTTAGCCCGTGAAGACGTACAGTTCCTGACATGGGAGCATCCGTATGTCCAGACCGCGATGGATCAGATTATCTCAGGCGGCTACGGTCAGGTGTCGGTTGGTGCAATGCAGCATGAATCGTTAAAGCGCGGCAGTGTTTTGCTTGAGGCGCATTTTGTATTCGATTGTCCTGCCCCGAAATCGCTCAACGTCGAACAGTTTCTTAGCGGTGATCTACTAAGAATTGTGCTGTCCAGTGACGGTAGTAATCTAACCGAGACATGGGACCACGAAGCGTTAAACGAAGCGTTTCACTCAATTAAGAAACCTCTTGCCAAGCAACTCGTCGGTGCAAAGCGTCAGGAATTGCAGAGCATGCTGGCGAATGCAGAAACCGCAGCCAACGAAGAGCTTGATCTGATAAAAACCCGTGCAATTGAACAGGCTCAGGCACAACTTGGCGCTGAATGCGAACGACTGGAAAAGCTCTCCAAACGCAACGACTCTGTTCGCGAAGATGAAATCCAAGGAATGCAAATACAACTGGAAGGTACTAAACGCGCACTTACACAATTACGTTGTGTGCTTGATGCTGTGCGTGTATTCGGTGTAGCTTGATCAGACTAACCCTGTTTTAGTTCAACAAGTGTTCGATGTTTTAGATTAAAAGGCCAGATATGAAAATCGTTTCTTTCAATGTCAACAGCTTGCGCCTTCGATTCCACCAGATTGAAGCGCTGATTGAAAAACATCAACCGGACATTATTGGCCTGCAGGAAACCAAAGTCACAGATGAAGAGTTTCCAATCGATATCGTTCAGGACTTTGGCTACAGCGTTGAATACCACGGCCAGAAAACACACTACGGTGTAGCTATCATGTCTCAGCGCCCGTTTGAAAATGTTATCAAAGGATTACCGGGTGACACAGACGATTCGCAAAGAAGGCTGATAACAGCAACCACTACATCAGAGTCAGGCAAACCAATCACGGTAATCAACGGTTACTTTCCTAACGGCGAAAAACGCGACCACCCGACCAAGTTTCCGGGCAAACAGGACTTCTACGAACGACTCACAGCATTTCTGCATTCAGACTTTAAAAACGATGAGCCGCTTGCAGTGATCGGTGACTACAACATTGCACCGGTTGATGAAGACATCGGCATAAGCGAAAAAAGCGTTAAGACCTGGCTACGTACAGGCCATGTCAGCTTTCTGCCCGAGGAGCGCGAGTGGTTCGACACTCTGCAAAAGTTCGGTCTGGATGATACTTACCGGGTTAAGTATCCGGACTCCAAAGAATATCTCAGCTGGTTTGATTACCGTACCAGGGGCTTCGATCGTGAACCGAAAAGCGGCTTAAGAATCGACCACCTCCTTACAACCAAGCCGCTTACGGACTGTCTTGTCGATAGCGGAATGGACTATGACATAAGAGGTATGGAAAAGCCTTCAGATCACGCACCGGTCTGGAGTGAGTTCGACTACTAGTTTTTTAGTCGCTTCGCTCGACGTAAGCGGCTCGTCATCCATGGCGAGTTTAACTACTCGCAACCCGAAAATTAGCATATCGATGCCCAACGTCGCTCCGAGCGTTTTTATTGTTTTTTTAAATCATCTGGAGACGGGTCTAAGCGGCATGGATGCCGCGTGAGCGTTGTGCCCATGGATGGGCATTCAACGCGACCCGACGGAGGATGATTTCAAAAAATGGCGCAGCCACCCGCAGGGCAATAAAGTCGCGAACAAGCGTTTTCGTTAGTTTTGCGCTTTTCAAAAGCAACTCGTAGTGCCAGGGACTGGCATCGAAAAAATCGACAGGATCGATTTTTCACAAGCGCGGGGTTTGCGCGCAGCCCGCAGGGTGAGTCCCATGACGGGACGAGTAAACACCGCCATGGATAGCGTGCCGCTTACGTTGAGCGCAGCGAATGACCGAGCGTTAAGCGCAGCAGGCGACCGAGCGTGTGGCTCGACCCCACGCATCACGCGCATCCAAGCCCACCCACAACCTCCCCCCATAAAACCGACACAAACTTACCCATAAACGCGTTAGAATAGGCGGTTTACATTCACCGGTACCCAAACTTGGCTATAAAAAAAATCCTGGTCGCCAATCGCTCTGAAATCGCCATCCGTGTATTCCGCGCTGCAAATGAGCTGGGCATCAAGACTGTCGCAATCTGGGCTGAAGAAGACAAACTCGCCCTGCACCGTTTTAAAGCAGATGAGGCCTATCGAGTCGGTAGAGGACCACACCTGGAAAAAGACATGGGGCCGATAGAATCGTATCTGGCCATCGATGAAGTTTTAAGAGTCGCTAAACTCTCAGGTGCCGACGCGATTCATCCAGGTTATGGGCTGTTGTCAGAAAGCCCGGAATTCGTAGACGCCTGCGATGCAGCCGGCATTCTTTTTATTGGTCCAAGCGCTGAGACGATGCGATCCCTCGGCAACAAGGTCGCCGCACGAAACCTGGCTATCAAAGCCGGAGTTCCAGTTGTACCTGCCACTGCTCCGTTGCCAGACGATATGCCGACCATCAAGAAAATGGCTGCAGAAATCGGCTTCCCGATTATGCTCAAAGCCTCATGGGGCGGCGGTGGAAGAGGTATGCGAGTTATCCGTTCAAACGAAGATCTCGATACAGAAGTAGAAGAAGCCAAACGCGAAGCTCGAGCCGCTTTTGGTAAAGACGAAATTTACCTTGAAAAACTGGTAGAGCGTGCGCGTCATGTAGAAGCGCAGATACTCGGTGATACGCACGGCAATGTAGTTCATCTGTTCGAACGCGATTGCTCGGTTCAACGACGCAACCAGAAGGTCGTAGAGCGCGCCCCGGCACCTTACTTAAGTGATGCCAAACGACAGGAAATTGCAGAGCACGCTCTGAAGATCGGCCGTTCAACGGACTATAAAGGCGCGGGAACTGTTGAATTTCTGATGGATATAGAAACTGAAAATTTCTATTTCATTGAAGTTAATCCAAGAGTACAAGTTGAACACACGGTGACAGAAGAAGTTACCGGTATAGATATCATTAAAGCGCAGATCCATCTTTTAAGCGGTGAAAAAATTGGCACGCCGGAATCAGGCGTTCCAAAGCAGGAAGACATCACGCTTAACGGCCATGCCATGCAATGTCGGATCACCACTGAAGATCCGGAACAGAATTTTATTCCTGATTACGGTCGTATCACAGCTTATCGCGGTGCACAGGGCTTCGGTATTCGTCTCGATGGTGGCACCGCCTATTCCGGTGCTGTGATCAATCGCTTCTATGATCCATTGCTCGAGAA
Organism: uncultured Granulosicoccaceae bacterium; assembly: GCA_938020525.1. Classification (GTDB taxonomy): domain Bacteria; phylum Pseudomonadota; class Gammaproteobacteria; order Granulosicoccales; family Granulosicoccaceae. The sequence goes on along the minus strand of CALIHW010000133.1, from coordinate 2,606 downwards.
AGTCACTGCCTGGTCACCTACCGCCGAAGAAACCATCAAACGCATGGACCGTGCGCTTCGTGAATTTAGAATTCGCGGCGTGGCCACCAACCTGACATTTCTTGAAAACATAATCAGTCACCCGAACTTTCTCAACAACACATATACCACCAAGTTTATCGACACCACACCTGAGCTATTCGAACAGGTTAAAAGAAAAGACCGTGCAACTAAACTACTGCACTATATCGCTGATGTCAGCGTCAATGGTCATCCTGATGCAAGAGATCGCGTTAAACCAAAGAGCGATGATAAACCTATCGATCCGCCCTGGTTTGAACAACCGGCTATTGATGGCACCAAACAACGGCTGGATAAAGACGGCCCTGTAGCTTTTTCAAAGTGGATGCGTGATCACAAAGAGATACTGATCACTGACACCACTATGCGTGACGCACCACAGTCTCTGTTGGCCACTCGCATGCGAACCCATGACATAGTGAATATAGCGGGCGCTTACTCCAAAGCTCTGCCACAACTATTGTCTCTGGAGTGCTGGGGTGGCGCTACATTTGACGTGAGCATGCGTTTTCTTACAGAGGATCCGTGGGAGCGCCTTGCCGAGATTAGAGAACGTGCTCCGAATATTTTACTACAGATGCTGGTACGTGGTGCCAATGGCGTAGGTTATACCAACTATGCAGATAACGTTGTTCAGCACTTTGTCAGGGAAGCTGCGGCCGGAGGGGTTGACCTCTTCCGTGTATTCGACTGCTTCAACTGGATTGACAACATGCGTGTAACGATGGATACCGTTCTGGAAGAAAACAAACTCTGTGAAGCGGCAATCTGCTACACAGGCGATATGCTCGATGAGTCGAAACCGAAGTACAAGTTAAAGTACTACCTCGACATGGCGCGCGATCTCGAAAAAGCCGGCGCACATATTCTGTGTATCAAAGACATGGGCGGCCTGATGAAGCCGGCTGCGGCCACAGCGCTTTTCAAAGCATTGCGTGAAGAGGTAAGTATACCGGTACACTTTCATACGCATGATACATCGGGCATTTCAGCAGCTACTGTACTGGCAGCGGTCAACGCCGGTGTCGATGCGGTAGACGCCGCGATGGACGCGCTATCAGGTGGTACGTCACAGCCCTGCCTCGGCTCCATTGTAGCTGCCTTATCTGGTAGTGACAGAGATCCAAAGCTCGATAGTGACGCGATACAAAAAATATCTTTCTATTGGGAGTCGGTTCGTTCTCAGTACGCTGCATTTGAAAGCGATTTAAAGAGCCCGGCTTCGGAGGTCTACTTACACGAAATGCCCGGAGGTCAGTTCACCAACCTTAAAGAACAGGCACGCTCTCTGGGTCTCGCACCGCGCTGGCATGAAGTTGCACAGACTTATGCTGATGTTAACGAAATGCTTGGTGACATTGTCAAAGTCACACCCTCATCCAAAGTTGTTGGCGACCTTGCATTGATGATGGTCAGTCAGGACCTAAGCATTGAAGATGTCACCCATCCTGATAAAGAAATCGCCTTCCCGGACTCTGTCGTCGCAATGATGAAAGGCGAGCTTAGTCAGGTACCTGAAGGCTGGCCTGTTGATTTTCAGAACAAGGTACTTAAAGGGGAGGAACCACTAAAGGAACGCGCAGGTGCATCAATACCTGCCGTAGATTTGGAAGCAACCAGAAAAGAGCTTGAAAAAACGCTTGAAAAAGAGATCAGTCAGCAAGAGCTGGCTTCCTACAATATGTATCCTAAAGTTTTCAGCGACTTCGTGGCTGCTCAAAATGAATACGGACCAACAAGCGCGCTACCGACTTCGGTCTATTTCTATGGTCTTAAAGTTGGCGATGAACTACTGATCGACATAGAGAAAGGTAAAACACTGGTGGTACGCTGCGTGGCCATTGGTGAAACCAATGATAAAGGTCTGGTCAGAGTCTTCTTCGAACTTAACGGACAGCCGCGTTCAATCCAGGTCCCAGACAGAATTCACGGAGCAGCTGCCAGCGCCGCGGCCAGACCTAAGGCTGACCTTGGAGACAAGATGCAAGTCGGCGCTCCAATGCCCGGTGTTATTTCAACGATCAATGTCGATAGCGGCCAGAAAATCAACGCCGGCGATGTTTTGTTATCGATAGAAGCGATGAAGATGGAAACCGCAATTTATGCTGAAGCTTCAGGTGTGGTCAGTGAGCTATTAGTAAAAGCCGGTGACCAGATTGATACTAAAGACTTATTAATACAATTGAAGCAGAGTTAGCACGGCCTGGTGCTGCATTAAATCTATGGTCAAGTGCCACTGCCCAAAACTACTGGACAAAACTACTGGCAAGCGGACAGCAAACAGCAAACTCCGCTAGTAAACAATACCCCGAACCAAACAACACCCTCCTATGGGAGGCTGTCGCCAAAGCATTTATGAAATTCTGTTCGACTATATTTTAAGTCACGTACCCATAGCCAGGTCACTCTCCCTATGGGAGAGTCCAATGCGTAGTTTGCATTGGGAGAGGGATACTTTTGGCAATAAATTCAAAGTTGAAGCTCGAAGTCTTATTGAGTATCTAACCAGACACACCCCTCGTCCGGCGCAAACTACACGCCGGATT
>CALIHW010000132.1 GCA_938020525.1 uncultured Granulosicoccaceae bacterium | reverse complement strand
TCTTCGTCAGCTCTTACTGAGCTTTATCAGACGCTTGTTAAGCTATTTTGTGATTATAAGGCTCAGATTCCCGTGCTCAATGAGAGCTGCGGTGAGCGGCTAATAGCTTCGGGTAATTAGGGTTTTTACGACACCCTCCCGCAGGGAGAGTGACTTTAAATCGTACCTACGCTTTTTCAATTGTTCAATCGGATACACCTATAGACTTTTGCGACACCCTCCTTAGGAGATTTGGCCGAGGGGATTTGGATGCGCAAAGGTAGATTTCAATAAACAAGCTATCGAAGCTATATGCAATTGCAGACTATTTTCCTGCACTGGCTATAGATGTATTAACTTCAGATATTGTCCCGGCGGCGGGCTCTGATCTGAGTGTCGCTACCGGAAAATGCTGTTGTATTTTTTGGTGAAAATGCAAAACACCTTGTTCAGTACTGGAAAGCGTTGGTTCCGGAAAGGCACTTGATCTCATGCCTTCCTGCATATCAGAGACAAAGCTCTCGTCTTCCTGTTCAGTGATGCCGTTGATACGCAGGTTTAAATATCGACAAGCCTTGATTGCCCGGTTTGAGGTGGGGAGTGCATAAGCACGTCCAATGTACCTGGTGGTGTCTACAGAGACCGGAATGGTCATATAGTATTCAACCATGTCAGGGTATAGCGCGATAACTGTATTGGGGAACAGGCCTATATACCACCAGCTTTTTTGCCGATGTACTGGCAGGTGTTCAACTTCCGGCAGCAATTTCTGGTAGTGACGAACGCTCCAGAGTTGGGCTGGTTTTTCATTAATAGTTGCGTCTGAAATCGGGATGCCATTTTCAATGCGATCTTCATAGCTTTGCCCATACAGCTGTTGCAGTGACGGATGCCCGACGGGAACATGATAACCCTCATTGTCTATGTCATGGATTACTTTCCAGTTATAGGGTTTTAATTGATCGTACTTGTCAATGATCGGTTGCATGTTTGCGATATTGTAGGGCGCAACTTCTGCTTCCACGCTCTGCAGGTGTTCCGCGAGCGGTTTTGCATCCGCATCGAAATTTATAAACACCAGTCCGTGCCACATTTCAACTTTAACCGGATGCAGACTGATCTCCTCCTTATTCAAGTTCTCGAATGTATCCGGCAAGGGCAGGCTGGCCAGTGTTCCATTGAGCTTGTAAGACCACCCGTGAAATGGGCAATTTATACGGTGCTTGCAATGCCCTGCGTCGGTTAGTAGTTGTGCTCCTCGATGACGACAGACATTGTGATAACCACGCAGCTGCATCTGTTCATCAACTATTACAACGGCGCGTTCGCCAACTGCATCGAAGGTGACATAGTCTCCCGGGTTGCTCAATTCACTGATGTGTCCGACAAGCATCCAGTGATTTTTAAACAGCCTGGACTCAAGATCGAAGAACTCAGTTGACAAATATGTCCACGGTGCGAGCGTGTTACGGTGTTTTTTTTCCACAGCATTTATCCGAATTTATAACTTACATTCAACACTACCACTGGAGCGATAGTGTAATCTAGAACGCAGTGGAATAATTTTAGGGACTGGGCTGCATGCAATCTCATTGCGATTTGATCATTGTTGGCGCTGGTGCAGGCGGGATAGGTGCGGCTCATGCAGCGAAAAAAGCAGGCCTGAATTTCTGTGTGCTGGAGGCGTCTCATCGGGTGGGTGGCCGCGGACTCACCGAGGAGCTGGCGCCTGGAGTTCCATGGGATCTCGGCTGCCACTGGTTGCACAGTGGCAGCATTAATCCGCTTGCAACTGTGGCCAGTGAAGTCGGCGTTCATTTTGAAAAAGACTTGCCCTCCAGGGCGTTTTATATGGGAGGGGAGAAGCTGCCACCGCAACAGCAGTCGGATTTTACTGATTACATGTCTGCGCAGTGGTTGCGAGTATCAGACAGTGCTGCGAGAGGTGAAGATATCGCGCTGAGTGAATTGATTGACTACGAGAGCCCGTGGGCGCCGTACTATTGTTACTGGCAATCGCTGATGACTTCTGAAGATGTCGACAATTTTTCTGCCCTCGATCTATTTAACTATGAAGATACAGATGAAAACTGGCCGCTTCGGGAGGGATATGGTGAGTTACTTTGTCGTCATGCACAGAAGCTACCGATTGAGCTCAACACTCGAGTAGAAAAAATTGATTTCAGTGGTACGGGTATTGTTGTCACATCCAATCGTGGAACCTTACAGGCAAAATATGTAGTAGTAACTGTTTCAACCGGTGTTTTAGGTGCACGTGATATTCAATTTGTACCAGAGCTACCAATAGCTACTTGTGAAGCAATCGCATCACTACCACTTGGTTGCTATAACAATTTTGCCATGCTCTATGAAGAGGATTGGCCGTTTGATGAAGACACACCGGATCGTATTGACTACAGTAATGGTAACGATATTAATTTTGCCTTCAAATTGAAATGTTCAGGCTGGCCCTACATTTATTGTGCGGTGGGCGGCAGGCAAGCGAGGTGGTTGGAACGTCAACCCCTTGAGGAGTCTGAGCAAATGATGATGGGTGCGCTGGTTGATGTGTTTGGTGCCGATTTTAGGAAAAAAATTACTAGGTTCAGAGCCAGTGCATGGGGTGATGACCCGCTGATTAAAGGTGCTTTTTCAGCGAGCCTGCCGGGTAATAGCCATCAGCGTGCGGTGTTGGCCGTGCCTATTGCAGATCGACTTTGTTTTGCGGGAGAGGCTGCGTCAGAGCGAGCGTTTTGTACCGCTCATGGAGCATGGCAGAGCGGGCGTGATGCAGTGTTGAAGCTTGTTGTGTAATCAAAAAATGATTGTGCATTGATTGCATTGCTATCTTATTCAATTTTTCAACAGCTTGAGTAGATGAGCAATTTTTCTGTTTAGGTTTTTTTGAAACTTGCCCAGAGACAACACAACTCTACCGCAATATGAGCACCGGCAATTGCCGTGATGCCAGCGTGATCATAAGGAGGTGATACTTCAACTACATCCATGCCGCAAAGGTCCAAGCCGCCAGACAAAGCTCTAAGTATACCTATTGCCTGTGCGCTGCTTAAGCCGCCAGAGACAGGCGTGCCGGTACCGGGTGCAAATGCCGGATCCAGACAATCGATATCAAAAGTCAGATAGCATGGTCTTGAGCCGATGATTTCCTTGATGTGATTTGCGACTTCTATGGGTGTGGAGCTGTGAACCGCAGGTGCATCAATAATATTGACGCCCATAGTATCTTCATTTGTAGTGCGAATACCTACCTGAACAGAATGTTCTGCTACAACTACGCCTTCATTTATTGCATGGCGAAACATAGTGCCATGATCAATACGATCAGGGGAGGTGTCCTCCCAGGTATCAGAATGAGCGTCGAACTGCAAAAGAGATAGTGGTCCGTATTTTTTCGCGTGCGCTTTGAGGATCGGGTAGGTGACGTAGTGATCACCGCCTATGGAAAGGGCAGCTGTGCCGTTTTTAACAATGTTGTCAATATGATGTTCAATGGCCTTTGGTACTTCAGCAACCCGGGCGTGGTCAAACTGGCAATCACCATAATCCACAATTCGTAATTCATTAAACGGATCAAACTTCCATCCGTACGGTGAGTCGTGGGATTGTAGTGAAGATTGTTCACGCACAGCTCTTGGGCCGAGCCGGGTGCCTGGTCTGTTGGTGGTTGCGCAGTCGAATGGTATGCCGGTAATGGCTATGTCGACACCAGTAAGATCGCGTGTGAACGGTCTTCGTAAAAAGCTGGGGCAGCCAGCATAGGTTAATTGCTGCACATAGCCTTTATCTGTGGTTAGTGTTTCTGCGGAGGTTGGTTTAACACTCATTTCACTAGTCCGTAAAGATGCATGGATGCAGCTAGTATATAGTAAAGTTTGTTTTCAATGGTGCGGAGACAATAGGTGATTATCCTACTTTGCGACACCTACTCCGATTGCTGTACCGGAGGGTATAATTGAGAAGTTCAAAGCTCTATGACTTTGGCTTTAGTCGTAGCGAAACTATAAGATAACCGGTCTGGTATTCATCTGTGTTAGTTCAAAATTGAAAGAACACGCGTGGAAAAACAGCCGCACAGCTGCTGAACTTCAGTCTTGATCGATAGTAAGCCTCAGCTCAACCACGGAACTGACTTGTAACTTTTCAAGAATCCTTGATCTGTGGCGCTCTACTGTACGGTGGCTAATGTCCAGGGTTCGTGCTAACTCTTTACTTGATGGTGTCTCCTCCGTTTGCATCAGTAAGTCGAAGACAGTCCGTTCTCTGTCTGTGAGTTTAGATATTCGTTCCTTAATCTCATTTTTCTTACTATTGGTAACACGGTTTTCATGGTCCTGTTTTATTGCTTCGTTAATGCTGGCAAGCAAAACTGTTGTTGGAATCGGTTTTTGAAGAAAATCAATTGCGCCTGCACGCAAGGCTTTGACCGAATCAGGGACCCCCCCGTGGCCAGTCATAAAAATAATTGGGATCTCGTGATCGAGTTTTGATAATTCTGACTGAAGTTCAAATCCATCCATATCAGGCATACTTAAATCTAAAATCAGACAGCCGGCTTCACCGGAGTAGTCTGTAAGAAACATCTGCGCTGAGCGATAGCTTTTAACGTCAAAGTTGCGCATTTCGATAATGCGCGTAAGTGATTTTAAAAGTAGTTCGTCGTCGTCAACCAGAAATATAGTCGGTTTGTAAATGTGGGTGCTTTTACTGTCCATTATTAAACTGTTGGATATCCATGCGGTTGCAGTTCAATACCGAAATGCATTTGGTCATCTTAGTACGTTTTAGGTATAAGCGATATGCTTTTTATATTGGATCAGCATAAGGCGCAGTGCTAAAGGTAAAGGAGCCCTATATGATCGAAATGCGTTGTATTCTTGAAGTTAATGCTCGCGCTTTTTTAATAACTGCTTTCGTTAAATGTTCACATAAAATTCACACAGCTTGTGCTCAGAGGATTGAACGTTTGATCGGAGTATTCATCCAGCAAAGATGGAGTAGCTCTTATAGAAGATACTACGCTGGGGAAAGAACGAAATCCTGCATGGAGTTGCGATGCAGGGCTTGTCTGATATTGTTTCTGGCTTAAGAGTGATGATCCATTTAGTGCTGAGCCGGAATTCACCGTTGCGTAGCGTGATGCAGTCAATGTGCACAGGCTGATGAGCAACATATTGCACCTGATAATTGCTTTTTTTAGGATACGAAGAGTCAGGTCTTAAGTTGGTGGCGGCGCCAGGACTGCGGTGATTTTATGTTTTGATATGACTCTGTAAATGGTTTTAACATCGCATCAATAATTCCGTTGTAGCCTTTTTCATCTCCTATAAGACCAACTACTACGGTTTCTTTGGCGTCTGGTAAATATCGAGTGCGAAAGATCCAGTCCCATATGGAAAAAACAAAACCGAAGTTCCTGTCATAGTGTTGCGGTGCGACACTATGGTGTATTTGGTGCATCGCTGGGCTGATAAACAGGCGATTCAATGAGCCAAAGCTTAACCAGATGTGCGAGTGACGCATGTTTGCAGACATATAGTAAAAAAAGTGGATCGCGCTGGCATTAAACAGAGTTAATAGATCGATTTCTGTACCGTGATGCCTTGAAAAAATAACCGTCGCGAAAGCCGCCATAGAAAACGCGCTCATGGCATGTATTAAATAGTCAACTGGATGATGGCGATTAGCGGTAAAAGGTGTGAGTACCTCAGCTGAGTGATGTACTTTGTGAAAAGACCATAGCCAGGATATCTTATGCTGCAGGTAGTGCATTAAGAAAAAACCGAAGTCTATGCAGCAAGTATAGACAATGGTATAGATTACCCTATCAGTAATACTTGGAGGGCTCGTGTCTGTGGGAATGTTCCAAAAAATATCCAGTAAGCTGTTTAGCAAGCCTGTTGCAAAGTAGATGACATGAAACATCATCGAGTAGATGCCGGAGTGCACTACAAAAATAATAACCAGCCAGATTTTTAGATCAAAGTATGCTGATGGATGGGTGTATATATTTTTTGGGAAAAGAAAGCTAAAGAAAGAATCAGCCTTTTCCTTTCTCATTGATTGCAGGTAAATAATCAATGCGATGAGCACATAGCAAAGCATATAAAACAAAAAGTGACGGCTGGAAGACACCATAAATATTGAGTGCAGTGTGGAGCCGATTTTTGTAATGAGCAGGTGCGGTATTTCTGAAAACATGTATTTTGACTTTGTCATGCAGAGTGCTATCGGGAGAATTATCTCAGATTCCCGACCGATAATCTGCACGGAATATTGCAGCAGAAATAGCCTGCAAGACTACTGTGGTGGGCAATGTTATTCCCGGTCGGTCTGATTCTGATTGATCCCGACTAAGTTGATAGGCATGATTCTTTGAACCGTCCTGTTTATGGGTGACTTTAGAATGCTGTCTCCAGGAAAGTAGCTGCATTCAGGGGAACCTTTACACTATGACCTGGTCGAGAGTGTTATGGCTGCAGTTGAGTGTTTCAAGGTTCAGAATCGGCGGCTCAGGGTAGGCGGCTCAGGGTAGGCACCCAGGGCTGGCAGGCCATGGCTACGGCAAAGGAGTGGGACGAGCCTTTACTCTTCTACCCGTGGTCAAATAGTTGTCTGGCTGATCTGCAGCTCTGTTTATTGATCAATTTCTAGAGCAGAGTTATTTGAATTTATCTCGGCTATAAATGTATTCTAAGTCCACCATCGTAGGAGATTAATTTTATGCACAAACTAACAATGGCTGTGGTTTTGGCACTTGCTGTTCTACTGCCTCAAGGCGCTTCAATTGCTCAGGATCGAGCGATAACTAATATTGCAGGTGATGTCTATCGTTTTCAAAACAAATTCCATTATTCGATTTTTGTCTTGACCGAAGAAGGTGTTGTGGTAACAGACCCAATCAATGCTAAAGCTGCGGTTTGGTTGCGTAAAGAGATCGAAAAACTGACAGATCAGCCAATTACTCATCTTATCTACAGTCATAGTCACGGTGATCATGCGTCTGGTGGTGCTGCATTCGGTAAAATCCCCAATATCATTGCGCAAGCGAATGCGCCAGCCAAAATCGATGGTGTTGAACCGACGATGCGTGTATCGGACGTAACAGCCGTTAAGGTTGGTGGTAAAACGATTGAACTTACCCCTCTTGGGCCTGGTCACGGGAATGATTTGATGGCGATTGTGGTGCAGCCTGAAAGTGTCGCTTTTGTTGTTGATGCTGTAGCAGCTAAGCGGTTGCCTTTTCGCGATTTTGGAAGCGCGAATGTTGATGACTGGACTGATCAGGTGCGTAAAGTTGAGACTCTGGAGTTCGATATTTTTGCCGGCGGACATGGGCCGATGGGGGTAAAAGAAGATGTAACTCAAGGGCGGATTTATATGGAGGAGCTTCGCGAGCAGGTATTGGCAGGGCTTAAGTCTGGAAAAAGCAGTGATGAACTGGTAGGCAGCGTAATGATGGAAAGTTATATGGACTGGGGTTCTTATGATCAATGGCGAGAGCTAAACGTGCAGGGTATGGCGCGCCACTTGAAAGCCGTAGGTGCTGTGAACTAAAGCGTCCATAGGAGGGTGTCGTCAAAGGTTTTAGTGACTATCACATGACGTTAACCAGTGCCGCTTTTTGTCATTCTCCCCGGGGAGAATCCGGCGTGTAGTTTGCGCCGGAAGAGGGGGTGTGTCTGGTTAGATATTCAATAAGACTTCGAGCTTAAACTTTGAATTTATTGAAAAGAATCCCCTCCCAATGCAAACTACGCATTGGACTCTCCCATAGGGAGAGTGACTTGGCTTTGGTTACGTGTATTAAAATATAGTCGAACAGGATTCCGAAAAATGCTTTGACGACACCCTCCATAGAGAGATTGCCGGCATTCAGCAGGTAATCTATTGATTATTCAGGCTGGGTAATATTTTTGATCGAAATATCACATCACTCTGTGCTTTATGAAAACAAGATCTTATTATTTTTGTTTTATCCTTTTTATAGTAGCCGGGTTTGGTGCTCCGGTTCAGGGTGTGGAATGGACTTCAGTGTCTGGTGATCGATATGTCATGGGAGACGATCAGGGTGATGCCAATGAGAAGCCCAAGCTGGTAGAAGTTAGTGACTTTGAGATCATGCGATTTGAAGTAACGAATCGTGATTTTAAAGCGTTTGTCCAAGCTACCGGTTATATAACAGATACTACCCGCAATGGTCAGGCTTATGTCTGGACCCAACGATGGCGCAAAGATTCAACCGCCAGTTACCTGCACCCGCACGGTGAAGAATCGTCCATCACGCAACTTGATGATCATCCGGTTGTACAGGTATCTGCACGGGATGCACAAACCTACTGTATGTATCACGGTGCAAGACTGCCGACGGAAGCTGAGTGGGAGTTTGCCGCCAGCGGTAGTGATATGCGTCGGTATCCGTGGGGAAATATACCGCCAAATCAAAAATACAAAGAATCGCATGCAAACTATGGAACTGATGCATGTTGTGCCGCTGAGGATGCTGATGGATTCACATTTACCGCACCGGTAGGTTCCTACCCGCGAGGTCAGTCGCCTTTCGGAGTGCATGATATGGCGGGAAACGTTTGGGAGTGGACTTCAACGCCATTCCCTGGCAGTCCTACAGAGAGCGTAATTCGTGGTGGGGGCTGGGGAAACAACCCTTATTGCCTGCGCACCAGTTACCGGCATGGGAACCCGCCGGATATCGGTCTTAATATGGTGGGGTTTCGTTGTGCACGATAGCTATACTTTTTGCCAATGAATTTACCAGATCAACGTCGGTATTTTGAATCCAGAAGCAGGTAATTACGAGCATTTTTACCAACCAGCAGCTGATGCCATGCAGCGTCAGCTGCTATGGTCGAACAACGTCAACCTCACTATGCGCACGATCCATCAATGTCTGCAGGGCTTCAATTTCCAGCTCTCGTTGTAATAGTCCTTCGATAGCAGGAGCAACATTTTCGAGCGGCGGAAGCGGTGGGGTTTCACTATCAGTAACAACGATAAGATGACAGCCATCTTCACTCTCAAAAATGGTAGGTTCATTTTGTGGTAGCTGAAACAGTTGTTGCTCAAAGCCCAGCGGGCCATCGTGGTTCATGATTGAGCCGACCACACCTCCATTGCTGGCAGAGCGCTCATGGATCGAATATTGTTCTGCCAGAGCTGCAAAAGCTGCCCCGTCAGCAAGCTGCTGTTTTAATGCCTCGCACTCTTCGCGAGTTTCAGTGAGTATCTGGCTTACCTCTACAGTCTCACCGCGTATAGCACCTGTATTGTCGTTATAGAATTGTTCGATAGCCTCGGGTGTGATATCCAGTTTGCTGGTCACATGATTTTCAATCAGACGATTGACGACCAATGTTTTTATTTCAGCGCGCAGGCTTTCGTCCTGATCAAAGTCGTTTGCCAATGCAAACTGGAACAAGACTTCTTCCTGAATAAGTGATTCGGCGAATTTTTCCATATCGGCCCGGATCGAGACTTGCTCTCCCAGTGCCATCTGCCTGATCAGTCCGTCGATATATTCCTGGGTTAGAACAAAATCATTAATAATCGCTATCGGTGGGTTTTCACTTGTCGAATCGTTGTAGCTTGTTGCTGTATTTTCGTCAGCTGCAAAGCTAACGATGGGTGCGGTGAGTAGCGTCGCGGTGATTCCGTAGGTGACGATTCGACTAAAGGTTCTCATTGTGGGGTAATTATCTCATCAAGAACTGACAGAGCTTCCTCGCCTGACCAGTTACGCTCACCAACTGCACCCGCTATTACCTCGCCATCGCGATTGAGGATAAATGACATCGGCAAATTGTGTGCGCCATAAACTGATGAAACGGCCTTATCAGTATCCAGCAACACCGGGAATGTAAGGCTCAACTTCTCTATAAAAGGTGCTACAGCGGTTTCGCCTTCCTCGTCACTCGATATCGCTACCACGGTGAAACCACGATCTTTATATTTTTGGTATACCTCTTCTATATATGGCATTTCCTCGAGGCAGGGTGGGCACCAGGTTGCCCAGAAATTCAACAGTACAAACTCACCTTTGTAAGTTTCCAGTGTTGCAGAATCCCCTGAGAGTACGGGGAGATCAAAATCCGGAGCAGGGAATGGCGGATCGAAGGTGCTCATATTGAAGCCGTGTAGCGCCGGGTCATGTGCGCGTGCTATCGAAGTGATCGCCACTGAAGCCATTATCATTGCGCAGGCGACGGCTGTGTTAATAGCGATTCGGGTAACACCGCGAGGGGAGCTGGTGGTGATTTTCATATTCTATTATCTTGGCTGGTGTGCGAGGCAGCCTATCGCCGCCTCACACGGGAACAACTTTAACAGTACAGTCTTTTCTTCAATCACACGGATCGAACTTGAAAGTACACAGAGGTTGGATCTAGTGGGTACCGAGTCCCGCTTGGATGCAACTTG